>CADCWL010000241.1 GCA_902806405.1 uncultured Thermomicrobiales bacterium | reverse complement strand
GGCGGTCAGTCGACCCACCGCAAAGCGCGCGTTCGCCCCGAGCAGCCCGCCGACGCCGACCCACAGATACTCCACCGTGTTGCTCCCTGCGGTCGTTCCGGTCATGTCCCGCACGCCCGAGGCGTGACGACTCCCCGCGTGGGCACGGTGCATGACCGGCCGTGCGCCCCAGCGTCGCCCAGGGGTCCGGTGCTGCCGGTAGCCCGGCACGGCCGTGAGCGTCGAAGCGCATGGTACCGTCCCCAGATCGACCTTGGGTCGCGAGCGGCGCTACCCGAGGGAACGTCATGGACCGTCAGGAGAAATCCGATCATGACCGCTATCCTGACACCGTCCGATGTTGTGGTCGGCGCCTCCGCGCCCGACCTCACGCTTCGCGACGCGGGGAACGCCGAGGTTCGGCTCTCCGACCTCTGGTCCTCGGCGCCGCGGGCGTTGGTGATCGTCTTTCTGCGGCACTTCGGCTGACCGCTCTGCCGCGAGCAGGCGGCGCAGTTGCGCCATGCCCACGGACGGTTCGTCGACGCGGGGGGGACGGTGGTAGCCGTCGGGCAGGGAACCCCGAAGCACGCGGCCGATTTCGTCGCCGCGTTAAACCTGCCGTACCCGGTGCTCGCGGACCCGGCTCGGCGGGCCTACGCCACGTACGGTCTCATGGAGGGGGACGCCAAGGCGTTCCTGAACGGGGAGACGGGACGGGCCATCGTCCGGGCACTCGTCGGCGGGGCCCGTGGCGGCCGGGTGGTTGGGAACGTCCGCCAACTGCCGGGGGCATTCCTGATCGACGGCTCCGGGACGGTTCGCTATGCGAGGCCGGGCCGCCACGCCAGCGACACGCCGTCGAGCGAGGAACTGCTGGTTGCGCTGACGGGGATCGGTTGAGGCGACACGGGGGAAGCGAGTCAGCCCGCCGGTTCCTGGGCGCGCAACTGGCCGCAGGCGGCCGCGATCTCGACGCCCCGGGAGTAGCGGACGGTCGTCGGGATGCCGGCGTCCCGGAGCGTCGTCGCGAACCGCTCGATCCCGTCACGATCGGGCCGTTCGTACGGCAACAGGTCGACCGGGTTGAGCGGGATAACGTTGACGTGGCAGAGCATGCCGCGGAGCAGCACCGCCAGCTCCCCCGCCGTCTCCTCGCTGTCGTTGATGCCGCGCATTAACGCGTACTCGAAGGAGACGCGGCGGCCCGTGGCGGCGATGTAGCGCCGGCAGGCACCGAGCAGGGCGGCGATCGGGTACCGACGGTTCAGCGGCACCAACCGATCGCGCATCTCGTCGTTCGGGGCATGGAGGGAGACGGCGAGATTGACGGGGTACGGCTCGGTTGCGAGGGCGTCGATCCGGGGCACGACGCCGGAGGTCGAGACCGTGATCCGGCGGGCGCCAAAGTTCATGCCGTGGGCGTCGTGCAAGATGGCGACCATTTTCATCGTCGACGCGTAGTTCTGGAGCGGCTCGCCCATCCCCATCATCACGATGTTGGTCACCGCCCGGCCGCGCGCCCGGGCGCTTCGCGCCGCGCCGACCACCTGGGCCACCATCTCCCCCGCCGAAAGGTTTCGCGTCAGCCCGCCCAGCCCGGTGGCGCAGAACGCGCAACCGACGGCGCAGCCGACCTGGCAGGAGACGCAGACGGTGGCACGGTCGGGATAGAGCATCAGGACGGTTTCGATCAACTCCCCGTCGGCGGTCCGGTAGAGCGTTTTGATCGTCTCGCCCGCGTCGGCCTCGATTTCCCGCACGGGTGACAGCGTCGAGAGCGGCAGCGAAGCGGTAAGCCGGGCGCGCAGCGCGACCGGCAGGTTCGTCATCGCACCGTAGTCGGCCGCCAGCCGCTTGTACGCCCATCCGTAAAGCTGACGGGCACGGTACGCCGCCTCACCGGCGGAGCGCAGGCGCTCCTCCAACTCCTCGAGCGTCGCGTCGTAGAGACCAAGCGGCCGCTCGGCGCGCGGAATCCGGGCCGGCCGAGCCGCGGCAGGCTCGGTTCGGCCGGCTGTCCGGTCCAGTTCGGGACGTGCAAGTGTGGCTTCCATAACGTGCCAAGTTTACCACGGCGGCACCGGTCGGCACGGATCGTCGCGGCCCCCACCGGTCGTGGCATCTTCCGTGCAACGATTGGAAAAGGTACGAAGACGGAGCCTCCCGCGTGGGGGGTGGAACGACGGAAAGGACCATCTCGAATGGCGAAGTCGGTGCAGAAGGAGACGACGCAGCAGCAGTTTTTCCGCGTGACGGACAACATCCCCGAGGAGACGTGGTACTGGCTGGCGCTCGGCTCGATCGGGCTGTCGGCGATCATGAAGATCAGCAAAAAGGACAATCTGGCGATCTTCATCGGTCAATGGCCGCCGACCTTTATCCTGTTCGGCCTCTACCACCGCCTCATCCGGCCGAGCGACAAGTAGGTCCCCAGGACCACGAACCACGGGGCGGGGTGCTTCGGCACCCCGCCCCGCTCTGTTTCCAACGCCCGCCGCGCCCCGCGCGGGAAGGGCGCGTCGCCGGATGCGACGGCGGTAGAATGGTGGTCCGCCGCCGGGCTAGAGGCGGTCAGCGAAACGGAGGCCCCATGTCCCGCATCTTCGGTCTCCTCAACGCCCTCGCGTGGGCAGCGGCGCTCGCGATCGCCTGGACCGAGCGGCGCGATCCGGCGCGGCCGGCGGCCCAGCCGACGGACGGGGCAGCGACCGGTTCCACGGGGCCGCCCGCATCCCCGGTCGCGCCCACCGTCCCGACCGAGGCCCCTTCACCGGGGGCGACCGCGACGGCCGAGAGCACACCACGGTCCATCGGGGTGAACGCCGGCGCGGAGCCGTCCCCGTCCCCTTCCCAGGCGCCAGCGCCACCCTCTCCGCCGAGCGCACCGCCACCGCCGACCCATCCCGTATCGGCCGTCGCCAGCGAGCCGCCGTCGACGGCCGCGCCGATCTCGGAGGAGCCGGTCCCGGATCGACCGATCGTCGGCACGGGGGCGCCGATCACGGTCCGTGATGATGGGCCGCGGGTCCCCGCGGGCGCGGTGGCCGGGGACGGGACGGCGACCTGCCCCCCCGACCACCCGATCAAGGGGAACGCCGACTCGCTGATCTACCATCGGCCGGGGCAGGCGTCGTACGACCGGACAGTCCCCGAGTTCTGCTTCGCGAGCGAGGATGCCGCAACGGCCGCCGGGTATCGGGCGCCGCGCGGCTGAGCGTACCCGGCTCCACGGGGCGTCGGCGGGGAGACGGCATGGCGGCGATGGTCAGCCGGGGCGTGGTCCTTCGAGCGTTCGGCGAACCGCTCGTCGTCGAGACGGCGGAGGTGCCCGCCCCCCAACCGGGTGCGCTGATCGCGCGGGTCGAGATGGCCGGCGTCTGCGGCACGGACGTCCACCTTCATCACGGCAATCTGCCGATCCCGACACCGGTGATCCTCGGCCACGAGGCGGTCGGCCGCGTCGTCCGATTGGGGGACGGGGTAACGTCCGATTTCACGGGGGTGCCGCTCCACGAGGGGGACGCGATCGCCTGGGCGTCGAGCATCCCGTGCGGTCGCTGCCACTGGTGCGTGGTGGAGGGGGAGCGCACCCTCTGCGAGACACGCCGCGTCTACGGGATCAACCAGCGGTTCGACGAGTGGCCCCACCTCTCCGGGGGATGGGCCGACGCGGTCTACCTGCAGCCGGGCACCGCCGTCTTCAAGCTCCCCGTGGGCACCCCGCCGGAACGGGCCATCGCGCTCGGCTGCGCCGGGCCGACCGCGGTCCATGGGGTGCTCGACGTGATCGGCGTCCGGGCCGGTGAGACGGTCGTCGTCCAGGGGAGCGGTCCGGTCGGCATCGCCGCCGCGATGTACGCCCACCTCTCGGGCGCGGCGAAGGTGATCGTGGTCGGCGGCCCGGCGAGCCGGCTCGCCCTGGCGCGGGAGCTTGGGGTCGGCGATGTCCACGTCGACCTGTTCGCCGTGGCCGACCCGGCGGCGCGGATCGCGCTCGTCCTCGGGGAGACGCCGGGCGGGCGCGGCGCCGACGTCGTCCTCGAGTGCGCCGGCGTGCCGGCCGCCGTCGCCGAGGGGTTCGAGATGGCCCGGCGCAACGGGCGCTACCTGGTACTCGGGCAGTACACCGATCGCGGCGCGACCCCGATCAACCCGCACGTCATCACCCGCAAGCAGCTGACGGTCGCCGGCTCCTGGGCCTTCGCCGAAGCGCACTATCTCCGCTATATCCAGTCCCTGCCGCGGCTCGCGGACCGCTTCGACCTCACCCGGCTGATCACCCCCTACCCGCTGGAGGACGCGAACCGAGCACTCGCCGACGTGGCGGCGGGGGCGGTCATGAAGGCCGTCCTCGTCCCGGCGGGAGCGGCCTGACCATGGCCGGTGGCCGCGTCATCGACCTCAACAGCGATCTCGGCGAGGGTTTCGGCGCCTACCGGCTGGGTCCGGACGAGGAGCTCTTCCCGCTGATCTCGAGCGCCAACGTTGCCTGCGGCTTCCACGCCGGCGACCCGCGCGTCATGGCTCGCACGGTCGCCGCCGCCGCGTACGGTGGCGTGGGCATCGGTGCCCACCCCGGCTTCCCCGATCCGGTCGGTTTCGGGCGGCGGGAGATGGCGGTCACGCCGGAGGAGGCCCGGACCGATACCCTCTACCAGATCGGCGCCCTCGCCGCCTTCTGCCGGGCAGCGGGCGCGCCACTGCGGCACGTCAAACCGCACGGCGCGCTCTACAACCGGGCGGTCAAGGACGCCAGCCTGGCGGAGGGGATCGTGGCCGGGGTGGCGGCCTTCGACCCGGGGTTGATCTTCCTCGTCCAACCCCGGACGGCCCTCTTCGCGGCAGCGGCCGGGGCCGGCCTGACGACGGCCCGGGAAGGGTTCGCGGACCGCGCCTACCACGCCGACGGGACGCTCGTCTCGCGCCGGGTGGCGGGCGCCGTGATTGACGATCCGGAGGCGGCGGCCGAGCGGGCGGTCCGGCTCGTGGTCGACGGCCGGGTGCCGACGATCGAGGGGGGCGAGCTGGAGCTGACGATCGACTCCCTGTGCATCCACTCCGATACGCCCGGGGCCGTCGCCATCGCTCGCGCGGTCCGCCGGCGGCTCGACGCCGCCGGGGTCACCGTTCGGCCCTTGGGCGCGGGGTGAGCGGGGTGGACGCGGCCCACGGCATCACGATCCGCCCGGTCGCCGAGTCCGGCCTCCTAGTCGCGCTAGGGGACGCGATCGACGAGACCATCGTCGCCCGGGTGATGGCGCTGACCGGAGCGATCGATGCGGCAGCGCTACCGGGCGTGGTGGATGTCGTCCCCTCCTACACGACCCTGCTCCTCTCCTTTGATCCGGCCGTCGCCGACGGGGAGGAGTTGTCAGAGGCGGTACGGCGCCTTGCCGCCTCGCCCCCTCCCGTCCAGAGCGTGCCGGCCCGCCTCGTCACCATACCCGTTTCCTACGGCGGAGAGGACGGCCCCGACCTCGCGGCGGTTTCGGAGCACACGGGACTCGCGGCAGAGGAGGTGGTCCGGCGGCACGCCGAGACGGAGTACGTCGTCGCCTGCATGGGCTTTGCGCCGGGCTTCGGCTTCCTGGTGGGACTGCCACCGGAGTTGGCGACGCCGCGGCGGGCCGACCCGCGGACCAAGGTCCCCGCCGGCTCGGTCGGCATCGGCGGCGCCCAGACCGGCGTCTACCCGCTGGAGACGCCGGGCGGCTGGCACCTGATCGGCCGCACCCACCTCCACCTCTTCGACCGCGGCCGGCCGGAGCCGTTCCTGCTCCGACCCGGCGATCGAGTCCGCTTCCAGGCAGCGGGAGCCGACGCCGCCGAGCACCCCGCCGCGGCGGGGCGGCGATGACAGCCCCAGCTCTCATCGTGCTCGGGGCCGGTCTTCAGACGACGATTCAGGACCTAGGGCGGCCGGGGTTGATGCGGTTCGGGGTGGCGCCGGGCGGCGCCCTCGACCGCCGCGCGCTGATCCTGGGTAACCGCCTCGTCGGCAACGAGGCGGGGGCGGCGGCGCTGGAGATGACGCTGGTCGGCTCCCACCTCCTCGCGTCGAGTCCACTCGTCGCGGCGCTGACGGGCGCCGATCTCGGAGCGACACTGAACGGCGCGTCCCTGCCGCGATGGGAGCCGTTCCTGGTCGGCGACGGCGACGAGATCGTGTTCCAGCCCGGCGATGCGGGGACGACCGGCGTCCGCGCCTACCTCTGCATCGCCGGCGGGATCGCCGTGGAACCGGTGCTGGGGAGCCGCTCCACGGATCTGTTCGGCGGCTTTGGCGGGTGGGATGGGCGTCCCCTGCGCGCCGGCGACAGACTGCCGGTCGGGGAACCCGCCGCGCCGTTCAACGCGCTGATGCGCCGTCGTCTCGCTGGACCGCATCCCGTGTCCGACCCCGCGGCACCCATCCGGGTCGTGCTCGGTCCGCAGCTCGACCGCTTCACCTACGAGGGGATCGCTGCCTTCCTCGGCGACCGCTTCGCCGTCGCGCCGCGCTCCGATCGGACCGGGCTGCGGTTGGACGGACCGCCCGTGGCTCACGCCCGCGGCGCCGACCTCGTCTCCGAGGGGATCGGCCACGGTGCGGTCCAGGTGCCGGGCGATGGCCGTCCGATCGTGCTGCTGGCGGCGCGTCAGACGATCGGCGGCTACCCGAAGATCGCGACCGCGATCGGCGCGGACCTCGACCGCCTCGGTCAGCTCCGGCCGGGTGATCCGGTCCGGTTCGAGGCGGTGGACGTCGCGACGGCCAGGTCCCTGACGCTGGCGGCGAGGGCGGCCCTCGGCAGCGCGACGGTGACGACGCGGCCGTCCACTCCGGGGATCGACGCGTCCCGTCTTCCACCTCGACCGCCCGTCGCCGAAGACGACCTTGAGTCGCAAGCGGTCGCGTGGACCCCCGATGCCATCGCCGCCCTGGCAGCGGCGCTTCGGGACGCGGAGGTCTCGTCGTTCCGACTCGAGATCGGAAGTCTTGGCCTTCGCTTGGAGTTCGACTGGGTGACGGGGTCGAGGGGAGCGGACACGGGGAACGAGGACGGGGGGCTGCCCCAGCACACCGCTCCACCTGACCCCGGAGGCGCCGAGGCGGCGGACGAGGTGGTCACCGCGCCCGTCCTCGGGGTGTTCTACCGCCGGAGTGCCCCGGACCGGCCGCCCCTGGTCGTGGAAGGGGAGTTGGTCGAAGCAGGGCAGCCCCTGGGGCTCCTGGAGGTGATGAAGACGTACCACGAGGTGACCGCGCCCCGAGCCGCGCGCGTCGCCGCCTTCCTCGTCGAGGACGGCGACTTCGTCGAGTACGGCCGTCCGATCGTTCGCCTCTCGCCGCCGGCCGCCGGTGACCAACGCGCGCGATCCGGCGGGGTCTCCACGGGCGTCACCGTGGTAGAATCCTGATCGCGGGGACGTTTCGTTCAAGCCAAGTGGCGCCATAGCCAAGCGGTAAGGCACGGGTTTGCAAAACCCTGATCGACGGTTCGAATCCGTCTGGCGCCTCCATCCGGCACCCATCGCGGGTGCCATCGCTTTCTCCCCCGCCCCCAGGTGAAGGACCCTCTGAGCCCGTCCTTGGGCAAACCGATCGCGGAAGCGGACGCGACGGGTCGGGAGGCGCTGCTCGGCAGCAGCCGCGGCTTCGACGGCAAGCGTGTCCGGGTCCGCGTCGACGCCGTCCGGCTGCCGTCGGGCCGGGAGACGGTGCGGGAGGTGGTAGAGCACCCCGGGGCCGTCGCGATCGTGCCGATCACGATTGATGATCGGGTGCTACTGATTCGCCAGCACCACCACGCGATCGGGCGCGCGCTGCTCGGTCTGCCGGCCGGGACCATCGACCCGGACGAGGCCCCGATCGAGACCGCGCGCCGCGAGCTCATCGAGGAGACCGGCTACGCCGCCGGCCGGCTCGTCGAGCTTGTCTCCTACTACACCAGCCCCGGCTATACCGACGAGCGGCTGACGCTGTTCCGAGCCGACGACTGCCGGCCCGCGGGCAACGGGCCGTCGCCGGACGAGCTGATCTCCGTCGTTCCCGTGCCCCTCGCCGAGATCCCCCTCCTGCTCGCGCCCGGATCGGACCAGATTCGGGAGGCGAAGACTTTAATCGGGCTGCTGCTGCTGCTCCGGGGGTCGTCGAGGTAAGGGGGGCGCAGAGACGCCGTCCCCCCGCCGCATCTCCTGGGGCTGTGAGCGCGGTAACCGATATCGTCGTTCTCCCTATCGGAGGGCAACCTCTGTGCGCCGGCGACTTGCGGCCGCCGATGTCCCACACTACCTGAATGCCGGCGCCGTTGCCGTCATCAACACCTGCCGGTGCTCGGCCACGGACCGGCGTCGAGGTGCCGCCCGTGATCACAGGCTGTCGGCCCTGCCACTGCCGTTGCGCCGCCGGCGACGGCAACCAGGAGGGCGTCGTCTCCCAGACGATGCTCCTCCAGCAACACGGTCCGTCCGGAAAAGATCGGCGTGATCACCCGCAGTTCTCGCCTTCCGGCTGAGCGCAGCGAGATCAGCCGGAGCCGAACCGCGTCCGTGATCGACAGGCGTGGCTGGCCGAGGAGCGTGGCAGGTCATCGGCCGGTTCCGCCGTGCCGGCGTCACCGGGCGTGCCCCGGAACTCCGCGGCGGTCCGACCGAGTTGCAGCGTTCGAGCGGGCGCGGGCCGGCGAGTGCCGCCGCCCGCCACCAGCAACTGCATCTTCACTGACACCCCTTCCCGACCGGCAGTCCTAGCCGACGAAGGGCGGAAAGCTCTGCGGCGACAATTCGTCGACGCCGCGCCCTGCCCAGTCGCCCTCGCCGAGACGCGGCCACATCCGCCCGGCCGCCGCCTGAACATCGCGAACGAGGGCAGCGACGTCGACCCCGGGGATGACGCGGTCCCGCATCACCACCTCGCCGTCGATCAGGACGGTGGCCAGATCCTCCGCCTGGGCCGAGTAGACGATGTTGCGGACGGGGTCGCGGAGAGGCGTCATGAACAGGCTCTCCCC
This sequence comes from uncultured Thermomicrobiales bacterium, assembly GCA_902806405.1. GTDB lineage: Bacteria > Chloroflexota > Chloroflexia > Thermomicrobiales > UBA6265 > CADCWL01. The sequence goes on along the minus strand of CADCWL010000241.1, from coordinate 43,020 downwards.
CTCCCAGATCAGGAGGTCCGCCTTGGCACCGGGGGCGATCCGGCCGAGGTCGTCCCGCCCGAGCGCCCTGGCGCCGCCGAGGGTCGCCGCCTCGAAGACGTCGGCGGCGGTCGCCACCTCCGTCCGGCGGTCGACGATCTTGCCCGCGACGGCCGTCCAGCGGAGCGCCTCAATCATGCTCTGCGGGGAGGTGTCGGTGCCGAGGGACATGTTGACGCCGCGCTCACGGTAACGCCCAAAGCTCTCCATCGCGATCCCACGGCGGGCAAAGACCCAGACGGCGTGGGCGACGCTGGTGCCCGTGTCGGCAAGGAGCCCGACATCGTCGCCGTGGAAGTTAGCCCAGGATCCGCCGGCGACGACGATGGCGTGGCCCAGGATCACGTCCGGGCCGAGAAAGCCGATCGTTCCGAGCCATTCGATCGGCGTCTGGCCGTGACGGCGGACCATCTCCTGGAACTCGTTGACCGATTGCGAGGCGTGGAGGGTAAGCGGGACGCCGAGGCTCGTCGCCGCCTCGCGGGACCGACGGAGGAGCGCCTCGGTGCAGGTGTCGACCTGGGATGGCGCGAGGAAGCCCTTGATGCGACCGTTGCGCCGCCCGTCGTAGGCTTCGATAAATCGCAGCGCGGCGTCCAGTCCGCGCTCCCCGGCCTCCTCGTCCCAGGCGTAGGCGACCCGCCGGCCGTCGTCGGTGAACCAGCGGCCGGAGCGGTAGCCCTGGCCGACGTAGAGGCGCAACCCGAACCGCTCCGCCTGCCGCACCGCCTCCTCGCCATGGGAGCCGATCTCCAAGGCCGTCGTCGTCCCGGTCCGAAGCAGCTCCGCCATCGAGTAAGCGAGGCAAGCGTGGGCCGCCGCCTCGTCCATCGCGGCCGAGCGAGCCGGTAGGTACTCGAACAAGCCGGAGAGGTAGAACTGCCGGCGCCCCATGTCCTCCACGAAGCTTTTGTCGAGCGGCGACTCGTAGAGGTGGGCGTGGGTGTTGACGAAGCCGGGCGTCAGCACATTGCCGCTGGCGTCGATCGTCTCGTCGACATCCCCAGAGAACCCGGTCCCGACGTGGACGATGGTGTCCCCATCCGTGACCACGACCCCCTCCCGGAGGTGGCGGTGCCCGCCGTCCTGGTAGGCAATGACATGGGCCGCGTCGATCCGGCGCCGTACCACGGTCTCACTCCTTTGCGGTGATCTGATGCCCCTTGCTGCCGTCGCCGGCTCTGCCGCTGCCGGATATGGAAGCAGCGGACGGACGGAAAGGCAAGCGGCGAGCGCCCGCCGGCGGCGATGCTCCCCGGTAGCCGAACAGAAGTACGCGTCGGATCGCTTCCCGCGAACGTACGTGCTATATTGGGACAGCCCCCTTGACAGAGCCGTCACAAAATAGTACATTTGTTCTTGTCCAACCGGCCGCGCAGGACGGGCCGTCGAAACCTTTCGACGAGGATCCCGGCTACACAGCACCGGGCGACGCTGTGACCGCATGGCACGTTGGTTGCTTATTTGCTCCGCGTTCGAGGTTCCCGCCTCTGCCTCCCCGCCGACGCACCACGCGGCATCGTTGCCTCGGGAGGTTGTTCGGCATGGTCTCTCTCTTTTCCACCTTCGAGTTCCGGCGCTGGCTCGTCGCCACGCTTCTGACGCTCGTCGCCGTCTCGTTCCAGGTCGTCCACGCGGCGCGGGCCACCGACGGCGGTGCCGTGGCGTCCGGTGCGACGCGTGCGCCGGCCCCTGCCCAGGCGGCGGTCCCGGTCCTCCCGGTCGACGTCAGAGGCACGATCGTCGCCTCCCGCGACGGCCTGCTCGGTGTCCACGAGGACGGCGCGACGGCCCCCGTCTCGTTCCCGCTCGACGACCGGGCGCTTCTGGTTCGGGACGGGGGCGCCGCGGCGATCGACGATCTCCGGGCCGGGGATCTCGTGCGGATGACGATCGACGGCCAGACGGGCCGCGTTCTGCAGTTGCAGGCCGCTCCCGCAGACGGCACTTGGCGGGACCGACTCGATACCGCCGGCCCGCTTGCCGCGATCGCGTTGGTGGTCGCGCTCGGTCTCCTCGCGTGGCGACGATGGGCGCCGGTGTCCTCGGCGGCGCGCTCACTCCGGGCGGAAGCTGCGTCGACCCCCCTTCGCACCGCTCTGGCCCGGTTCGGCGCGACCCGGCCGGCCACGATGCGCCAGCCGGGCGGCCCGCTCGGAGCGTGACCGGTCGCCGCGAACCTGGTCTCGCTGGGGCGGCACCTCAACCCGTCGCCGTGCCATCCTCGGCACGGCTTGACGCACCATCCCCACCGGCGTACGCTGCGCGCCGACAAACGAACAGCGCCGCAACGGGAGCTCGGGGAGCCGGGCTGAGAGGGTGGCCCGATCGTCCGCGCCGCGGACGGCCCCGCCGCCGACCGTCGAACCTGATCGGGGTAATGCCCGCGCAGGGATGATCACGCCCTCCCACGCCTTGCCCTCCTAGCACCCCCGGCGCCCTGCGCCTTCCGCGGCCCCCGTCGGCCGGGGAGCGCGGATCCGGAGGAGCAAGTTGCGCCCGTTCACCACGTCCACCGAGACGAGTCTTCCGCGCATCCCACGCCGGCGCTTCCTGCGGCCCCTCGCCCTGATGGCCGCCCTCCCTGTCGTCGCGCGCGCCGTCCGCAGCGTCAAGGGGTCGGCGGCGCAGGCCCCGGTTGCCGTGACGGTTGCCCTCGATTGGTACCCGAACGCGAACCACGCCGGGCTGTTCCTGGCCCGGGAGCGAGGCTACTTCGCCGCCGAAGGGTTGGCGGTGGAGCTCTACACGCCGGCCGATCCGACGGTCGTCCTGCAGACGGTCGCGGCCGGACGGGACACGTTCGGCATCTCCTATCAGACCGACCTTCTCCTGGCCCGCGCCGCGGAGGTGCCGGTCGTCTCCGTCGCGGCGGTCGCCCAGCGTCCGCTGCTGGGGCTCATGTCGCTGCGCGAACGGGGCTACGCGAGGCCCGGCGACCTCGTCGGCGGGACGATCGGCTACCCCGGCATCCCGAGCCAGGAAGCGTTTCTGGCGACGATGCTGGAGACCGACGGCGCGAGCCTCGACGATGTGGAGTTGGTCGACGTCGGGTACGATCTGGTGCCGGCCCTGGTCTCGGGTCGGGTCGACGCGGTCATGGGCGCCTACTGGACCCACGAGACGATCCTTGCCGAAAGGCAAGGCTTTCCGGTCGACCTTCTCCGGGTTGAGGCGTGGGGCGTTCCGCCGTACTACGAGTTGGTCGTGGCGACTGCCGAGGAGACCGTTGCCGGCGAGCCGGAGATCGTTCGCGCCTTCCTGCGGGCCGCCCAACGCGGCTACGCGGAGGCGGCGGCGGAGCCGGAAGCAGCCCTCGACGCCCTGGCCGCGGCCGACCCGACGCTCGACCGCGACGTGGAAACGGCGGGTCTCGCCTTGGTCGCCCCGGTTTGGACCGACGGCGTTCCAGCCTTCGGCACCCAGCGGCGCGAGCGGTGGGCGGACTACGCTGCATGGATGGTCGCGGGTGAACTCCTGCCAAGGGATCTCGACATCGACGCGGCCTTCACCACGAGCTTGCTCCCGACCGGTGCCACGACCCCGGTGGCGGGACCATAGCGCCCGTTCCCGAACCGCCGTGCTGTCCGGCGCGATCCCGACCGGGAGGATCCGTCACGCGGTTGCCTCCGCGTGGCCAATCTGGCATCTTTGCATCAGGCGCTGCCCCTTGCAGTTCGCCGACCGGAAGATCCCCCGCGAAAAAGGGGTCACGGTTGGGGCCAGCCGGGATGGCGCCGGTCGCAGCCAAGCAGCCGTCCGTCCGGTCCGTTCCGCAACGCGGACCATCCCGCGGAGTATGCGTGCTCACCTTTTCCTTCCCCGCCTCCCTCCCGATCGTCGGCGTCGACGGACCGTCGGGACCGGCTCCGAGCGGCCTCGATACGATCGTCTCGTCGGCGCAGTCCCGCCGCTGGTCGTCGTGATGCCGTTTCGCGCGGCCCCACGTCGGGCCCATCGCGACGGCCCTGCCCCGTTCTCGAGTGACTGGACCCGCACTCCGGCAAGGGAGGCACCCCGGCGCTGGGCCACCCTGCTCCCGGCCTGGATTCCGAGCGAACGCCGTCTCGGTGCCGGGCTCGTCCTGCTGCTGACCGGGGTCGCGGTGCTTCTTGCCGGTGGCACGGAGCCGGGGCGGCTTGCGGCACCGGCGACGATCGCGGCAAAGGTCCGCTCGGACCGAGCCGTCGCCTCCGTGCCAACGGCGACGCTGGCGGCGCGGGAAGCGGCCGTCGCCGTGGACCCGCGCTCGCCGACGGCGGTGACAGGCGGAGTAATCGGGACCGTACCGCCCGTCCCCGCCCCGGCCGTGGCCTTCAACGCCCCACGCGTGGCCCCGGTGGAGCCGGCGGCCGACGGCGCCCTCCTGCCCACGTACCGGATCTTGACGTACTACGGACACCCGCACGACGAGAACATGGGCATCCTCGGCGAGTACGAGATGGAAGAGCTGCGGGATCGGCTGCTGGCCGAGGCGGCCAACTACGAAGCCGCCGATCCGAGCCGACCCGTGCTCCCCGCATTCGAGGTGATCGCCACCGTCGCCCAGCCGGTGCCCGGGGACGACGGCACGTTTATCCTCGATACCGACAAGGAGACGCTCACCGAGTACGCCGACTTCGCCGAGGCGAACGATCTCCTCCTCTTTCTCGACCTCCAGATCGGGCGGGGAACGGTAGCCTCCGAGATCGAGAAGGTGCGCTTTCTCCTGGAGCGCCCGCATGTGCATCTCGCGCTCGATCCCGAGTTCGCCATCGCCGAGGGAGAGATCCCCGGCGAATACATCGGCGAGCTCCGGGCCGAGAGCATCACCTACGCCCAAGAGACGATGGCGGCGCTATCAAACGAGCTCGGCCTTCCCCCTAAGGTGATCATCCTCCACCAGTTCCGAGAGGACATGATCGTGGGCAAGGACGAACTCGGCCCGGTCCCCGGCGTCCAACTTGTCCTCGACGCCGACGGCTACGGCGCTCCCGAGCTGAAGACGGACGTCTACAACATCCTCGTGCGGGACGAGCCGATCGAGTTCGCCGGGATCAAGCTCTTCTACAAGCAGGACAAGCCAATGATGACCGCCGCGGAGATCCTCGCCCTAGAGCCCTCGCCGGACTTCGTGACCTATCAATAACGGCCCACGGTTGGGCGACAGCGTACCGGTGTCTGGGCGCGTCACTCCCGCCCATTCCATGAGTCGCCGGCAAATCCACCGCGTTGCGGCGCCGCGATGCAGCACGAGGGGCGGTATGGCACGTTCCCGGCGGGGACTACCCTGCCCTCCGTGGGGGCACCCGTCGGTCAGGCCCGCCCCCAATCCCGGCATAGTTCGGCGGGCACCGCCGCCGCCGCGGGAGCGCAGGAGAAGCTCAGGTACTCCTTCTGCCATCGCACACGACCGGACGGGGGATCGATCGTCGCGTTCGATCCCTAGCCCGTGCGGTGATGGGTGGAATCCCCCGAGTCCACCGCCGAACAGCCGCGTCTCGGTGCGGCTGGACGCCGGTTCGCGGTCGTTCGCTGGGGGAGCCGACCGGCGGCGTCGGCGTCGAGCGCCACGCACGATTCGAGGTGCCCGTCAGGGGGTACCCACGAGCCTCGATCACCTCCGCCTGGGGGGGAAAGTTGAACCAGGGCGTCATCCCGGATAAGTGCGATCGGTGTGAACGACGCGCGGAACGTCAGCGGGCCGCGAGCCACCTCTGGAGATCCTGAGCGGTCCGGTCGGCCGCCGCATCCCCCGCCGCCAGTGCCCTGCTTAGCAATGCGCCGGCCGCCTCGCGCGCCCACCGATACCGTGCCCGGCGCACCTCCACGTAGTAGCAGGCGGCGGGATCGAACCGTAGCTCCGCCATCAGCCAACCCCGCGGGCCGGCTTCGAGGAGGAGGAGTCGGCTCCCGTGCTGCCAGGCGAAGGGGACCGGGCCCCATTCGGCCCGACCGCCCTCCGGCGGCCCGGCGTCCGGGTCGGAACCACGATCCGACCCCTTCGTCGGCGGGCTTTGGTGTCCCATAACCGGGCCTCGTCGACGGTGCGGACGGGCACGGCCCGTACCGTACGGATGTTACCAAGAGGGATCGGTCGACCGATCCACGAACACAAGCCGAAATCTCCGAGGACGCGGCCGGTTCGCCGCTCCCCGGAACCGTCGTGGCGCGCCAGCCGCGCGTTGTCGTCCGCTCCTGTGGGGTGAGCGTAGCACCGGCGGCTGCCGCGCCGCAACCGACCGTCCGCCGGATCCCCCGCCTTAATCCGCCGTCGGTACGGTCCCGACCACGATCGCTGCCTCCACGGCCGGTGCACCATCGATCAGGACTCGGACCGCGTAGATCCCGTCCGGCCATGGCGTCTCACCGCTTCGGGATAGGTGGAACTCGAGCCAGGCTCCCCGCGCCGCGCCGTCGCTTCGGACGACGACGGGAGCAATGTCGAGCGGGTTACCGTTGTAGCTCCATTGGGCTCTTACTTCCGTGCCCGGCTCCATCCGCTCTACCGGCACCGCGGCAAACAAGGTGCCTGTGTCGGCCGGGAACGACTCGACCGCGGTCCGCGGGGCCTTCGTCAACGGGTCGATTTCGGCCGCCCAAACGATCGGACCTACCTCGCCCCCCGGCGAACGGAATGCCGCGGTGGAGCCACCTGGGGTTGGGGGGACGGGCGGACCGCCGAGCGACCCCGGCCCCGTCTCCTGAGGCGGCGGGGTCGTGGTTGACGCGGGGGGCGCCGACGGGGTGGATAACGTTGCACCGCTCGCCGCGATGCTCGGCGTCGCGGGCGCCGCCCCGCCCGCGGTGCGGGCGGCGTCCCCCGCGGCGCCGCACCCGCAGAGGGCGAGCGCCAACCCTCCTATGCAAAGCACGCCCGTCGCGCGCGGACACCCCGCAGCGGGGCGGGCGATCGCCGGCAAGCCGCGATGGAGCCAAACCTTGAGGCCCTGGGATCCGGTCCGCGCGATCCGCATTCCCGATGTCGACCCTTGCGTCCCTTGCTCGCCATCCCCGTCCTCACGGTGCCCGATTGTATCCGCCCCGTCGCTGCCACCCGTAGGGGCGCCGCGCCGCCGAAGTGGCCCCCTCTCCGCAGCCGACGCCCCACGCGATGGTTCCTGCTCGTCCAGACTCCTCGGACAGCCCGGGACCGGGAAGCGAGCGGCTCCCTTGACGTGCTTTCCCGCATCGGCAATGATGTACGTACACGGTTGCCGGTGACAAACGGGGCTCGCGGCTGCGGTCGAAGGCAAAGCGGTTTGCGAGCCGTTCCCAGCGGGACCACTGGAGTATCATGCCCGCCCTTGTGCGATCGGAGGGCCGAATCGGCCCGCCGGACCATGACTCGCGGACTGGTCGGCGTCTGAGGCCGGGAGGGTGTAGTCGTATGCGACCACACGACGCGGAGATCCGATGAGCCGCCTGAACGACCTGTACGCGTTCCGCTATCCGCTGCTGCCGCTCAAGAACGTCGTCATCTTCCCGCGCAACGTGGTCACCCTCCTGGTGGGCCGACCGCGCTCGATCCAGTCCGTGGAGGACGCGCTCGCCCGCGACCGCCGGCTGATCGTCACCGCCCACCGCGACGGCGAAGTCGAGGAGCCACGGCCGGAGGACCTCTACCAGGTCGGTGCCCTGGCCGCGATCGTCTCGGTGGATCGGCAGGCGAGCGGCGGGGTCCAGGTCGTACTGGAGGGGATCAACCGCGTCCGGCTCAGCCAGTTCGACCAGGCCCGCGGGTTCTTCACCGTCGCCGCGGACCTGGTCCGCGAGCCGGAACCGCCGGCGGCCGAAGCTCGGGCCTTGATCGCCCACGTCCAGGAGTTGGCGAGCGGCTACGGTCAAGCGCGGGGGGTGCTCCCCGCAGAAGTCCAGGAGATGGTCCAACGGGCGACCGAGCCCGGGCACCTGGCCGATCTGCTCGCGACCCAACTGCTCGCCGATGTCGGAAGGCGGCAGGCGCTGCTCGAGCTGACCGACCCGCTGCACCGGCTGGAGCATCTGGCAATCCACCTCTCGGCGGAGCTGGATGTCGCCAACCTGGAGCGCAAGATCAAGGAGCGGGTGCGGGATCAGATCGACAAGAACCAGCGCGAGTACTACCTGCGCGAACAGCTCAAGGCGATCCACGACGAACTCGGGGGCGAGGGCGGCAACGAGATCGAGACGCTCCGAGCGCGGATCGCGGACCGTGGCGTGCCGCCGCCGGTCGAGGAGAAGCTGGTCAAGGAGCTGGGTCGGCTTGAACGGATGCCGTCCGTCTCGGCGGAGGCGACGGTCGTCCGCACCTATCTGGAGACGGCGCTTGCCCTTCCCTGGCACGAGCGGACCGAGGACCGGCTCGATCTGGCGGAGGCCGAGCGCATCCTGGCCCACGACCACTTCGGCCTGGATCAGGTTAAAGAGCGGATCCTCGACTTCCTGGCGGTTCGGAAGCTGACGACCGAGGCGGGGACGACGACCCGTGCCCAGATCCTCTGCTTGATCGGCCCGCCGGGGGTTGGCAAGACGAGCCTCGGCCAATCGATCGCGACCGCGATGGGCCGCGCCTTCGTCCGCGTTAGCCTCGGCGGCGTCCGCGACGAAGCCGAGATCCGGGGCCACCGGCGCACCTACATTGGGGCGATGCCCGGTCGCTTGATCGGGGCGATGAAGCAGGCCGGCTCGATCAACCCGGTCGTCCTCCTCGACGAGATCGACAAGTTGGCGTCTGATTACCGGGGTGACCCGGCGGCCGCCATGCTGGAGGTGCTCGATCCAGAGCAGAACCACACCTTCGTCGACCACTTTCTCGACCTTCCATACGACCTCTCCAAGGTCCTGTTCATCACGACCGCCAACTACGGTCAGCAGATCCCCCGGCCGCTGCGCGACCGGATGGAGATCATCGAGATCTCGGGTTACACCGAGGACGAGAAGATCGAGATCGGGAGGCGCTATCTGCTGCGTCGGCAGCTTGCAGCCCATGGGCTGAAGCCGGGCGGGCTCGAGATCTCCGGCAAACTCTGGGGTCGGATCATCCGGGACTACACGCGGGAAGCGGGCGTTCGCCAACTCGACCGCGAGGTGGCAGCGCTCTGCCGCAAGGTCGCCCGCGACATCGTCCGGGGCAGGGTCGAAAAGGTGCGCCTGACCGAGGGCCGCCTCGCCGATTACCTCGGCCCCGGCCGCTACGGCTTCGACCTCGACCTCGGGGAAAGCCAGGTCGGGCTGGCGCTCGGGTTGGGCGTGACCGACATCGGGGGGGAACTCCTCCCGGTCGAGGTGGCGACGATGCCGGGCCGCGGCACGCTGACCATCACCGGCAAGGCCGGCGACGTGATGCAGGAATCGGCCCGCGCCGCGCTCTCCTACGCCCGGTCGCGCGCCACGCACCTCCGGATCGACCCGGACTTCCAGGAGAAGCTCGACCTCCATATTCACCTGCCGGAGGGGGCAACGCCGAAAGACGGACCTTCCGCGGGGATCACGATGGCGACGGCGCTGATCTCGGCCCTGACCAAGCGACCCGTGCGGAACGACACGGCGCTCACGGGGGAGATCACATTGCGCGGCCGGGTGCTGGCGATCGGCGGTCTCAAGGAGAAGACCCTCGCCGCCCACCGTCAGGGGATCCGCCGGATCATCGCGCCGCGGGACAACCAGCGGGATCTGATCAAAATCCCGGCGAACGTCCGACGCGAAATGAAGTTCTTCTTCGCCGCGAGCATGGACGAGGTGATTGCCGAGGCGATCATGCTCGACGACGCCCAGGTGGAGACGCTGCCCGAGCTGGCAGGGGGCGCAACCGCCGTGGACGATGCGCGACGGCTCCCCGGGTTCTCCCCCCTTCCGGAAGCGCCGTTCGGTGCGGATGTCGCGGCCGATGCCGGGTCGCGGCGTAAGCGAGGACGTTGATACCGGCTCCGCGAGGCCCTCGTGTCTTCTGTGTCGCCTACCCGTGGATGGCCGAGCCGATCCCAGCGAGCCCTTCAGGGACCGGTATGGACGATCTCCATCCCGTGGACCGTCCGGATTGCGAACACTGACTCGGTCACGCACGACGTCCTGGGCGCCGTCTTGGCGGCGAGACCCTCCGCGTCACTCATGCCCTTCGCTCTGTACTCCCGGCTTCGGGAAGCCCTCATCCGCCGCCGGGGGTTTCCTCCTCGGCTCCGTCAGGCTTGCCGCCGGCGGGCGACGGACAGAACCACCGGGGTGCGGCCCCCGGCGGAGGCACGCTAAGCCGTCGGTCGAAAATCCTTGACCTCCACCTGGAGGCGACGCTGGCCGTTCCAGTGGTCGACTCCGACGGTCGCGACCAGGTCCAGACGCGGGCGCTGCACCAGCTCCCGTGACCGGGCGGCAGCGCCCCAGAAGAGCGCCGGGACGACGCCGCGTGGGGTCTCCAGGTGCAACTTGAGGTGACCGCCGTCGCGGCCGATCAGGTTGTACGAGCGGACCGGGAGATCGCGGAGCCGGAGCAGGGGTTGGCGGTTGCCGCTGCCGAACGGTTGAAGGCAGCCGATGAGCTCGGCCGTGGCGAGATCGAGCCGCGCGGCCGGGAGATCGGCGTCGATGCGGAGGGCTGGTGCGCCGGGCGTGGGTAGGGCGGCGCCCGCGACCGCCGCCTCCAATGCGGCCTCGAGACGGGACAGGGCCGCCGTCCGCAGCGTGAGGCCGGCCGCCTGGCTGTGGCCGCCGTGGGCCTCCAGGAGTCCATCGCAGCCGGCGAGGGCGCGGGCGATGTCGAAGCCCGGGACCGATCGGGCCGAGCCCCGGAGCACCGCCCCGTCATCGGCGAGCACGACAACCGGGCGGCCAAACCGCTCGACCAACCGGCCCGCGGCGAGGCCGAGGACGCCGCCACCCCACCCCCGGCGGGAGACGACGAGCAACCGCCGGTCGGCGAGGTCGGGGCGGGCGAGGACGATCTCCTCGGCCTCGGCGACCACCCGCTGCGACTCCGCCCGCCGTCGCGCGTTCAATCCTTCGAGCTCGTCCGCCAGGCGCGCCGCCCTGCGCGGATCGTCGGTGAGCAGAAGGTCGAGGGCGAGCCGGGGATCGGCCATGCGGCCGGCGGCATTCAGACGGGGCGCCAGCTTGAAGGCGACTTCCTCGCTGGTCACGGTAGTCGGCGAGACCCCCGCGCGCTGGCAGAGCGCGCGGATGCCAACGCGGGGCCGCTCGGCGATGGCGCGCAGGCCGTCGCGGACGAGGGGTCGGTTGGGGCCGGTCAGTGGCACGACGTCGCCGACCGTGCCGAGGGCGCAGAGATCCAACAAGCCGCGTGGCTCGCGGCCGGGTCCGTCGCCGAGATCGTGGCCGGCGCGCGCGAGGGCGACCGCGAGCAGGTAGGCGATGCCGGCGGCGGAGAGCTCACTGTACGGCGCCTCGGCTTGGAGGTGGGAGGAGACGACAACGGCATCGTCCGGGGCACCGTCGTCAAGCTGGTGGTGATCGAGGACGACGACGTCGAGACCGAGGTAGCGGGCGTGGGCCACGTTCAGGTGGTCGCCGCTGGCGCAGTCGACGGCGATCAGCAAGGAGGCACCGGCCGCGGCCAACTCCTCGACCACCGCGGGATGGAGACCGTATCCCTCCCGACGGGTCGGGAGTCGGGTAACGACGGTCGCTTCGCCGCCGGTCGCGGCCGCGAAGCCGCGGGCGAGCAGCGCGGTCGACGAGACCCCGTCGACGTCATAGTCGCCGTAGAGAGCGATCGCCTCGCGGTCCGCAAGGGCGCGACCGACGCGCCCGGCGGCGGCCGCCATGCCCGGCAGGAGGAGCGGGTCCGGGGCAGCTTGGGGGCGCGGATCGAGGAACGCCTTGGCAGCCGCCGGGTCGGCTACACGCCCCGCGAGCAGCGCATCGAGGAGCGGCTCGGGATGAAGCGGCGGGCGATCGCTCGCCCGGGGAGCGGGCTCGATCCAAACCGGCGGCACCGACCCCCTCCTCGTCCGTCCGACCACGAATCGGCCCGATTTTGGTCGAACGTACACTCAGCCGGTGATGGTACCATGGGAGATGGAGAGGGGCGACGCCCCAATCGGTGCGGAGGGGAGGGCCGCCGTCGACGAACCGTCGGCGCGGTGGTTATGGAGGCGTCTAGGTGGCGACGGGTTTCTTTGGCCAGGGCGGCGAAGCCGTCCCGCGCGGGCGACGGGGCGGGACAGCGGCCGGGCTCGCGGTGATCGCGATGGCCCTGGTGGTCACGCTCCTGCCGATGCGGGCGGTGGCACAGGACGCTCCGGCCACCCAGACCGTCTTTGTGCCGAGGACGGGTCACACCAGCGACGGACTGTTCCTCGATCTCTGGCGCACGCAGCGGTCGCTGCTTGGCGACCCGATCACGGAGGAGTTTCGCGGCACGACGCGCCTCGGCGACGGCGCCGCGGTGGAACGGACCGTCCAGTTCTACGAGAACGCGGCCCTCGTTTTCGTCCCGGACGCGCCGGCCGGGGAGCAGGTCCGGACCCTGCCCATCGGGCGGGAAGCGCTTACCGAGGCGCTCGCCGGGCGACCGGCCGCGGCGCTGATCCGAGCCGCGCGCCGGACCGCGTGCGGCGAGGAGACACGCGGCTGCGTCGGTTTCCGAGAAACTGGGCACACGGTGCATCCCGCCTTCCGAGAGCGGTGGGAAGAGTTCGAGGCCGAGCGCTGGCTTGGGATGCCGGTCAGTGAAGCCTATCGGGCCGCCGACGGCTCCTGGATCCAGTACTTCGAGGGTGCCGCGCTGCGGGTGATCGGCGAGGAGGTGGAGCCGTTGCCGATCGGGACGGCGACCGCGGAGCGACTGGAGCTCGACACGCGACGCGTCGTGCGCCCGAACACGGTGCCCCTCTACGCAGCGGCCCTCTTCGCACCCCAGCCGGCAGCCGGCGCAACACCCCGGGCCGACCGCAAGCCGGCGGAGACAGACCCGTCGTCCGCGCTTGAAGCACCGACGGCGCCGGTGATCGAGGCCGTCGAGGAGACGGTGCCGGCCCCGGAGCTTGCGCCCCTGGCGGAGCCGGCGCCCGAGGTTATTGCCGAGCCAGCGGTCGAGCCCGAGGTCGCACCGGAGCCGTTCGTCGAGCCGGAGCCGGAGGTTGTCGCGCCGGAGGCGATCGCGGGGCCAGGTCCGCAGCAGGGGGCAGCCCAGGAGATCGTGATCTCGATCTCGGCGCAGCAGCTGTGGGCGTACGAAGGGAACGAGCTCGTGAATTCGACCTTGGTCAGCACGGGCACCGCCGAGGTGGAGGCGACGACGACCCCGATCGGCTCCCACACGATCCTGAGCAAGGTCGACATCCAGGACATGGAAGGGACGATCAGCGGCGAGGACTACTTCGTCCCCGACGTGCCGTACGTGATGTACTTCGACAACCTGGGGAACGCGCTCCACGGCACCTATTGGCACTCCAACTTCGGGGCACCGATGAGCCACGGCTGCGTGAACCTGCCGATGGACGTCGCCGCCTGGATGTACGGATGGGCCGGGGTCGGCACCGCGGTGACGGTGATCGCGTAGGCCGCGTCAACCCCCTCGCGCCAACGGCCATTCTCGAGCGGGCGCCCCGGTCGCGGGGCGCCCGTTTCGTTCGTTCGCTGGGGGTCCGTCCGCGGGAGAACGAGGGGAGCGGCAGCGGATGGGGCGACCAGACGGCGGGAGCGGAGAGCGAACCCCGGCGCCGGTCCCTGTCGTCATCGACACCGACATCGGGACCGACCCGGACGACGCCCTGGCGCTGCTGCTCGCCGTGGCGTCGCCGGAGGTGGAGGTACGGGGCGTCACGATCGTCGACGGCGACGTCGGTCTGCGGGCGAGGATCGCGGCGCGGTTGCTCGGGCTGGCCGGGCGGGGGGAGGTGCCGGTCGTGCCGGGCCTGGCATTGCCGCTGGGAGCGGGACGGGGACCGACGATGCTCGGCCATGAAGGCCGGGGACTCCTGGAGGATCCCGAGTCCCGGCCGGACGCGCGGATTGAGGTGGTCGCGGCACCCGAGTGGCTGATCGCGGAGTCGAGGCGGAGCCCGTTCCACCTGGTCGTGCTGGGGCCATTGACCAATGTGGCCGCGGCGCTCCGGCTCGATTCAACGCTGGCGGAACGGCTCCTCGGCCTGACGGTCATGGGCGGGGTGTTCGACGAGGGCGCCTTCGCGGCGCCGTGGTGGCGGGCCTTCCGGGCGGTAAAGCGGCCCGCCGCCTGGTGGGACCACAACACCGCATCCGACCCGGAGGCGGCGATGATCTGCGCCCACTCGGGCCCGCCCACGACCTGGATAACGGCCGAGCAGACGTTGAACGTTCCGCTCCGCCGCGCCGGCCGCGATCGGCTGGCGGCGGTCGGCGGCCCGCTCGCACGGGGGTTGGTCGGGATGCTCGATGTCTGGGGCGACGAGTGGTTCTGGCGGACCCTGCCGCCGTTCGCGGGGGCGGCGCCACTGCCAACGACAACGGTCGCCCTCCTGCACGACCCACTGACGGTGGCGGCGCTGTTTCCCGGGGCATGGCTCGGGCTGCGGCGAGTCGGGCTCGCCTACGGCGTCGAAGACGGTCTCTTCCGGCTGCGGGAGACGGAGCGGGGTGGGGTGCCGGCCTCCGTCTCGGTCTCGGTCGACCCGGCCGCGTTCGAGGCGTTCCTGCTCGACCGGCTCCTCGCTCTGCTCCATGGCCGCGCAGCCGCCGATGAAGCCTCCGGGAAAGCGGCCGGGCGATGACGAGCGACCGGGTGGCCGAGGTGCGCGGCGACTTGGAGGCCGCGGTCGGACCGCGGGCCGGGCTGCGGGACGTTGCCCTGGTGTCGTTGAAGCTGGGTTGCACGGCGTTCGGGGGGCCGGCAGCGCACATCGCGATGCTGCGTGACGAGACCGTGGTCAGTCGGCGGTGGACGACCGACCAACATTTCCTCGACCTCCTTGGGGCGACGAACCTGATCCCCGGCCCGAACTCGACGGAGATGGTGATCCATACCGGCTACGAGCAGGCGGGCTGGCGCGGGCTGGTGGTGGGAGGCTCCCTCTTTATCCTGCCGGCGGCGGCGATCACGCTCGGGTTTGCCTGGCTCTACGTCCGGTACGGGACGACGCCGGCCGGGGAGTGGCTCCTGTACGGGGTGAAGCCGGTCGTGATCGCCGTCGTCGCGCAGGCGATCTGGGGCGTCGGACGGACGGCGGCGACGGGGCCGCTGCCGATCGCGGTTGGGCTGGTGACACTGGCGCTCGCGCTGCTCGGCGCCAGTGAGCTGGCACTCCTTCTCGGCGCGGGGGCGCTGGTGGCCGTGGCCCGCAACGTCGGACGGCTTCGAGGCTACCCGTGGGGGATGTCCGGGCTGCTGCCGCTCGGATGGAGCGTGCCGATCGGCGAATCGACGCTCTTCGCTCTGGCGGCGGGAGCGGCGGAGCCGTACGGGGCGGCGCGCTTGTTCCTCCTCTTTCTGCGGGTGGGGGCGACGCTCTACGGCTCCGGGTACGTGCTGGTCGCGTTCCTCCAGGGGGATCTGGTGGAGCGGCTCGGCTGGCTGACGGAACGGCAACTGCTCGACGCGGTGGCGGTCGGGCAATTCACGCCGGGGCCGGTCTTCACGACGGCAACATTCGTCGGGTATCTGGTGGGCGGTTGGTCGGGGGCGGCGCTGGCGACGCTCGGGATCTTTCTGCCGGCGTTCGTGCTGGTGGCGGCGATCAACCCGTTCGTGCCACGGCTGCGGCGCTCGCCCTGGACGGCCGGGTTCCTCGACGGGGTGAACGCGGCAGCGGTCGGGCTGATGGCGGCGGTAGCCTGGCTCCTGGGACGCGAGGCGGTAGTCGACGTCCCGACGGCGCTACTGGCGGTGGCAGCGGCGGCCCTGTTGATCCGGTTTAAGGTGAACTCGGTCTGGCTGATTGTCGGCGGGGCCGCGGCGGGGCTGCTCACGCGGGGGGCCGGATAAGATCTCCTCCGCCGCCGACGCCTCGCCCACGTGGAGCGGGGAGAACGCCCGACCGGTGATCCGGGACGAGAAGGGGGAACGAGGCGGGCGGATGCGGCGCGACTGGGAAGACGGCGACGGGGAGTGGCGTCCCGGGCGACGGGGCAGCCGGGGACCGGCCGGGCGATGCGTCCAACCCGATTGACGGACCCCGCGAGGTCGTTTAGCTTTCAGCCAGTCGGGCGGGCGCAACGGGGCGCCTCGTCACACGGCGTGTGAACGATTGCGGGAGGGAAGTCGATGCAACGATTCTCCGCACGATGGGCACGGCTGGCGGCGCTGCTGGTCGCCGTGACGCTCGTCGGGCCGACGGCGGTGGCCGGGGTTGCAGCCGCGGCGCAGGATGCCGAAGGAAAAGTGCTCCGGGTCCACCATATCACCTACCCGGACGACTTCGATCCCCAGAAGAGCTCGTTCTCGAACGAGATCGACATCCTGGCGCTGGCCTACGAGGGACTGACCCGGCAGGACACCGAATTGAACACCGTTCCCGGCGCCGCCGAGAGCTGGGAGTTCAACGACGACGGCACGGTGATCACCTTCAAGCTGCGGGAGGGTCTGACCTTCAGCGATGGGTCGCCGCTGACGGCCGAGAATTTCCGGTACGCCATCGAGCGGACGTGCGACCCGAACACGGCCGGCGAGTACCAGTCGATCCTCGACGACATCGTCGGCTGCGCCGACTTCTACGGACTGAACAGCGCCGGCGAAGGGACGCCGGTGACAGTCGACGAGGCGGCATACGAGGAAGCGCGGAGCAACATCGGGGCCCGGGCAATCGACGACCGAACGCTCGAGGTCACGCTGCGCGCGCCGGCGCCGTACTTCCCGACGCTGGCGAGCCTGTGGGTCTTCTTCCCCGTCAAGCCGGAGTTGGTCGAGGAGGACCCGGACAACTGGTGGCAGGACCCGGCTAACCACGTCGGGAACGGGCCGTTCACGATCACGGGCATCGAAGAAGAGCAGCTGATCACCTTCGAGGCGAACGAGGAGTACTGGGGCGGCCGCCCGCAACTGGACGGCATCGAGTACGTCTACCAGCCGGAGACGGCTGTTGCCCTCGAAGCGTTCCGGAGCGGTGACCTGGACATCGCCCAGCTTGACCCGTCGCAACTGCCGGAGGTCGAGGGCGATCCTGAGTATCTTGCGTACCCGGTCGCCTTTACCGGCAACCTCGCGTTCAACCTGACGCAGGAGCCGTTCACCGACAAGAAGGTGCGCGAGGCCTTCTCGATGGCCTTCGATCGGGAGACCTACTGCGCGACGATCCGCAACGGCGACTGCACCCCGACCCTAAGCTGGATTCCGGAAGGCATTCCGGGGTCGATCGAGACCGATAAGTACGGGTTCGACGCCGAAGCGGCCGTGCAGGCGTTGGCCGAATCCTCGTACGGCGGGCCGGAGGGGCTGCCGGAGATCCGGATGTTCTACAACAGCGACGACCCTGCCGCGACCCCGCGCGCTGAGTGGGTCGCTGGCCAGTACCGCGACATCCTCGGCGTCGAGATCACGCTCGAGCCGACCGAGGGGACGGCGTTGGTCGACCTGCGCAAGAATCCGGAGACGTTCCCGCAGTCGCTTCTGGTCGGTGGCTGGTATCAGGACTACCCGGACCCGCAGAACTGGCTGAGCGTCTACTGGCGCTGCGATGCCACCTTTGCCCAGCGCTTCGCCTACTGCAACGAAGAGTTCGACAAGCTCGTCGAGCAGGGCGATACGACACTCGAGCCTGAGGCGCGGACTCCGTTCTACGAGCAGGCCAGCCAGATCCTGGTCGACGACGTGCCGGGCCCGTTCCTCTACAACTTGAACCAGACGGTCATGGTGTCGGAGAACGTGACCGGCTACACGGCCACGAACCTCGACGCGGAATGGCCGGGGCAGTTCACCTCGCTACTCACGCTCGACAAGACCGAGGATAGCTAGGCGACGATCGCGATCGAAGGGCGACGCCCCCGGGCGTCGCCCTTCGCCGCATCCCTCGGGGGGTCGGGGACGCGTCCCCGACCCCCCGTCTTCGGTTCCGACAGTCGACGTGTGATCCCTCCTCCCCCGGAGACGGACGATGATCGAATTCGTGATACGCCGCTTTTTGTGGGCCGTGCCGGTCATCGTGACCGTCGCCGCGGTGACGTTCTTCTTGATGTACCGGGCGCCGGGCGGCCCCTGGGACCTGGAGAAGCCCCTACCGAACTCGACGGTCAAGAATCTCAACGCCAAGTTCGGGCTCGACAAGCCGCTCTGGATCAACCCGTCCGCCGCCGAGGAGAAGCTCGACGACGGGTCACGGAACCCCTTCACCGTCGGGCGAGCGTTCTTGGATAGCCAGTTCTTCAACTATATGATCGGGGTCGCCCGCTTCGACCTTGGTCCGTCCTACGCGTCGAAGGGGGCGGAATCGGTCCAGGAGGTGATTGTCGAAAAGTTCCCAATCTCGGCCAAGATTGGCCTGGTCGGGATCGTCTTCGCGGTCGTCGTCGGCGTCCCGTTGGGGATCGTCAGCGCGCTTCGGCAAAACACCTGGATCGATTACCTGAGTCTCTTTACCTCGACGATTGGCGTCTCCGTGCCGACCTTTGTCAGCGGTCTGCTGCTCCTGATCTTTCTGAGCAAGGGATTGAATGTCTCGCCGATCAGGCGACCCGAGGCCTGGGACGGGTTAGGCACCGCGTACCTCCTCCCGGGCATCGTTCTCGGGTTGGGGACGATGGCGTACATGGCGCGGCTGACGCGCTCGAGCATGCTCGAGGTGAAGCGGCAGGATTTCGTGCGGACGGCGCGGGCGAAAGGGCTCGCCAACAACCCGGTTATCGGGCGCCATATGCTGCGCAACGCGCTGATCCCAATCATCACAATCCTCGGACCCGCCGCGGCCGACCTCGTCACCGGCTCGATCATCATCGAGTCGATCTTCAACGCCCCGGGGTTAGGCCGGGAGTTCGTCGAGGCGATCGGCAAGCGTGACTACTCGATGATCATGGGGACCGCCATCTTCTACGCCGTGCTGATCGCCTTCGCCAACGTCGCGGTCGATCTGAGCTACGGCTTCGTCGACCCCCGCATCCGCGTCCGCCGGTAGGAGAGCCCCGATGTCGACACTTGCCCCCGCCGCCCAGGCGGTGGAGAAGGAGCCAGGGGCCAGGCTCGCGACGTTGGTCCCGACGCGGCCGTCTCGGAGCCTCTGGTCCAACGCCTGGGCCCAGTTCCGGCGCAACAAGATGGCGATCGTTGGCCTGATCTACCTGGTGCTGCTCTTCCTCACCGCCATCTTCGCGCCGGCGATCGCGCCCCACAACCCGGTCCAAGCCGACGTCGCGGTCGCGGGCCAGTTCCGACAGGCGGCGTGGATCGACCACGACAACCCGAAGAAGGCGGGGTCGTGGGACTTTCCGCTCGGCACCGACTCGATCGGGCGCGACGTCTTCAGCCGCCTCGTCTACGGCTCCCGCATCTCGCTGGTGGTCGGCTTCATCCCCATGGCGGTGATCCTCCTGGTCGGGGTGCCGATCGGGCTGGCGGCGGGGTTCGTCGGTGGGCGCACCGACAACGTGCTGATGCGATTGACCGACATCGTCTACGCCTTCCCGGCGCTGCTCTTCTTTATCGTGATGCAGATCGCCTTCCGCGAGACCTTGTTCGGCCAACTGCTGAACGGGCTCGTCCTGCTCTTCGTGACCCTCTCGATCGTGAACTGGACCGGGGTCGCCCGTTTGGTGCGGGGGACGACGCTCGAGCTGAAGGAGAAGGAGTTCGTCGAGGCCGCGAGGGCAAGCGGGGCCGGGTCGTGGCGGCTGATCACGCGCCACGTGTTGCCGAACGCGCTCGGCCCGATCATCGTCGCCGCCGCCTTCATCGTGCCGGGGGCGATCATCTACGAGGCGGTCCTCTCGTACCTCGGAATCGGCGTCCGGCCGGACGTCAGCCTAACGACCCCGTTCCCCTCGAGCTGGGGGCAGATGATCCAGGACGGCTCGAAGACGTGGAACTCGCAGCCCTGGATGCTGGTGGCGCCGGCGATGGCCATCGCGCTGGTGACGCTGGCGTTCACGTTCGTCGGCGACGGGCTGCGGGACGCGCTCGACCCGCGGGAGCAGTTGTAGCGAACCGGTTCCCCCCGGCGACGAACCACCTCGATCGACTCCTCGCGATCACGACCCGCCTCCAGGGTCGGTCGCGGGTGCGCGCGGACGACATCGCGGACGTTCGGGGTCAGCAAGCGGACGATCGACCGCGACATCTCCGTCTTGCTCAAGGCGGGTGTTCCGGTCGTCGCCGAGCCGGGGCAGGGGTACCGGCTTGTCGCAGGCTTCGTCCTTGCCACCGCCCGTCTTGACCACGGGCGAGGCGACCGCGGTCATCGTCGGGCACGCCTCCTGGCGAGCAGAAGATCGGGGCACGTCCCCGGCGATGCCGAGCACGCGATCGCCAAGATCGCCGCGGTCCTGCCCGTCGCCGCGCACGGCGAGGTCGAGCGGAAGACGCCGAGCGCCGGTCCCTAAGAACATCGGGGATTGCTCCGCCGCCGTCGATCTCGAACCGATCGGCCCGGCGACCGCGAGGCGGTTGGTGGAGCGAGCCTACCCGAAGGAGACCCCCGTCGTGTTGCTTTCCGCGCTGCGGGGAGCGTTACTCGGACTCCATTGGAACCACCTACCGGCCGTGCTCCGAGACGGGCTCGTCGCTGAACGAGCGTTGAACGGCGGGTCGTCGTGAGCAGACGACGCTTCGGGAGGGGTCGCATGACGGAGCCCGAGCCGATACCGGCCCCGACGCGGTGCCCGTGGGCGGGACGCAACCCGCTGATGTTGGCGTACCACGACGAGGAGTGGGGCGTCCCCTGCCACGACGACCGAGAGCTGTTCGAGCGGCTACTGCTGGAGGGGTTCCAGGCGGGGCTTTCCTGGGAGACGATCCTTCGGAAGCGGGAGGGGTTCCGGCGAGCGTTCGAGGGGTTCGACGCGGAGCGGATCGCGGCGTACGGGCCGGATGACGCGGCGCGGCTGCTGGCCGATCCCGCGATCGTGCGGAACCGGGCGAAGGTGGCGGCGGCGACCCGGAACGCGCGGGCCTTCCTGACGGTCCAGCGGGAGGAAGGGTCGTTCGACCGGTACGTCTGGTCGTTCGTCCGGGGGGCGCCGCTGCGGCGGGAGGTGCCGCCGACGTTGGAGGAGGTGCCGGCGACGACGCCGGTGTCGGACGCGATGAGCCGGGAGCTGAAGCGGCGGGGGTTCTCCTTCGTCGGGAGCACCATCTGCTATGCGTTCATGCAAAGCGTGGGGATGACCGACGACCACGTTCTGGGGTGTTTTCGGGCAGGGGTGGCGTCGGACGCCCGCAGCCACTAGACGGTTGCCGGGTGCCGGCGGGAGGGGTGAGAAGCATCGGAGCTTGGTCGTCTGTCACGCCCCCTGCACCATGCCATCTCGCTTCAGTCGGCCGGGTGCTGAGCCACCGGGCGCAACAGATCGCGCCCCGACGGTGCGGCAGGACGGTACCGCGTCTCCGCCCCCTCCCTCCTTCCGCTACGTCGACGGGCGAAGCGCCGGTCCGCGGATCCGCATCAGGTGGAGGGCGACGGCGGCGATGAGGAGGGCAAGGCCAAAGGCGTCCTGGCGGGGGCCGGTGTAAAGGAGGAGACCGGCGGCGGGGAGGAGAAGGGCGCGCTCGAGCCAGGTGGCGGGCTGGAGGAGGCGGCCGCCGACGCCGGCAACGAGGGCAACGATGGCGAGGCAGGCGGTCAGCGTGGCGAGGACCACATCGGCCGGATCGCCGATGGCGAGGAGCTGGACACCGTCGTCGCGGTTGAGGGTGAACATGAAGGGGACGATGAAGGCGGGAAGGGTGTACTTCCAGGTGACCATCATCGTCTTGAAGGGGTTGCCGCCGGTGATCGCGGCGGCGGCGAAGGGGGAGAGGGCGGTCGGCGGGGAGACCTCGGAGAGGACCGCGTAGTAGAAGATGAACATGTGGGCGGCGACCTCGGGGACGCCGAGCTGGGTGAGGGCGGGGGCGGTGATCGCGGCGGCGATGATATAGGAAGCGGTGACGGGGACCGCAAGGCCGAGGACCCAGACGGCGAGGGCGGTCAGGAAGACGGCCGGGAAGAGACGCCCGCCGGCGAGGTCGACGATCAGATCGCTCATCTTCAGGCCGAGCCCTGTCAGGGTGAAGATGCCGACGATGACGCCCGCGGTGGCGCAGGTGGCGGCGACGGAGAGGGTGCCAAGGGCGCCGGCCTCCAGGGCGCGGAAGGCGCGACGGGGGGTGAGTGCGGTGTCCCGCCGAACGAAGCTGAGGAGGAAGGCGAGGACGATCGCGTAGAAGACGGCGGTGAGCGGCGTGAAGCCGACGACCATCAGGCCGACGATGGCGATCAGCGACGAGAAGTGGTAGCCGTAGCGTTTCATGAGGGTGCCGAGGGGCAGGACGGCAAGGCCGACCTCACCGGGCACGGCACGTCCTTCCAGGCGGCGGGCATCAAGTTCGATCATCAGGAAGATGGAGAGGTAGTAGAGAATCGTCGGGATCGTCGCCATTTTGAGAACGTCGAGGTAGGAGATGCCGAGGAGCTCGGCGATCAGGAAGGCGGCGGCGCCGAGGGTCGGCGGGGAGAGGATCGCGCCGATGCCGCCGGCCGAGAGGACGGCTCCGCCCGACTCTCGGTCGTAACCGGCGCGCTTCAGCAACGGCCATGCGATGGCGCCGAGGGTGACGGTGGTGGCGACACCCGAACCGGAGACCGTCCCAAGGAGAAAGCCGGCGAGGGTGGTGGTGCGGCCGGCGCTGGCCCCCTTCCCGCCCATCGCCGCGAAGGAGACGTCCAGAAAGAACTTACCGGCGCCGGAGAACTCGAGGACGGCACCGTAGATGGTAAAGAGGATGATGAAGGTGGCGGCGACATCGATCGGGACGCCGAAGAGTCCCTCAAGCGAGATGTAGAGGCTGCCCACCATCCGGTCCAGGCCGTACCCCTTGTGGCCGTAGGCGCCGGGGAGGACGTCGCCCCAGCGACCGTAGGCGACGAGGGCGACGGCGACGACCGGGAGGATCCAGCCGACGGTGCGGCGGGTCGCCTCCAGGACGAGGAGAACGGTGGCGACGCCGAGGAGCACGTCGAGATCGGTCGGGCGGGCGGCCCGGCGGACGAACTCCTGATAATCCAGGATCGGGTAGGCGGCGACCGCAACGGCGGCGAGGGCCAGGAGCGCGTCCCAGGGGGCGAGGCGGCCGGAGCCGGTGCGGCGCAGCGGATACAGGAGGAAGGTGAGGACGAGGGCGACGCCGAGGAAGCTGGTCCGGTAGATCTGGGCCGGGACCGGGTTACGGGTGGCGTAGAGGGCGTAGACGGAGAGTCCGGCGGCAAGGGCGCCGACGAGGTAGCGCCAGTAACCCCGGAGCGGCTGCGCCCTGCCCTCGGATTCGTACTCCTCGATCAGGGCTTGGGTCTTCTCCTCGTCCAGGGTGGGGGGAGATTCTTCCCCGTCCCGCAGCCTGGAGCCCGGTTCGGAGGAGGGCGCGACGGCGTCCAGGACCGCACCCTCATGGGACAGGGAGGACGCAGCGGACCGGTCGTCGTTTGGCTCACCCCGGGAAAGGGGGACAGGAGGGGGCGTCATCGCGCTCTCCATCAGCAGCCGCCGCCGAGGAGGCGGGCGGTGACGCTCGTGCTCCGGGGGCGGAGCCGCACCTGGTGGCGGTCGCCGGTCATCGCCAGGAGGTCGAGGGTGGTGCCCTCGAGGCGGAGACGGTGGGCGCCGATGCGGCCGACGCGGACGACGATCTCTGGGTAGTCGGCGGGGGGGACGTCGACGAGAAAACGGGCGCCGGCGCGGGTGACGTTGCCCGAGGGGGCGTAATACTCGGCGGCTGCGGCATTATCGGTGGTCATCGACACGCGGCGGAGGGTTCGCTCCGGGGTGGCGACGTACTCCTCGACGACGTCGCCGCCGTACATCGAGTGCCGGTAGACGAGGGCGAGACGCTGCGGATGCGGGAGCGCCCGGCAGAGGACGACGTTCCCGGCGGTGGCGTCGAGGATGCCGATGCCGGGAGGGGTCGGCGCGAACAGCCCACCGACGAGCAGGAGCGCCGCCACCGCGGCGGCGCTCCCGAGGGTCCGGGCCACGGGATGGCGCTTAGGCAGCCGGAGTGGCGACGGGGGAGGCGTCGTCGACGGGGATCGCCTGCTCCTCAAAGTAGCGGACCGCACCAGGATGGTAGGGGATCGGGGAGTTCTGGGCGGCGGTCTCGAGGAGGAGATTCTCGGCCTCCGGGTGGGCGGCCACGAGGTCGTCACGGTGCTCGAACATGGCGGCGAGAATATCGTGGACGAGCGCTTCGTCGAGCGACTCGCTGGCGACGAGGACGTTCGGGACGACGATCACGTCGACCGCTTCCGTCTGGCCGTCGTAGGTCTCGGCGGGGATCGTGTCGGTGGTGTAGAAGGCGCCGTAGGTCGACTGGAGATCCTCGGCGAACTCGCCGTTCGGGATCAGCTTGAGCGCGAGGTTCGGGCTCGACGCAAGGTCGGAGACGGCGGCGGTGGGGAGGCCCCCGGACCAGAAGTAGGCGTCGATGTTGCCGTCGCGGATCGCCGTGGTCGACTCGGCGGCGCCGAGCTGCTCGCGCTCGATGTCCTCGTCCGGGTTCAGACCCGCGGCTTCGAGCAAACGGTTGGCGATCACCTCGGTGCCGCTGCCGGCGGAGCCGGTCGAGACACGCTTGTCACGCAGGTCGGCGAGCGTCTCGATGCCGCTCGCCTCGGTGGTGACGACGTGCGTGAAGTTGTTGTAGAGAGTGGCAACGGCACGAGCTGGGATCGGCTCGGGGAAGGGGTCGTTGCCCTGAAGGGCATCGTAGGCGGTGTCGCCAAGGACAAAGGCGAGCTCGGCGTCCCCATTCTCGATGAAGGTCATGTTATCGACGGAGGCGGAGGTGACCTCGGCGGTCGCCTCGTAGCCTTCGACGTGCTCCGAGATCAGGTTGGCCAGGGCGCCGCCGTAGGGGAAGTAGACGCCACCGGTGCCGCCGGTGGCGATCGAGATCCGCTCCTGAGCGAGGGCGCCGGGGGCGCCGGCGAGGAGCGAGACGACGGCGAGCGCTGCCACGAGCCGGAGACGGAACATCCTTGGCCTCCTTGGGTCGGGGTCGGGCCCAGGGTGGGCGTCGACACGGCCGATTGTCCTTCGATCACGGAACGTGCGCCTCGGGGGCGTCCTGAGCCCGCCGGGACGCGCATCCTACCATCGCACGGCGGCGGCGACACGTCCGCGACGCCGGCAAGTTCCGTCTCCTCCCTTCCGGTCCCCACGGCCACGGGTGTATCGTGCCGGCATGAACCGGACCGACCGCCTGATGGCGATGCTGCTGGAGTTCCAGGCGCGGCGCGAGTTGCGGGCCGAGGACCTGGCGCGGCGGTTCGAGGTGAGCGTGCGGACGATCTACCGGGACGTGGCGGCGCTCTCCGAGTCGGGGGTGCCGATCGCGGCGATGCCGGGGATCGGGTATCGGCTCTTGGACGGCTATTTCCTGCCGCCCTTGAGCTTCACAGAGGACGAGGCTGCGGCGCTGGCCCTAGGGGGCGGGTTCGTCCGGGACCGGGTCGACCCGGAGCTGCGGCGGGCGGCGGAGGAGGCGCTGCGGAAGCTGGAGGGGGTCCTCTCTCAGGAGCGGCGGCAGGCGGTGGCGCGGCGGCGGCGGGAGATGCTCTTCCCAACGGCGGCAAGGGAGTCGGAGGAGGGAACGCTGTCAGCGCTGCGGGCGGCGATCGGGGAGCGGCGGGTCGTCCGGATGCGGTACCACGCACTCTGGCGCCCGACCCCGGAGGAGCGGGAGGTCGAGCCGGTCAGCCTGGTCCACGTCGGGCGGGGCTGGCACCTGGCGGCCTACTGCCGGCTGCGGCAGGCGCCGCGGATCTTCCTGCTGGGGCGGATCGACAAGCTCGAGCCGCTGGGGGAGCGGTTCACGGTCGGGGTTCGACACGAATTGGGGCCGGGAGGCGAGGGGTGGACGTCCTTCCCCGAAGCTCGCGTTCGGTTCGACGCGTCGGTGGTGCGGTGGGTCCGCGAGCAGCAGCCGTACCCGTTCCTGCGGGAGGAGCCGGGCGGGGAGGCTAGCGCGGTCTTCGTCTACGCGCTTCGAAACGAGGCGGAGATGCTGAACTGGTTGCTGGGATGGGGAGCGAAGGCGGAGGTCCTGGGGCCACCGCAGCTACGGGAGCGACTGGTGAAGGAGGCGCGGGCGATCGTCCGGCGGCACGTTGGGGAGGAGGCACAGCCCTCCTGACAGGAGGGTGTCAGGAGGGCGGGCCTATCGTGGAATGCACGAGGGCCGGTGTCGGACCGGCCCGCCCGGCCAGACACACGGGAGGATTGCCGTGATCCAGGGGATGACCTACGCGATTCTGACCACCGCCGATTTGCCGCGGGCGAAGCGTTTCTACAAGGAGCAGTTGGGGCTGGCGACGGAGGAGGAGCAGGGGGAGACGTTCGCCCAGCTTGCCACCCGTGAGGGGGCGGGGTGGGCGATCATGGCCCAGCCGCCGGGGACGCCGCCGGTCGGGACGATGCTCTACGTGCAGGTTGCGGACGTCGACGAGGCGTACCGGACGTGGCGGGAGCGGGGGGTGGAGACGGTGACCGAGCCGGAGGACCGGCCGTTCGGTCGGACCTTCGCGTTCCGCGACCCGGACGGACGGGTGCTGCACGCGATCGGGGCGGCTTAGGGTAGGCCGACGGACCGGGGGAGAGCCTCCACCCTCCCGGCCCCTCCCCTTCCTCGCGAGGGAGGGGAGGGGCCGGGTTTCGGATCCAGCCGGCACGGAACGAGATTGAGTTGAGGTCGACGGCGAAAATTATGGATCCTGAGCCGTGACCGGCGACGCATCGTGGGCGGGATCGACGCCCGCATCCCGCAGCCCCTAGCGATCCCGACCGGCGTTCGGGAGGAGGGCGGCGAGGGCGGCGTCGAGGACCACATCGTCGGTGGCGAGGAGGGTATCGCGGGTGACGGGGACATCGAGGGTGGGGGCGACGCCGACCCCCTCAATGTAGACCTCGCCGTCCCGTTGGAAGAGGCCGAGGGGGGCCTGGAAGTAGAGGTCGCCGGGGAGGCTCCAGGGGTAGACGGCGCCTTCGACGCCGGCCGTGGGGTCGTGACCGACGAGGAGGTGGTCGGGATTCTCGGCGAGGGCGGCGGCGAAGATCTCGCAGGCGCTGGCGCACTCCTCATCGATGAGGACGGCCACGGGGCCATCCCAGCGGACGGAGGTGGGCTCGATAGCCGTGGTACCGGAGTAGACGAGGGCACCGGTCTCGTCGGCGAAGTAGTTGTCGGCAAGCGCGAAAGGCTCGTCCGTGAAACTGCCGGCAAAGTAGGTGGCGAGCTGACCGGCCCCGCCGCCATTGCCACGGACGTCGACGATCAAGGCCGGGGCCCGAAGCTGGTTGAGGCGGTTGAGAGCCCATTCCCATGAGGCGGCGACGAGGGCGAGATCATCGAAGAAGGTGTTGACCCGAACGTAGCCGATGCCACCGTCCAGGACGTCGACGGTGACCGGCGCCTCGGCCGGATTCTCAGGGGCGGGGCCAAACACCGAGCCGAGGCCGGCCTGATCCGAGGTTGCCACGAGATCAACGGAGGCGGTCCCGCCGTCCGCGGTACGGTAGGCGACCGTGACAGCGGCACCGACCTCGCTGCGGGGGAGGAGCGCCAGCCGCTGCCGGGTGCGGGTGTGCGGGCTCGACGCGGAGAAAACCAGCTCCTGGTCAGCGACGGCGTCGGCGACGGGTTGGCCGTCCCACCCCACAATCTCGACACCGGGGGCGATGCCCGCCTGCGCGGCAGGGGAATCGGCGGCGACGGCGGAGACAAGGACGGCGCCGTCGTCGGTCTGGCCGAGGCTGACGCCGACACCACCGCCGAAGCGGCGAAGGAGGTCGTCGATCGGCGGCTGGGTGCTGACGTGGCCGTCGCCGAAGAGGACGGCGAAACGGGACATAGCGAGGTTGAACGCTAGCTCGTCGTCGTCCCGCTCCGCCCGCTCGACGAGGGGGCGGACCTCGGCCTCGATCGCGTCGAAGTCGATCCCCTTGTACTCCCGGAAGGGATAGCGGACGCGGAGCTCGGCAAGGAGGGCGTCAAAGGCGCCGGTATAGGAGCGGTCGGAGAGATCCTTCAGGCCGCCGTCGCCTTCGAGGATCGGGATCTCGACGGAGCCGCCGCGAAGCTGGGCAAAGGGCGAGGCGTCGAGGTCGATCACGGTCCAGCCGGTGGGGAGGGGGCCGATCGGGTCGTCACCGGTGAAGAGACGGCCGTCGGCGCCGAAATCGGTCGGAAATCCTTGCTCGGCGTCCGCCGCCCAGACAACGATGCGACCGCCGACCACCTCGTAGGTTCCCTGTTGGACCCGCATCGAGCTGAGGGCGGTGCCCCAGCCGGTCTCGGCCTCGTACCTGTCAAAGAAGGGGTCGCCGATGAAGTTGGCAGCGAACTCGACCGAGTAGATCTGGACGCCGTTGCCGATAGCACCGCCGTCGACGTCGCTGACGGTGCCGCGGGGCAGGATCGGGAGCGGCATCATGTAGGTGGCGTCGGTCGGGTCGCCGACGAGACGGGCGGTGACCTGGGGGTCGTCCGGCGGGTCCCCGTTGACCTCGCGCCGGACGAAGTTCGTGAGATCGGCGAGGAGGACGTAGGGTTCGGAGAGGGCCTGCTGCAGCAGGGGGTTGGTGACGCGGAGGGGGCCGGTCAACGTGTGGGCGCCGGCATCCCCGCCGGCGGCGGGGGGCGTCGCTTGCCGGGCGACGCCGGGGCGGACCGGTACGGCAAGGGCGCCGAGGAAGGCGAAAAGGAGGAGAGCCGGCGGGAAGCGGCGGAGGGCGGGGGTCATACGCGGCAACTCCTCGGGGATCGATCAACCAGGGGGCGGTGATGCCTGAGAGGACTGACGCTCCCCACCCGGTACGAAGCGCCATGACGGCCATCGTGTTCGCGGGAGCAAGCCGGCCAACGCGCCTTAGAAGGTGGCGGGCACTTTCCCTCCCCCGTCGCGGCCAGCTTGGGAAGATTCGCCAACGAAGACGAAATCTGGTGGGTCTTTAGGCCCTTTCGGGGTGCCAAGCCAAAGGTCAACGGCGGTTGGGAACGACAGGTGGACACCGATGCGCGAGGCGCTGATCGGTCCCGAGCGACGTGGATCCGGGATGGCGCCGAGCAACCGGCGCAACGTGCTCCCACCACACTTCCAAGATCCGCCTCCGCGACGACGTGCAGAGGCTGGGGGAAAGGATGGCGCCCCCCACCGCCCAACCCGCGCCCACGTGAACCGGGCGGACGCCCGAGCAATGACGACGCGCGGGGGCGCCACGGGCAAGATCCGGAGTCCGTTCTCTGCCACGACCCCCTCCGGGGGAGGAGCACGATGTGGCCTGTACCGGCGATCACCGGCCCGCGAAAAGGACGCGGTAGGAAGCCAGTGCGGACCCGCGGCCCCTCTCCAACCAGCCGGCCAGGGAAACCGTTCTGCTGGCCGGGCTAGTAGGAAGGCACGTAGTCGGGGTCCACGGGCCGGATGCCGCCGTCGGGCGGGGCGAAGCCCCGGTCGGCGAGGGACACGACCACGGCCTCGATCACGTCGTCCGGGGTCGAGGCGCCGGCGGTGACGCCGACGATGCGGACGTCGGCCAGCCAGCCGTCGTCGATGTCCTCCGGCCGCTCGATGTGGTACGAGGCGACGCCCAGGTTGTTGCCGACCTCGGCGAGGCGGGCGGTGTTGGAGCTCTTCTTTCCGCCGATGGCGAGGATCAGGTCGACCCGATCTCGCTCAACGAGACGGCGCAGGGCGTTCTGACGCTCGCTGGTCGGCTCGCAGATAGTGTTGCAGAGGCGGAACTCGCCCCCCTCGGGGGCAACCAGCGCCTGGAGTTCGTTGGCGAACTTCATCAGCTCGGCAACGTTCTTGGTCGTCTGGCTGACGACGGCCACCTTGCGCGGCGGGGTCACGACGTCGGGTCCGGTGGCGCCACGGGGAGCATTCCAGGGTAGATCCGCAACCTTCTTGGCGGCGATCGCCTTGGTCGTTCCGGCCCAGCCGATCACGCTGCGGACCTCGGGGTGGTACGAGTCGCCGTAGACCACGAGAAAATAGCCTTGGCGGACCAGCTTCTGGGCGAGGCGCTGGACCTTGGTGACGAGCGGGCAGGTGGTGTCGACCAGCTCGACGCCGGCCGCCTCCGCCTCGCCGGCAAGGTGGGGGCCCATCCCGTGGGCGGTGATCGCGACGCGCTTGAAGCCGCGGTCGACCGCCTCATCGACCGAACCGGCACCCTCGACGCCCCGAGCGCGCAGACGCTCGACGACCTGCGGGTTGTGGATCACGTCGCCGATCGGGGCGATCGGCCCCGCGGCCCCGGCCGCGTCCTGGATGATGTCCAACGCGCGGCGGACGCCCCAGCAGTAGCCGAGCTCGTCGGCGACGACGACCCTGCCCCGGCTGGGGGCGATCGCGACGGACGGGGCGATCGGCGCTTCGGTGGTGGCCGTGACCATCGGTTTCCTCTCTGTCGCGGCGGCGGGGGCACGCTACTTGGTCCCGCTCGGCCGACCGCGTCGTCGACGCTGATGCTGCAAGTATAGTCGCCGGAGGGGCCGCTCGGCCGCTTCGCACTACCCCCAAACCGGGTGCACCTGTGCCGGGAGATCGCCGGATGGTAGGGTGGGCGGCGAAAAACGCCGTCCCGCCCTCCCGCCGGGGCGGCCGCGCCGTGGAAACAGGGGGTAGTCCGATGTCCGTCCGAGACCGAACCGCCAACCGTTTTGCCCGCGGCGTGCCGTTTCCCGCACTCGTGGCGTCCGTCGCCTGGCTCGTCGCCCACGCGGCGCTCGGGGCGGGCAGCGCACTGGCCCAGTCGACGCCGGTGATCCCGGCGCCGGGGGAGGAGGCGCCCATCATCGCGACCGTTCCCCCGAGCGACGCAGTGGGGGACCCGGCCGATGGTGGCGCCGTCCCATTCCAAACGATCGCCCAGGGTCTGGTCGAGGTGGACGGGACCGTCGTCTGGCGAGTGCGCCAGATCGAACCGGCGGCCGAGCCCGAGAGCGCGGAAGGGGCCGGTTTCTCGTTCACCCTGCAACGGGAAGGACGGACCTTCTTCGAGGACGAGGTCGCCGGCCGGGGCGCGTTGCTGGAGACGGACGAGGCGTTCTTCGCGGAAGCGGGCGCCACGTTCGCGCGACGGACGGAGGGGGCGGAGCCGGCGATCGCCTGGGTGATCGAGTTGGTCGCGCCGGACGCCCGCGCCGGGGACGGATTGGCCGCGGGAACGGTCCTGTTCACGAGCGATTTGATCGACGACTACCCGGGCGGCCTGACCGAGGCGGAGCTGCGGCGGGGCGTCCTCCTCCCGGGCGAGAGCGCCGAACTGCCGGTTCAGACCGGACCGTCGTTGGTGATGGTCACCGACGGTCGTCTCCAGATCGGGAGCGGTGACGGGGCGGCGACGGCGCAGTCCGCCGGCAGCGCCGTCCTGGCGCCGGAGGCGCCGACGATCACGAACGGTGACACGGAGCCGGCGGTCTTTGTCGTTGCCGCCATCGGCGATCCTGTCGAGACCGCCGCGGCGGGCGCCGCCGAGCCGACTTCGGACGCGACGCCGGCCGCCGAGCCGGCGACGGCGGCGGGGAACGGCGAGTCGCCGACGCCGACCGCGGGGACCGACTCGGTGACGGCCGAGACCTCAGCGACCGCCGATCTAGCACCGACGGCGACCGATACCGACGGCGACGGACTGGGCGACGAGGAGGAGGCCGCCTACGGCTCCGATCCGTTGAACAGCGACTACGACGCCGACGGACTACTCGATGGCGCCGAGGTGAACCAGCACGGCAGCGACCCGGTCAACAACGACACCGACGGCGACACGCTCGTCGA
Organism: uncultured Thermomicrobiales bacterium; assembly: GCA_902806405.1. GTDB lineage: Bacteria > Chloroflexota > Chloroflexia > Thermomicrobiales > UBA6265 > CADCWL01. The sequence continues at coordinate 11,140 of CADCWL010000241.1, read as the reverse complement.
CGGCGACGAGGTCGACCAGTTCGGCTCCAACCCGGCCAGCACCGACGGGGACGGCGACGGAATCGGCGACGCGAGCGAGATCTACGAGTTCGGCACGAGCCCGTCCAACTATGACACCGACGGGGACGGGGCCGCGGACGGGGACGAGACCGCCGCCGGCACCGACCCGAACGACGCGACGAGCGCGCCGTAAGGCGTTCCGGGCCGGTGGGCGGGGGCGGGGAGCACGAGGGGGAAGGGCGGGGCGACGACGTGACCGGGGGCCGGGCAGGGCGATGGGCGGAGGGCCACGGGGCAGGACTTGGGCTGGTCACGTTGGCGGGCGTCGCCTACGGGGGTCAGAGCGTCCTCGCCAAGCTCGCCTACGACGGCGGGGCGGACGTGCCGACCGTGCTCGCGGTCCGCTTCGGGATCGCCGCGGTCGCAATCTGGGCGATCCTCCTCCGGCAGCGGGCGACGCGGATCGTGCCGACGGCGCGGCCGGAGGGTCGGGCGCGGCTTGGCTTCGCGATCCTGGGGATCCTCTTCGTGACGAGCGCCCTCTTCGCCTACCGGGCGCTCGAGACCCTGGCGGCGGGGACGACGACGCTGATCGTCTTCGTCTACCCGGCGCTGGTGGTCCTCTGGTCCCGCCTCCTTTTTCGCGAGCCGTTGACCATCCGCCGCGCTGCGGCGCTGGGGCTGGCCCTCGGCGGGTGCGCCTTGACGGTCGTGCCGTCGGGTGGTCTCGGCGTCGGCACCGCCGCGAGCAGTGTCGGCATCCTCTACGCGCTCGGCTCCGCCCTCAGCAACTCGTGGTACGCGACCCTCGCGGGGCCGATCGGGCGGGGGGCGACCGGGATGGCAGCAGCGGCGTACAGCGTGCCGGTGACGGCGGCCTGTTTCCTCGCGGGCCTGGCGGCCCAGGGCGGTCCCCCGGGCGACATCACGGCCGGCGGCTGGTTGGCGACGGTTGGGATCGGCGCCCTGGCGACGCTCTCAACGACCGCGTTCCTGGCGGGGGTGGCGCGCATCGGCTCCAGCCGGGCGGCGATCGTCTCAACCAGCGAGCTCGCGACGGCGATCCTCCTCGGCGCCCTCCTGCTCGGGGAGCCGGTGACCGTGCCCGCTGTGGCCGGCGGCGTCTGCATCGCGGCCGCGATCGTGGTCCTGGCGCTCGGCCCTTCGCGCTCCGGCGTCGGTGCCCCCCTGCCCTCCGAGCGACTCGCCAAGATACGTTCGGCGAGCGGTTAGCGGGTCGCTGAAGGATTCCGCCCTAGCCTCGGCCCCTGCGGATTCGATCCGCCGAGCGCCCCCCGAGAAACCGCGTCCCCGTTGCGGACCGTACGGTGATCCGCCCGTTGCGCGGCCGTGGTCGGCATGGGTTCATCGCGTCCGGGCGGAGCAGATGCAGGCCGAACCGGGGCGGCAACGGACGATGCTCGTGGCGTCGTCGGCGGACGAAAGAGCGCACCCTGTCCGGCTCTGCGCCCGAATCACCGCGGACGTCCACGCGGCCGGGGATCTGGCGCGGGAGACGCGTTTCGAACCCGGGCGCTAGGTTGGCAAGCGTCGGGACCCAACGGGACGGAAAACTCCGACGCCGCCCACGGCCTCCTGGCTCGAAGTGAAGACGACGGGGAGCACGGTGCCGACCGGACCACTGGCCACGTCCGCGATCCTGCCGATCGTGCTGGCCGCGCTCGTCGGCGGCGAGATGGTCGTTCGCCTCGGCTGCAGGCGAACGAGCGTCGGGCGCGACCCCACCGGCGGCGGCAAGCTGGCGCCGGTTCCCCTTCTCTGCGCGGCCCGGTTGCTGGAGTTCCAACGGCTGCTGCTCGTCTTTCTCGACGCCCTGCTCGTCGCGTCGGGTCAACCGTGCGGCGGGCGCTCGTACCCGATCTCGCCGCGCTCGATGGCAGCGGCAACCAGCGGCCGAGCGCTTCGCTCCGGGTCGTAGCGCAGAGCGCGCTGCTGCCGGCCACGCTGCTCGGGAGGCTTCTCCTCGCGCTCCTCCGGCCGATGAACGTGCGCTGGCTCGTCGACGCGACCGTTGCGGAGTCGGCAATCGCGGTCGCCGTCGGCGTTCCCGCCGTCCCGCAGGCGAACTCCGCGGCGGCCGAGGGCACAGCCGGCTCGTGCTTGACGGGCGAGTTCCACTTCTCCAAGGCGATGTGCGTATCGTTTCCCGCCGTCGTGACTCTTCGCCGCCCACGGACGAGCGAGGAGCCGTGCGGCTTCCGGGAGCAGGCAATGGCAAGGTCGCCGTCGGCGGAGCCCGGCCGGGGCCGATGACAATCACGACGCGGCGGTGGACGGGTCGGGAGGACGATCGGATCGGCGCAAGCCCGCAGCTCCCGATACTGGAGCCAGGGGGAGACGGCCAATTCGGGTCCGGGTCCGGGTTGGGGCGCGGAGGGGCCTGCCGCGTCGCGAGCATCGTGACCGCGTTCACGTGCGAGCGCGCGCGGCCGTTCGGCCGGATCGACCACGAAGTAGAATGGCGCCGGTGGCGGCCCGATGGTCGCGCGGACGCATCCTGGACCGGGCGAGCCGGGAGCGACGGAAGCCGCAACGACGCGACCAACGGCCGTGCAATGTTCTGCGGAGGCTTGATGACCCGGCTCTACCGCTTCGCCGTCGCCTCTCCGCTTGGCAAAACGGCGGATCTCGGCCGCGTCCGTGCCGTCGTCAGCGACTACGTCGCCCTCACCAAACCCGGCATCCAGAGCCTGCTGCTGGTAACGACCCTGGGGGCGATGCTGATCGCCGAGGAGGGGCTGCCGCCGCTCGGGCTGGTGCTGGCCACACTGCTCGGCGGCTCGCTGGCGGCGGGGGGTGCGAACGTCCTCAACTGCTTCATCGACCGGGACATCGACGCCCAGATGACGCGGACGCGCCACCGCGCCACGGCGGCGGCGCGGATCACACCGGCGGCGGCGCTCGTCTTCGGCCTGGCGCTGTCGGCGTTCGCGGTGCTCTGGCTGGGACTGCTCGTCAACTGGCTGGCGGCCGGGCTGGCGTTGGCTGGCAACCTCTACTACGTCCTGGTCTACACCAAGTGGCTGAAGCGAATCACCCCGCAGAACATCGTGATCGGAGGGGCGGCCGGGGCGGTGCCGCCGCTGGTTGGCTGGGCAGCGGTGACGGGCGGTCTGTCATGGTCGGCGTGGGCGCTCTTCGCGATCGTCTTCTTCTGGACGCCGCCCCACTTCTGGTCGCTGGCGTTGCTGAAGCACGGGGAATACGGACGGGCGGCGGTGCCGATGCTGCCCGTGGTGGCGGGCGAGGCAGCGACGCGGCGGCAGATCCTGCTCTACAGCGTCCTGCTCCTGGCCGTCTGCCTGCTGCTGGTGCCGCTCGGGTTGGGTCCCCTCTACCTGCTGGCGGCGGTGGCGGTCAACGCCGTCTTCCTTGGGCTGGCCGTGCGGCTCTTTCTGACGCCGAGCAAGAAGTTGGCACGAAGCCTGTTCTTCTTTTCCCTTTGGTATCTGGCCCTGATCTTCGCCGCGGGCGTAGCCGACCGGCTGGTCCTGGCGTAGCCGACGACGTGTCCCCGCGTCGCGGATCGGAGTTTGCACAATGACCGACGTCGGTGACCCGATCGTTCTGCTGCGCCGGGTCCGCAACGTTCGCAGCTTCCGGGCCGAGCCGGTCCCCGAGACAGCGGTGGAGGACCTGCTGGAGGTCGCGCGCTGGACCGGGAGCGCCAGGAACCAGCAGCCCTGGGACTTCGTCGTCGTTCGAGACCGCGCGGTGCTACGGTCGCTGGCGGCGATCGCTCCAAACCTCGCCTGGATGGCGGACGCGCCGCTGGCGTTGGTGCCGGTGCTGGCAGGGAAGAACGCCGAGACCGAGACGTTCGACGAGGGGCGGCTGAGCGAGCGGGTGATGGTCGCCGCAGGCGCCCGCGGTCTCGGCGCCGGCATCGGCTGGTTCCTGCCCGGGGCGCCGCGGGAAGCGGCGCGGGGACTCCTCGGCGTTCCCGAGGGGCGGGTCGTGCGGACCGTGGTCGCGATCGGGTTCGAGGCGAACGACGGGCCGCCACGAGCGGAGCGACCGCCGGGGGCGGCGGCGCAGGCGCGACGACCGCTCGCGGAGATGGTCCATGTCGACCACTTCGGGCGCCGACCGGACTAAGACGCTCCATGCCAGAGGCCGCCTCAGTGGAGTTGGGGACGGCCGACGGCGTAGTCGGGGTGGTACCCTGGACGCGACACCGACGAGGGGCAGGCGTGCCGTCCGTCCCGCATGCTGAGCGCCCCGACCACGACGAGGAGTGCCGCGCCCCGTGCTCGAATTCATCCAACCGATCCTCGCCATCGTCCTGATCGACCTGGTCCTCTCCGGCGACAACGCGGTCGTGATCGGGATGGCGGCCCGTCGGCTCTCGCCGGAGAACCGCAGGCGGGCGATCCTCTGGGGTGGCCTCGGCGCGATCGGCCTCCGCATCCTCTTCACGGCGCTGGCGGCGCTGCTGCTTGACGTTCCCTACCTGCAGGCCGCCGGCGGCTTCCTCCTGCTATGGATTGCGTTCCGGCTGCTGAAGCCGCACCACGAGGGGGCGCACGTCAGCGAGGCGGGGTCGCTCAGTGAGGCGATCCGAACGATCATCCTCGCCGACGTCGTGATGAGCCTCGACAACATTCTGGCGGTCGGTGGGGCGGCCGAGGGCCATCTGGGGCTGCTCCTGTTCGGGCTCTTCCTCTCGATCCCGATTATTCTCCTTGGCAGCGAGGTCGTCGCCCGCCTCCTGGGCCGCTTCCCGATCCTGATCTACGTCGGCGCCTTCGTCCTGATCCAAACGGCGGTCGGGATGGTCCTCGAGGACGACGTGGTCCACGATTTCTATGAAGCGTCGGGGTTGGCGGCAGCGCTGATCACCGCGGTCGCCTCGGTCGCGATCATCGGCTGGGGGCTGCTCGCCGAGCGCCGGCTGCGGCCGAGCGCGCCAGCGACGACGGTCGTCGATCCTCGGCCGGGAGAGGGCATCCTGCTGCCCGACGAGGACGGGCGGGACGGTGCGGTGCCAACCGGGCACCGAGATGAATCCGTACGGATGGGCCGCACGTAGATTCGAGAGAGAGCGTCGCCCCAACACAACCGACGCTCTCTCCCAGACCCGTGGAGCGCCGCACACGCTCCACCCCTCCCCTTCCCGCACGGACCCGGCCGCAAGGCCGGGTCCGTGTTTAACCCGTGGGAGACGCGATCCTCTCGCTGCTCGGTGTCGGGCAAGCATCCCTCACCGTCCCACCCCCTCCCGCATGCGAAGGAGAGGGGGAACGGCCCCGCCGGGCGCGGTGAACGTCCCATTCAGGTGAGACAGGAGTCCGGACGGAACCGCACCTCTGCGCCGCCGGCGCCTCCGCCCCGGTCGCCGGCGACGCGGTCGCCTCCCGCGCGGGGGCGGGCCTCAGGCAGAGGAGGACACGTCCGATTCCTCGTCTTCGTCGATCCCGTCGACCCGGTCGGCAGACGCGGCCGTCGGCACCACGGGCCGGAGCGCGGTTGGGCGGGCAGGGGTCGGTGCCGGCTCCGAGGAGGCGTCGATAGAGAGCCAGCCGCGGCGAAGGGCGAGGACGACGGCCTGGGTTCGGTCGTTGACCGCGAGCTTGCGGAGGATCGAGGTGACGTGGTTCTTCACCGTTTGGGGGCTGATCCCGAGCGCCTGACCGATCTTCGCGTTCGTCTGGCCGTCGCGGACCCCGCGCAGAATCTCCAACTCGCGGTGGGTGAGGGGGGCGATGGCATTAGCCGGGGCAAGTTCGCCGGCGGTCGCTGAACGGAACTCTTCGAGGACCCGGTCGGCGATGGAGGGCCTGACGAGTAGCTGCTCGTTGATGACGTACTCTCCCGCCGCGGCCCGCTTGACGATGGCCCGCAGCTCGGCCTCGGCCACATCCTTGGGGAGGTAGGCGGAGGCGCCGGCGCGGATCGCCCCGAAGAGCTCGTCGTCGCTCTCGGCGTCGGCGAGGACAACGGTGGCGAGCGCCGGGAAGCGCCGACGAAGCTCGGTGGCGGCGCCGAGGCCAGGGGCGTCGGGGAGGGACGTGCCGACGAGGGCCACGTTCGGGAGAAGCTCGTCGGCCCGCCGATAGCCCTCCTCGGCGGTGGCGACGGCATCCAGGACATTGAGCCGACGATCAACTTTGAGGCACCCGACGAGACCGCGCCGCAGCAGCGGCTCGCGCTCGATGACCAGGATACCGATCGCGTCGGGCATGGGGGCTCCTTTCGGTGAGGGCGAGGCGAGGCGGTCCCGGCCGGGGCGCCGCCGCGGCGGCCCTAGTCGGCCGCGGCGTGGCGACCGAGCCCGGCCGGCGGAGTGGAGTTGCGGACGAGGCCGGTGAGGGCGACGAGGGTCAGCAGGTAGGGGAGGGCAATGATCAACTCCTTGGAGACGGGCACACCCGTCGCCTGGGCCTGGATCTGCACGGCCTGTGCCGCGCCGAAGAAGATGGCGGCGCCGAGGGTGCCGAAGGGGGTCCAGTTGCCGAAGACCATCGCCGCGAGGGCGATGAAGCCGCGGCCGTTCGTCATATTGGTCGTGAAGAACGAGACATCGCCGATCGAGAGAAAGGCGCCGCCGATGCCGCCGAGGACGCCGCTGGCGATGACGCAGGCGTACCGGTAGCGGTCAACCGCGACGCCGACGCTCTCCGCGGCGCGCGGGTGCTCTCCGGCGGCGAGGACGCGGAGGCCCGGCTTGGTTCGGAACAGAAAATAGAAGACGAGCGGGGCGAGCAGAAAAGCGGCGGGGACGAGAACGTTCAGCCCACTCGTCAACGACGGGAGGCGGTCGACGGCCGGGGAGCGGCCGGCGGTGCCGAAGAGCCGCTGGAGCAAAAAGGCGGGGACGCCGATGCCGAGCAGATTGAGCGCGGTGCCGGCCACGATCTGATCGCCACGGAGGGTGATGCACCAGACGGCGTGGATGATGGCGGTGAGACCGGCCGCGACGGCGCCGATCAGCAGGCCGAGGTAGGGGCTACCGGTGTAGTGGGCCCCGGCGGCGGCGCTGAAGGCGCCGATCAGCATCAGGCCTTCGAGGGCAATGTTCATGACTCCGGACCGCTCCGAGAGGAGGCCACCCATCGCGGCGAAGATGAGCGGCGTCGCCATCCGGAGGGTGGCCGTCAGGAGGGCGAGGGAGAAGAAGTCGCGGAAGACGTCCAGGGCGATTGACTCCTTGTTGGCCGCGATCGCGCTGCGCGATCGCGGCCCACGTGGCTGCTAGACCTTGGGCGGTTGGGGACGGGCTTCGATCTCGGGGTCCATCCCAACCGCCGCCGATCGGTCGCCGGCGGGCACGCGTCGCCCCACGCCGGCCACCCGGCGGCCCGCAAAGAGCCGGAGACGGCCGGCGGCGGCGAAGGCGGCGACGGCGAGGATGACGAGCGCCTGGAGAATCTGGACAAGCTCCTTCGACGTTCCGGCGGCGCTCTGCATGGCGGTGGCGCCGCTGTTGAGGGCGCCGAAGACGAGGGCCGCGAGGACGACGCCAGCGGGGTGGTTCCGGCCGACGAGCCCGATCGCGATCGCGGTGAAGCCGTAGCCGGGGGAGAAGCGGTCGTAGTAGCGGCCCTGAAGGCCGAGTACCTCGGCGGCGCCGCCGAGCCCGGCGAGCATGCCGCTGCCGAGCATGGCGAAGGTGATTGTCCGGCCCCATCCGATGCCGGCGTAGGCGGCGGCACCGCGGCTGAGGCCGACGGCGCGGACCCGGTAGCCGAAGGTGGTCCGGAAGAGGAGATACCAGAGCAGGCCGGCCGCGACCAGGGCGAGCAGGATGCCGGCGTGGACCCGCTCGTCGCCGACGAGGCGGGGGAGGGTGGCCGACGGTTGGGCCGGGTCGGTAGCAGGGAGGGAGGCACTCCCCTTCAGCGGCCCATTGGAGCCGACGGCGTAGGCGCTGATCCGGGCGGCCAGGTAGTTGAGCATGATCGTGGTGATCACCTCGTGGGCGCCGGACCGGGCCTTGAGCACGCCCGGGAGCGCGCCCCAGAGGCCGCCGACGACCAACGCCGCGGCGAGCGCGAGCGGGAGGTGGAGGAGCCGCGGCAAACCGAACGCCTGGGCGCCGATCCACCCGGCCGCGAGGCCGCCGAGGACCAACTGCCCCTCGACGCCGATGTTGAACATGCCGGCGCGGTAGGCGAGCGAGAAGGCCAGGCCGCCGAAGACGAGCGGCGTCGCCGCCACCAGCGTCTCCGACAGAGGGCGGACGCCGCCGAAGGCGCCGCGGAAAAGGGCGCGGTAGGCGACAACCGGGTCGTCGCCGGAGAGGACGATGACGACCGCGCCGACGAGCAGCGCGACCGCGATCGCGCCGACGGACGAGACAAGCGCCGGTCCGATGCCGCCCAGCACCCGCCGGCCGCCCTCCGCCGAGGCGGACACGCGAGCGGCGCCACCGCCTCCGCCGCTAGGCGACAAGGCTCGGCTCGTCGACGCCCCGACCGCCCATCCGGAGGCCGAGCTCGGCGCGGGAGACGCGGCCGCTCGCGAACTCGCCGACGATGCGGCCGTCGAAGAGGACCACGATCCGGTCGCTCAGGTCGAGGATCTCGTCGAGGTCGAACGAGATTAAGAGGACACCGCGCCCTTGGTCCCGCTCCGCTACCAGCTGGCGGTGGACGAACTCCACCGCGCCGACGTCGAGTCCGCGAGTCGGCTGGACGGCGAGCAGCGCGTCGGGGTGCCGGTGGAGCTCCCGGCCAATGATCAGCTTTTGCTGGTTGCCGCCGGAGAGGGAAGAGGCCGGGGTCGCCGGCGAAGGCGCTCGGACGTCGAAGTCGGTCATCAGGCGGCGGGTCACGGCGGCGGTGGCGTCGTAATCGATGCGGCCGCCGTGGCTGAAGGGGGGATCGTCCGCGTTGCCAAGGAGGACGTTCTCGGCGAGGGAGAAGCCGAGGACCAAGCCACGCTCGTGGCGATCCTCCGGGATGTAGGAGAGTCCCGCCAGGCGGACGGCGTGGGGGTCGGCGCCGGTGACATCCCGCCCTTTGAGGAGGACGCGACCGCCATCGGGCCGGCGGAGCCCGGCCAGGGTCTCGACCAACTCCGTCTGGCCGTTCCCCTCGACGCCGCAGACGCCGACGATCTCGCCGCGTCGAACCGTCAGGTCGAGACCGCGGAGCGCCGCGCCGCCGTGCTCTCCGGAGGCCGTCAGGCCATCGGCGACCAGGACCGGTTCGCCGGGGTGCGCGGGCGGCCGCTCGACCCGCAGCAGCACCTCGCGGCCGACCATCAGCGCGGCCAGCTCCGGGGCCGACGTCTCGGCCGTCGTCCGGGTGCCCACGGTGCGGCCGCGGCGGATAACGGTGACGCGGTCGCTAACGGCGGCGATCTCCCGCAGCTTGTGGGTGATGAAGATGATCGTGCCGCCGGCGGCGGTGAGGCGCCGCAGGATCGCGTAGAGGTCGTCGACCTCTTGCGGCGTGAGGAGGGCAGTCGGCTCGTCGAGGATCAATGTCCGGCCGCCCTGGTAGAGGGCCCGCAGAATCTCGACCCGCTGCTGCATGCCGACCGGGAGGTCGGCGGCGAGGGCGTTGGGGTCGACCCGGAGGCCGTAGGTCTCGCCGAGCTCGGCGACGCGCCGCGCCGCGGCGCGGCGGTCCAGGCGGAGCGGGTTCGTGCCCTCCATGCCGAGGATGACGTTCTCGGTCACGGTGAAGCGGGGGATGAGCATGAAGTGCTGGTGGACCATGCCCAGCCCGGCGCCGACGGCGTCGCGCGGGCCGGAGAAGTGGGTGGGCGTGCCATCGACCAGGATCTCGCCCTCGTCGGGGTGGTAGAGCCCGAACAGGATGTTCATCAGGGTCGACTTGCCGGCGCCGTTCTCGCCAAGGAGAGCGTGGATCTCGCCGCGGCGGACGGCGAGGTCGATGCCGCCGTTGGCAACGACCTCGCCGAACCGCTTCACGATGCCCCGCATCTCGACCGCCGGCGAGGCGTTTCGGGGCGGAACGGGGGCCGATCCGTCAGTCATCGTCGACCTTATCCGGAAGGTGTTGCCCGGCCGAAGCTTGCGGCGCGCCGCCGTCCGCTGCGGAGACCTTATGCTGCTGGGGTGGCCGCCGGCGATGCGGTCGGAGAGCCCAGGACCGGAGCCTCAAACGTCTCCAGCTCATCACGGGAGGCGGGAACCTCGAACTCGCCGGCGACGATCGCCTCGCGGTACTGATCGACGACGGCGAGGACGTCGGCGGGCACCTGGTCGCCGGGGGTGGTGAGGCCCATGCCGTCGTTGGCGAGGCCGAGATCAAGGACCCCGCCCTCGAAGCTCCCGTCGACGACCTGCTGCGCGGCCGCGTACAGGGCGATATCGACGCCCTTGTTGACGACGCAGAGCTGCTGCTCCGCCCCGAGCTGGCTCTGGTCGGTGTCGCCGGCGATGACGAAGGTGCCTTCGCGCTGCTTCGCGGCCTCGAACGAGCCGATCCCCGTGGCGCCGGCTACCGGCAAGATGATGTCGTTGTCCTGGTCGTAGAGGGCCAGCGACTGCTCGATTCCGAGGGCAGGGTCGCCGAAGGTCCCGGTGTAATTGACCGTGACCTCCGTCTCCGGAGCGACGGCCTCGACCCCGGCCCGAAAGCCCACTTCGTAGCGCTCGACCGGCGGAATGTCCTCGCCGCCGAGAACGGCGACCTTGCCGGTCTTGCTCATAAGCCCGGCGACGATCCCGCCCAGGAAGGCGCCCTCGTGCTCGCGGAAGAGCGCGGCCTCCACGTTGTCGCGCTCCTCCGTCGGTGCGGCGTCGATCAGGAGGAAGCGGTCGTCGGGGTACTGCTCGGAGACGGCGGTGACCGCGTCGGCCAGCAGGAAGCCGACGGCGACAACCAGGTCGCTCTGCTCGGCGGCCTGGGTCAGGTTCGGGACGTAATCGGCCTGCTCCGTCGACTCGATGACCTCGCCCTGGACGCCGAGCTCCTCGACCGCCCGGTCGAGACCGCGCTTGGCGAGGTCGTTAAAGTTCTGGTCGCCGAGGCCGGCCGTGTCGGTGACCATGGTGACGACGATGTCGTCCTGGGCGAAGGCCGAGGGCGAGGTCGGGACGGCGGCCACCAGCGGCACGAGCGCCGCAAGCGCGAGCGCGAGCCGCCGGGTCGTGCGCGGTGGGGTGAGCCGTGCCGTCATCACCATCTCTTGCCTCCCGTGT
>CADCWL010000240.1 GCA_902806405.1 uncultured Thermomicrobiales bacterium | reverse complement strand
CGGCCGGTTGCGGCACCTTCATGCACCCGCCCGTCTTCCTCCAGCCGGGCGATGTAGTGACGGTGGCGGAGGAGACGATCGGGGCGGTGACGAACCGGGTGGTGGCCGGGTAAAGGGTAGGCGGCGGACGACGGTGACGGGGGGCGAGCGATCGCGCCCTTTCCTGGACCGCCGCGGCGATCGCCCACGCAGGGGTGAGCAGCCGGGCCGGATCCGTCGCACCCCGACCATCCAGCCTGCCTCCACCACCGCGGCGACGCCGGGTCGGAACGCCGGCTGGCCCCGACGGCACCGCCGGCTGCGCGGCATTTCGCCGGCTACGGGTAGACACGCTGCTTCTCCCGCGCCGCGCGGTAGTCCGCGAGCGCCGCCTGGACGCCCGGCTGGGCGGAGACCTCGGCGACCGGGACGTCCCACCAGCTCTCGTAGGAGGGGACGCGGGCGTCGGGGTCGATCGGGACGGCGATCAGGACGGTGCGGGTCTCGGCGGCGGCGGCGGCGAGGGCACGTTCGAGACTCGCCCGGTCCGGGGCGTGGAAGGCGACGGCCCCGAGGCTCTCGGCGTTCTTGACGAAATCGACGGGGACCGTCGGGCCGGAGAGGCGTCCGGTCGCGGGCTCGCGGAAGCGGAGGTCGTTGCCGAAGGGGGGGGTGCCGGCGCTCGTCTGCAGGCCACGGATGCAGCCGAAGCCGCCGTTGTCGAGGAGCACGATCGTCAGCTTGAGCCCCTCCTGGATGGAGGTGACGATCTCGGTGTGCAGCATCAGGTAAGAGCCGTCGCCGACCATCACGTACACCTCGCGGTCGGGAGCGGCCATCTTCACCCCGAGACCGCCGGCGATCTCGTAACCCATGCAGGAGTAGCCGTACTCCAGGTGGTAGCCCTTCGGGTCGAGGGGCCGCCAGAGCTTGAGGAGGTCGCCGGGGAGGCCGCCGGCGGCGCAGACGACGACGTCCTGGGGGCGGCTCGCGTCGTTGACGAGGCCGATCACGTTCGCCTCGGTCAGCAGGCCCCCGCCGACGACCTCGCGCTGCCCGTCCACGGTAGCGTCCCACTCCGCCTTCAAGCTCCGGACCCGCTCGGCGTAGCTGGCGTCGGTGCGTTGGCCGGCGGTCCGGAGGGCGGAGAGAAGGGCGCAGAGACCGGCCCTCGCATCGGCAACGAGGGGCGCCCCGCCGAGCTTGACGGCGTCGAGCGGCTGAACGTTGAGCCCGACGAAACGGACCTCCGGGTTCCGAAAGGCGGTGCGGGAGGCGGTCGGGAAGTCGGCGAGGCGGGTGCCGACCGCCAGAACGAGATCGGCGTCCGCCGCCAGGCGGTTGGCGGCGAGGCCGCCGTTGGCGCCGATCGGCCCCACGTTCCAGGGGTGGTCCCAGGGGAGCGCGCCCTTGCCCGCCTGCGTCTCGGCGACCGGGATGCCGGCCGTCTCGGCCAGCTCGGCGAGGGCGGCCGACGCCTCGCCGTAGATGACGCCGCCCCCGGCGACGATCAGGGGGCGCCGTGCCTCCCGGATCAGGGCGACGGCCGCCGCCAGCTCCGTCTCCGCGGGGACAAGGCGCGGGACGTGGACGACGCGTTTCTCGAAGAAGGCGGCCGGGTAGTCGTACGCCTCGGTCTGGACGTCCTCGGGGAGGGCGAGGGTGACGGCTCCGGTCTGGGCCTGGTCGGTGAGGACGCGGATCGCCTCGGGTAGGCTCTGGAGGAGCTGCTCCGGGCGGGTGATCCGGTCCCAGAAGCGAGAGACGGGGCGGAACGTGTCATTCACCGTCACGTCCGGGCCGGCGAACGACTCGAGCTGCTGGAGGACGGGGTGGGGCAGGCGGGAGGCGAAGGTGTCGCCGGGGAGGAGGAGGACCGGCAGGCGGTTGACCGTGGCGCCGGCGGCGCCGGTCAGCATATTGGTGGCCCCGGGGCCGACGGAGGAGGTGCAGGCGAAGGTCTGGAGGCGGTTCGCCGTCTTGGCGTAGGCGGCGGCGGCGTGGACCATCGCCTGCTCGTTCTGCGGCCGGTAGTAGGGCAGATCGTGCCCGACCTCCTCCAACGCCTGGCCGATGCCGGTCACGTTGCCGTGGCCGAAGATGCCGAAGATGCCGGGGATGAATCGCTGCTCGTGCCCGTCCCGCTCGACGTACTGGACGCTGAGGAAGCGGACGAGCGCCTGCGCCATCGTCATCCGGATGGTTGAGGAGGGGGTCATCGGCGACTCCTTCAGGTCGTGGGCAACGGGACGGGACGGCGGAGATTATCGCCGACGGGGGAGGCACGGCGTCGCGGCGCGCGGCGTTGAGCGGCCGGCCATCCGGCGTCGACCACCCGACCACCCGTCAACCCTCGTTCGTCCAGGTGATAGGGAACCGGATTTCCCTCGCGCAGGCCGAGGCAGGCTTCGCCCTCCAACCGCCGCCGGGGGAGCCACGCCAAGACCCGGCGCCCCCGCCCGGGTAGATCACTCTGGCGAGCACCGGATGCGGGGGCAGGCGGCATGGCAACCGGGACGCCGCCGTCCGGCGATCCTGCCAGCGGGGTCGTGGGCACGACCGCCACGTTGGGAGCCAACGGGCCGCGTTGCAGAGCGCCGGCGGCCACGCCGCGCCGCGCCGCAGTCGGTAGTCTTTACGCGGGGTGCCCCGCCGCCGCGCCTCGGCCGAAGCACGCGGGCGAGACGGGGCGACGCTCGCGGAGGGAGGTCTCGGCGGCGTAGGCGAGGGCGAGGGCGGCGCGCGCGTCGGCGCCGTCCGGAGTGGTCGGGCTGCCGGTGGCGACGCCCACGACGAAGGCGCGCAGCTCCTCGACGTAAGCGTCCGCAAAGCGATCCAGGAAGCCTTCGACGTGGTCGCTGCGGACGCCGTCCCGCGAGAAATGGAGGAGCGGGGTGCCGCGCGCGTAGCCGACGAGGAGGGCGCCTTCGCTGCCGAAGATCTCGGTCCGGACGTCGTAGCCGAAGCCGGAGCGGCGGCCGTTGTCGATGGCGCCGATCGCGCCGCCGGCGAAGCGGAGGGAGACGACGGAGGTATCAACGTCCCCCAGCTCGCCGAACATCGGGTCGACGAGGGCGGCGCCCATCGCGAACAGCTCCTCGACCTCCTCGCCCAGGAGCCAGCGGACGCAGTCGAAGTTGTGGGCGGTCATGTCGCGGTAGAGGCCGCCGCTGGTGGCGACGTAGTCCCGCGGCGGGGGCGCCGGGTCGCGCATGGTGTCGCGGATCCACTCGATCCGGCCGAGGGCGCCGGCCACGACCATCTCCCTGGCGCGGCGGTACCCGGCGTCGAAGCGGCGCTGGAACCCGATCTGGAGGCGGATCCCGGCCGCGGCGACGGCGTCGAGCGCGGCGTCGGTGGCCACCAGGTCGAGCGCGATCGGCTTCTCGCAGAAGACGTCCTTGCCGGCGGCGGCAGCGGCGGCGATCAGGGGGGCGTGGCTCGCCGTCGAGGAGGCGATGACGACCGCCTCCACGGTCGGATCGGCGATCAGCGCCGCCGGGTCGCTCGTCGCGCGCCCGATCCGGTGCTCGTCGGCCGCCGCCCGGGCCGCCGCGAAGTTGGCGTCGGCGACGGCGACGAGCTCGGCCCCCGGCACCTGGGACGCGAGCGCCCGGGCGTGACGGCCGCCGATCCGCCCCGCCCCGATCAGCCCCACCCGTACCCGGTCGCCCACTCCGCCTCTCCACCCCCGAACCCGGACCTCGTTAGAGACCGCACCGCTCGCGCAGATACGCCCGGTTCGCCCTCGCGCTCTCCGTCGGCGGTCGGGGGGTCGTGTCCTGCTCGACGACGATCCAGCCGCGGTAGCCGCCGTCCTGGAGCGAGCCGACGATCGCCGGGACGTCGACCATCCCCTTCCCCAGCTCGCAGAAGACGAACGTCCGGAGCGCGTCGAGGAAGCCGAGGCGGCGCGCCCGCGCCTCGGCGAGGACGGCCGCGTCGACGTCCTTGAGGTGGACGTAGCCGATCCGGTCGGGATGGGCGGCGACGAAGGCGACCGGATCGCCACCGCCGTACGCGTAGTGGCCGGCGTCGAAGCAGAGGTCGACGAGGGCCGGATCGACCTCGTGCCAGAACCGGTCGATCTCGTCCGGCGTCTCCACGTAGGAGCCGACGTGGTTGTGGAAGTGGACCCGGAGCCCAGCGCCGGACGCCAGATCGGCAACCTCCGAGAGATGCCGGGCCGCCGTCCGCCACTGGGCGCCCGAAAGCCCCGCCCCCCCGTCGGGCGGAACGCGGCCGGCGATGGCGATCCGGTCCGGGGTCAGCGCAAAGGCGACGACCAGGTCGCGGCAGCCGACGGCAGCGAGCAACCCCAGCTTCGCGGCGAGGGCAGGGCATTCCGCCGCCATGGCGACGTCGTCGAGGAGCGGGAGACCGTGGTAGGCGCCGCAGAGGCGCATCTGGCGGCGGCCGAGCGCGTCCGCCAGCGCCGTCGGATCGTCCGGGAAATCGGCGCCGTACTCGGTCGCGGCGTAGCCGGCGGCGGCCATCTCGGTGAGGAGCGCGGGGAAGGGGAGCGCCGGCGCCCAGTCGGCGAGATCCGTGTTGTTCCAGTTGACCGGGGCGGTCGCGATCGACGGCCCGGACGGCGCCGAACGCGGGCGCGACGGGGCGGTGGTCGGGCGGTCCACGGTACCTCCTCGGACGGGGAGCGGTGTCGCCGGCATCCTACGCGCGGCGTCCCGGGGGCGTCAATCGGCGCCGAGGACCGGTCTCGGGGCGGAGGCAAGGCCACCGTCGGGGGCGCTGCGACGGCGCCGGTCGGCGACCATCCAGACCGCGACCGCAGCCCCCCCGCCGAGGGCGGCATTGACCACCAGCGCCGCCTCGTAGCCGCCCGACAGCTCGTAAACGACGCCGTCGAGGACCGCCCCGATCCCGTAGCCGATGTTCATGAAGGTGAAGAGGCTGCCGAAGATCGCGCCGAGGTGCCGACGGCCGTAGATGTCGGCGGCGATGGCGGCGGTGAGTGGGGTGGTCGCCGTCCAGGAGACGCCGAGGACGACGGCGTAGACGAAGAGCATGCCGCCGGCGGGCGGCAGGACGAGCAGCAGCGCGAAGGCGGCGCCGCGCAGGGCGTAGGTGGCGGCGAGCACCGCGCCCCGGCGGTGCCGATCGGCAGCCATCCCGAGCAGCAGGCTGCCGGCGATGCTGAAGACGGCGGTGACGCCAACGGCGTTGGCGGCGTGCGTCGGCGCCATCCCCATGTCGTCGACGTAGGCGATGAAGTGGGTGTTGGGGAAGGCCATCGTGAAGCCGCAGACAAGGAAGCCCAAGGCCAGCAGCCAGAAGCTTCCCGTTCGGACCGCCCCCCGCAGGTCCGTCCCGGCCTCCTCCACGGACCGCGCCGCCGGCGTCGAGGCGGCGGGGGCGTCGCGGAGCACCAGCAACCCGAGCGGGACCATCGCGACGAGGAGGATCGCGGCGAGGAGCCGGTACGTCGTCTGCCAATCGGCGACGGTCAGCGTCCAGGCGCCGAGGGGAACGATCAGGAGTTGACCGAAGGCGGCGCCCGAGGTGGCGATCGCCAGCGCCGTCCCCCGCCGCCGCTCGAACCAGCGGCCAACGAGCGCGGTGGCAACGACGGGGCTGGCGGCGGCGAGGCCGACCGCGATCGCCACGCCGTAGAGCAGATAGACCTGCCAGAGCCGTGCGGCGAACGAGAGCGGGAGCAGCCCGAAGCCGATGACGGCGGTGCCGCCGACCAGGATCCGCTTGGCGCCGACGCGGTCGACCAGCAGCCCGACGGCCGGCTGGCAGAGGGAGAGAACGACCGTCGAGACCATCACCGCGGCGGTCAGCGCCGAACGGCTCCAACCGAACTCCTCGGCGACCGGCTTCAGCACGACGCCGAAGAGGAACCGCGCCCCGGAGGTGGCCGTGATGATCGCCGTCACCGCGGCGACGACGATCCAGCCGTAGGCGAGGGACGGCCGGCCGCGCGCCGGGGACGCTCCGGAGAGCCGATTCCGCACGAGGGGGTCGATCAGTGGTCCGGACGGCGGCGGTGTCGGCAGGGCGGTGCCCTCCTCGGCTATCGTCCGGCGCCGACCCGCCGCTCCGGTCCGGCGTCGCACAGGAGTCCGGAAGCCGTGCCGGTCGTGGGCGCTGTCGCCTCGGCGGGGACGACCGCATGGTAGCTTACGTCGATCGGTGCGGTCCGTCGACGGGTTCGCCGACGAGGAGAGGCGAGCCGGTCGCGCCGCCGACCTCCGACGCCGACGGGGGACGCGGCCGGCGCGGGAGAAGCGCATGACCGAGGACACCGGCGGCTCCGGCAGCTCCCAGAGAAAGGTCCCCTCGCTCAGCCGGCGCGCGCTCCTGACCGGCGCGGCGGCCGTCGGGGCCGCCGTCGCCGCCCAGCGCATCCCGCGATCGCAACCCTCTCGGCGCGCGGCCGCCGTCCGGCGCCCCCCGCTCGTCGTCGCCCTCACCGACGGCCACGCTGCCGCGCTCCGGCCCCTCCTCGACGACTACGGCCGACAGCGCGGGGTTGGAATCGAGGTCCGGCCGAGCCCGTACGTCGGCCTGCTGGAGGGGTTAACCGTTAATCTGACCCAGGGGACCGGGGCCTTCGACATCGTCAGCCTGGAGGACCCGTGGCTTCCGGCCTTCGCCGAGGGGGAGTACCTCCTCGACCTCGACGAGGTGGGCGAGGTGGGGGGGGGCGCGCAAGACCTCGACGTCGTGCCGTCGCTCCTGGCACTCGGCGAGTTCCCGCCGGGCTCGGGCCTGCGTGCCCTCCCCTGGCTCGGCAACGTCCAGGTGTTCGCCCACCACGCCGATCGCCTGGCGGAGCTGGGGCTCGCGCCGCCGACCACCTGGGACGACGTGCTGGGGAACGCGCGGGCGATCACCGAGGCCGGCCGCGCCGCGGGCCGCTTCGGCTTCGGCTTGCGCGGGCAGGCGGGGCACCCGGCAGCGACCGGGTTCCTGCCCGTGCTCCGGGGCCACGGGGGCGACCTCTTCGACGAGGGGTGGCAGCCCCAGCTCGACACCCCGGCGGCGATGCGGGCGATGGAGACGCTGCTGGGACTCGCCGCGCTCGCTCCCCCCGGCGTCGAGAAGGTCGATCACGACGAGCACGGCCGGAACCTAGGCGCCGGCGTCGTGACCCAGGCGGCGGACGTCTGGGCCGACCAACTGCTCGGGGTGGCCGATCCCGCGGTCGCCGCGGGGATCACGATCGGTCCGGAGCCGGCGCAACCGGGGGCGCGCCCGGCGACGATGACGGGCGCCTGGCTGTTGGGCATCCCCGAGGGGAGCCAGCAGCCGGAGGCGGCGCTCGATCTCGTCCTCTGGCTCACCGCGCCCGCCCAACAGAAGCGGCTCGTCCTGGAGCGGGCGCTGCCGCCGACGCGGACGAGCGTCTTCCGGGACGGGACAGCGGCGGCGCGCTTCCCGCTCCTGCCCGACCTCTTGGCCGCCGCCCGGAACGCCCTGCCTCGGCCGCGGACTCCGCACTACCCGACGATCGAGACGATCCTCGGCGGCGCGGTGGCGGAGGCGATCGCGGGCCGGTTGACCGGCGAGGCCGCGCTGCGCGTCGCCAACGCCGACATCGGTGCCTACCTGGTGCGAGAAGGGGTCATCGAGGAGTAGCGCCGCCCCCGCCGCCCCCGCCGCGCCGGCGCCCCGTGGCGACCCGGGTGCTCGGGGCATCCCGTCCCAACCGCGATCCCAAGGGAAGAACAATCCCACGATCCCGACGTCCGGACGGGAGCGGGTGGCGACGGCACGGTCGATCCCGCCACCCGCCATGCGCCGTGCCACGGGCACCAAGACCGATCGGCATCACGCGGCACGCCAGAAACTCCAGGGGCCGCACGTTGGCGCGATCCCTCGGGACGATAGGAGAGGGAAAGCCGGCCACCGCGATGGGTTGCTCGGCAAGCCCGTTCCGCCGCCCGCCCCTGGCAGTCCGCGGCCAGCCCCAGCCGGGCGTCGTCGGGATCGGCGGCCGGGCCCCCGTCAGCGGCGGGAGAACTGGCGCTCCAGCTCGCCGCGCGTCATGTGGAGCATGGTCGGCCGGCCGTGGCCGCAGGCGCGCGGTTGGGAGGAGCGCTCCAGGTCGGCGACCAGCTCCCGCATCTCCGGGAGGGAGAGCGCCTGCCCGGCGCGGATCGAGGTGTGGCAGGCGGTGCTGATGGCCACGGCGTCGAGCCAGGAGTCCCCTTGGCCGCCCTCGGCCAGCTCGCGGAGGATCAGGCGGAGACGGTCGGCGAGGTCGCCGGCGGGGACGAGGGCGGGGACCGCGCGGACGGCGACGGCACCGTCGGCGAACGGCTCGATCTCGAATCCGACCTCGGCCAGCTCCGCCGCCGAGCGGCCGTAGGCGGCCAGCTCATCCGGCGCCAGGTCGACGACCAGCGGGTCGAGCAGCGGCTGGCGGTCGACACCGCGGTCGCGCAGACCGCCGAGGATCTTCTCGTAGAGGACCCGCTCGTGGGCGGCGTGCTGGTCGATCAGGTACATCCCCTCCGGTCCTTCGGCGATGATGAAGGAACCGCCGACCTGGCCGAGGACGCGCAGGATCGGGACGCCCGAGGGGTGGGGCCGCTCCGGCGGCTCCGGCGCGGAGGCGGTCCCGTTCGGTCCCGTCCAGGGGGTCGGGGGGATCGGCATCGGCCGCTGGGTCTCCGCGGAGGGCGGCGCGAAGCGGAGGGCCGGCAGGGCGTCGTGCGGGGCGCGGGCCAGGGCGGCGTGGGCGGCGCGCTGGACGGCACGGCAGACGGCGCGCTCGTCGAGGAACTTGACCTCCGCCTTGGTCGGGTGGACGTTGACGTCGACCGCCGCCGGGTCGAGCCGGACGTGGACGACGGCGACCGGGTGGCGGCCGACCATCAGCAGGCTGTGGTACGCCTCCTCCAGGGCGAAGGCGAGCGGCCGGTTCTGGACCCAGCGCCCGTTGACGAAGAAGACCATCCCCTGCCGGTGCGACCGCGTCAGCGGCGGCGCCCCCACCCAGCCGTCGACCGCGACGCCGGGCACGGCCGCCGCCGCCTCCGGCGTCTCCAAGCGGAGGGCCGCCTCCCCCACCTCCGGCCCAAAGACCCCGACCGCCGCCGCGACCGGGTCGCCCGAGCCGTCGGTGGCAAAGACCCGCCGGTCGTCGACGGAGAGCTCGATCGCGACGTGGGGATAGGCGGCGGCGTAGGCCGAGACGGCGCGGACGATGTAGCCCGACTCGGTCGAGAGCTGGCGGAGGAACTTGCGGCGGGCGGGGACGTTGGCGAAGAGGTCGCGCGCGGTGGCGACCGTCCCCAATCGGGCGGCAACGGCGCGCGGCGGCCCCGCCTCGCCGAAGTCGATCCGCAGCTCGGTGCCGTGCGCCGCACCCGGCGGCCGGGAGCGGAGCGAAAAGGACGAGACGGCGGCGATGCTCGGCAGCGCCTCGCCCCGGAAGCCAAGGGTCGCGAGCCGATCGAGGTCCTCGAAAGCGGCGAGCTTGGAGGTCGCGTGGCGCAGGATCGCCAGCGGCAACTCGTCGGGCGGCATCCCGCGCCCGTCGTCGGCGACCTCGATCAGCTCCGTGCCGCCGCCGCGGACCGCGACCGCGACGCGGCCGGCACCGGCGTCGAGGGCGTTCTCGAGCAACTCCTTGACGACCGACGCCGGGCGCTCGACGACCTCGCCGGCGGCGATCTTGCCGATCGTCTGGTCGGTCAGGAGGCGGACGGGCATGGCGCGTTCGATGGCCCGGGGTACGCGAGGAGACGGACGGAGCGGGGTCGGATGCGGGACGCGAAGGATGGTACCACGCGGACCCCGCGGCCCCGCCCCGCCGGCCGCTGCCCGGCTGGTCGATCCCCTTGCGCCGTGGGGCCGGTGCGCGTAGCGTGACGGAGCGGGCACCGGCGTCGGTGCCCCCTCGGGGAAGGGGAAAGCCGATGGCGACGACCCCGATCGAACAGCGCGGCTCCGCACCCCTCGGCGGCACGGTGAGCACTTCGGGCGATGCGACGCCGCGCGGGGTCTGGCTCCTCATCGGCACGATCGCGTCCGCCAAACTGGCGACCTTCGGGGTCGTCCTCTGGGCGGCGGCGGGGCCCGAGGCAGGGGTCTTGATCGGGGTCAGCCTGCCGCCGTGGCTCCTGGCCGCGGCGCTGCTCCTGGCGGCGCCGGTGCTCTTTCGTCTCCGGTTGCGGCGGGTCCGCGCTCGGCGGGACCGGCTGCGCCGCGCCGAATGGCTGCTGCCGGAGCCCAGGACGTCGGATGCGCGGCGCCTGCGCCGCGCATTCCGTCCGCTCGGGTCGTTGTGGACCCTCGCCCGCGGCAGGCCTGGCATCGAACCCTCGTGACCGCCGAGAGGTAGGGTCGCGGGCCGGAGGCGCGGATCGTCGACCGGGGGATCACCGGCCGCGATCGCCCGTGCGGGACGCACTCCCAATCGCCGGCCATGCCGCGTTGTGCCCGAGCGACCCTCATCGATCGAGAGGCAGGGGCTCGCCGCGGCGGTGGGCGGAGACGAAGCGGCCGCCGGTCTCGAAGAAGCGCCAGGGGAGTTCCAGGCCGCGGCTGATCCCGATCCGGGGGCCGGCGCTGACCGAAGCCGGCGGTTCCCCCGGCTCGATCCACAGGCGATCGCTGGCGACGAGGTCGAGTCCGTGGTCGTCGAGGGAGACGCCGAGGGCCTGGCAGAGGCGGCCGGGACCCGAGGCGAGGAGGCGGACCGGCTCCAGGCCGCGCCGCCGCCGCATCAGGTCGATGCCGTCGAGCGGCTCGACCGCGCGGAGGAGGACGGCGCCGGTGCTTCCGTCCGGCTCGGTGACGACGTTCAGCATGGCGTGGAGGCCGTAGGAGCGGTAGACGTAGGCAATGCCGGGGCGGCCCCACATCGCGGCGACGCGGCCAACCCGAAGGCGGGCAGCGTGGGAGGCGGGATCGCCCGGGCCGAGGTAGGCCTCCGTCTCGACGATGCGGCCGCTCGTGCGTCCTTCCGACCGCTCGGAGACGAGAACCGCCCCGAGGAGGGCGCGGGCGACCGAGACGGTGTCCCGTGCGAAGAAGGCGCGGCCGAGGCGGGCCTCGGTGGGGGTGTCGCCGGCGCTCACGCGTTCGCCGCCCGGTGCCGCGTATGCTTCTCCTCGGGAGCCCCCGGGCTCCTCGCTGACGGAGCGATCGCTTCCGCCGCGGGACGACGGGGGCGGGGGGCGGCGCTGCCCTCGATCGCGCCTCCCGGACACCGGGCGGCAGGGAGCGGGGAAAGGGTGGCGTCATGAGTCGGGACGCGCGGCGGGTGCCGACGGCCAGCGACCGGCAGGCGGGCGGCGCGGCGCTGCGGACCGGGCTGATTCTCGGCATCGGGGCGATGGGGGCGCTCGACGAGATCGCCTTCCACCAGCTCCTGCAGTGGCACAACTTCTACGACCACGCCGGCGATGTCGGGCGGATCGTCTCCGACGGCCTGCTCCACCTCTTCACGCTCGCCCTGCTCCTGCTCGGTGCGGCCCGGCTCTGGTCGGGCCGCCGAACGCTGGCGACGGTCCTGACCGCCCGCCCGCTGCGGGCCGGCGTCCTGCTTGGGATGGGCGGCTTCCAGCTCTTCGACGGGTTGGTCAACCACAAGCTGCTCCGACTCCACCAGATCCGCGCGGATACCGGCAACCTGCTGCCGTACGACGTCGCCTGGAACGGCGTCGCGCTGCTGCTCATCCTCGCCGGTTGGGCCAGCCTGACGGCCGACCGCTCGAACCGGGGCCGAAGGTAGGCGACCGTTCACGGGAGCGCCGCCGCGCGGGCAGCCCCGTCGCGGGCAGGGACCGCCGGGCGAACCCGTCCCGACCCCGGCGCTGCCTCGACACCGGCACCGACCGTGCTCCGGGGACGCTCCACGCCACCTCCCCGGCGCGCGATCGGCCGCCAACAGCGCACGGTGCAACGCTTCGGGTCTGAGGCACCGGGGAACGGAAGCCCCCCGGACCCGGAGCGGGGCGGACCGACCGCCGCCGCGCCCGCTAGCCCCCCAACGCTCCCAGGCGCCGCTCCAGGAGGGCGACCTGCTCGGCGGCGGTCGCGAGGCGCTTGCGCTGGACCTCGACGACCTGGGGGGGCGCCTTGGCGACGAAGGCCTCGTTGCCGAGCTGCTTGGCGGCACGGTCGCGCTCGGCGGCCGCCTCCGCGATCTCGCGCCCCAACCGCGCCCGCTCCGCCGCGAGGTCGACGAGGCCCGCGAGGGGCAGGACGGCGACGACGTCGCCGGCGACGACCGTCACCGATCCCTCGCCCGCCGCCGGCTCCCCGGCCGCGATCGTCAGCTCGTCGTCGTCGATCCGGGCCAGCGCGCCCAGCTCCCGGCGCGCGCCCTCGAAGGCGGCGGCGCGGCCGTCGGCGTGGATCCCCGCCGCGATCCAGCGGCCGGGCTCGACGTTCGCCTCGGTCCGGGCGGTCCGGATCGCCCGCACCACCTCGATCAGGGCGCCGAAGTCGGCCTCCGCCCGCTCGTCCCGGGAGCCGCCCTCCGGCCAGGCGGCGACGATCGCGCCCTCCCCGACGTGGGGCAACTCCGCCCAGAGTGCCTCCGTCACGAACGGCATGAAGGGGTGGAGGAGGCGGACGCTCCGCTCCAGCGCGTAGGCGAGTGTCTGCGCCACCGCCCGGCGCTCCTCCGGCGTGCCGCGGAGCCGAACCTTCGCCGCCTCGATGTACCAGTCGCACAGCTCCGACCAGACGAAGTCGCGCAGCTGACGTCCCGCCTCGCCGTAGAGGTGGGCGCCGAGGAGGCGGCTGGCGTCGGCCGTGACCGCGTCGAGGCGGCTCAGGATCCAGCGATCGGCGAGGGCCAGCTCGCCCTCCGGCCGCGCCGGCCCGTCCCCGTCCATCGCGATCTCGGCCTCGGCGATCGGGCGGAGGGCGAAGCGGGTCGCGTTCCAGAGCTTGTTCGCGAAGTTGCGGGCGTCCTCCACCTTCTGCAGGCTGAGCTTCATGTCGACGCCGGGGGAACCCTGGGTGGCGAGGGCGAAGCGGAGGGCGTCGGCGCCGTACTCCGCCGTCACCGCCGTCGGGTCGATCACGTTCCCCTTCGTCTTGCTCATCTTGGCCCCCTCCACGTCCCGCACCGTCCCGTGCAGGTAGACGGTGTGGAAGGGAACCTCGCCCATCACCTCGATCCCGAAGAAGACCATCCGGGAGACCCAGAGGAAGAGGATCTCGTAGCCGGTCTCCATCACCGAGCCGGGGTAGAAGCGGCGCAGGTCGGCGGTCTCGTCCGGCCAGCCGAGGGTCGAGAACGGCCAGAGGCCGGAGCTGAACCAGGTGTCGAGCACGTCCGGGTCCTGCTCCACGGCGCCGCCGCACCCCGGGCAGGCGTCGAGCCGCTCCTCCTCCGTGACCGTCACCTCGCCGCAGGCGAGGCAGGTCCAGACCGGGATCCGGTGCCCCCACCAGAGCTGGCGGGAGATGCACCAGTCGTGGATGTTCTCCAGCCAGTTCAGGTAGACGCCCTTGAAGCGGTCCGGGACGAAGGCGAGCGAACCGTCCTTGGCGACCTCGATCGCGGGCGCGGCGAGCGGCTCCATCCGCACGAACCACTGCTTGGAGATCAGCGGCTCGATCACGGTCCCGCAGCGGTCGCAGTGGCCGACCGAGTGGTCATGCGCCTCCGTCTTCAGGAGCCGGCCGTCCGCCGCCAGGCGGTCGACGACCGCCTTCCGCGCCGCCGCGATCGGCAGGCCGGCGAACGGCCCGGCCGCCTCGTTCATCGTCCCGTCGAGGTTCATCACGGTCAGGAACGGCAGGTCGTGGCGGCGGCCGATCTCGAAGTCGTTCGGGTCGTGCGCCGGGGTCACCTTCACCGCACCGGAGCCGAACGCCGGATCGACCGCGGCGTCGGCGACGATCGGGATCAGTCGGTCCAGGATCGGCAGCCGCACCCGACGGCCGACCAGATGCCGGTACCGCTCGTCGTCGGGGTGGACGGCGACCGCCGTGTCGCCCAGCATCGTCTCCGGCCGCGTCGTCGCCACGACGAGGACCGCATCCTCCCCCGCCCCATCGGCCCCCTCGACCGGGTAGGCCAGGTGCCAGAGGAACCCCGCCTCCTCCCGGTGGACCACCTCCAGGTCGGAGAGGGCGGTCATGCAGCGGGGGCACCAGGAGATGAGGCGCTCGCCGCGGTAGACGAGGCCCTTATCGTGGAGGCGTTTGAAGACCTTGCGGACGGCGCGGGAGGGACCGGGGTCCATCGTGAAGGTGAAGCGCGACCAGTCGCAGGAGGCGCCGAGGATCGTCATCTGCTCCCGGATGCGGCCCCGGTAGCGGTTCATGAAGTCCCAGACGCGCGCCAAAAACGCCTCCCGGCCGAGGTCGTGGCGGGTCAGCCCCTCGCGGGCGAGCTCCTTCTCGACGACCCACTGTCCGGCGATGCCGGCATGGTCGGCGCCGGGGAGCCAGAGGGTCGGGTCGCCCTGCATCCGGTGCCAGCGGGTCATGATGTCTTCGATCGTGACGAAGAGGGCGTGGCCGATGTGGAGCTCGCCCGTCACGTTCGGCGGCGGCATGACGACGACGAACGGCCGGCGCTCCTCGCGGTCGTGCGGCGCGAAGTAGCCGGCGGCATCCCACCGGTCGTAGACGCCGGCCTCGACCAGCCGCGGGTCGTACGCCTTCGCCAGACCGGCCTCCTCGGTCGCCCGCTCGTCCATCGTCTCCGTCATTGCTGCGTCCCCCGCCCTGCCCGCCGAGCCGATCGCCCGCGGCAACGAAAAAACCCGCCCGTGCGCTCCTCGCGCAAGGACGGGTCAACCCCGCGGTACCACCCCGCTTCGGCAGCCGTCTCGGCCGCCGCTCTCTGCCGCGCGCTAACGGGCGCACCCGGGCGGACCTCCGCGGGCCAACCCCGCTTCGATCCACCGCCTCGCGGGCGACTTCGGCGCCCGGCGTACCGGACGGGGCTCTCAGGCGACGACCCCGCTTCCTGTCGGTGCCGGCGGCGCCTACTCCTCCCGGTCGCAGGCCCTCGGTTACACGACCGAGTCTCGCATCGGACGTCACGTTCTGTCAACCGCCGCCCGCCCTCAGGCGGCGGGCGGCGCGACCCACGGGCCCCGTCGCGGAAACGCCGCGACCGCCGGGGGCGTTACAATCGGTGTGGAAGGGGCGATGGGACATCGTCCGGGAAAGGGGTCCAGCCATGAACCGCAAAGCGCCGTCGGCCCGGCTGATCGCGATCCCGATCGTGGCGGCCGGCCTCCTCGTCGGATCGAGCGCGGCCGGTGCGTACCAGGAAGGGACGCCGGTCGTCCCCGTCGAGACGCCCGCACCCCCGGTCGTCGTGGAGACGGCCGAGCCCGGGGCGGTCGTCGAGACGCCCATTCCGGGCGCCGCGGTGGAGACGCCGGAGCCCGCGACCGCGACGCAGGTTCCGCCCGACCCCGAGTCCACCCCGATGCCCGGCGGCATGGCCGGTCCCGGACCCCAGGAAGGCGCGGGGGGCGAGCCGCCGACGGACGAGGGCGTGACGGTCAACGCCGCACCCGCTCCGGAGCCGCCGCTCGACGGGGGGGAGACGGCGAAACCGGCTCCGCGCGGACGGGTGAGCGTCAGGAACGTCCGCAGGAACGTCGACGAGATCGATCGCGCCCCGAACCCGGCGCCGGTCGCGAGCGACCAGGGCGCGCCGGCGTTTCCGGCGGTCGTCACGGTCGATCCGGTCGTGAACCACGAAGCGCCGGACACCGGCGTCGCCCAGGCGGTTGCGGAGCCGCGTACTCGTCCCAGCGTTCGGCCGGCAGGATCGACGCCGCGGTCGGCCGTGACCGCGCTTCCGGCGACCGGCGCCGGCGCGCCGATCGAACACGGTGGCATCCCGGTCGCGATGGCCGCATCGGTGCTCGCGTTGGTGCTCGCCGCCGGGCGGCTACGGCGGCGGGGAGCCTAGGCGGCCCGACCGATCCCAGGCGGCCGCGGCAGCCGGAGACGCGGGGCGGGCATTCCCACCTCGCCCGTCGATCCCCCCGGGGCAGCCGAGGTCCCATGATCCCTCATTCCGGCCCGCCGTCCGATCGCCCGGCCGTCCCGTGCCTCCCGGGGTAGCGGTGTCCGGGAACCTCGATGTCCCCGCCGAAGACGCCTCCGTCGCGGCGGCTCGGGGCCACCGCCTCCTGGGAGGTGTTCCGACGCCGCCCTCGCCGCTGATCGGGCGAGCAGACGAGATGGCGTCCGCCGCCGCGCTCCTTCGGCGCGCCGATCTGCGATTGCTGACGCTCCTCGGTCCCGGAGGCGTCGGCAAGACCCGTCTCGCCCTCGCCCTCGCCCACGATCTGGCGGACGAGTTCGACGACGGCGCCCGCTTTGTCGACCTGACCCCCGTCCGCGACGCCGCCCTCGTCCTCCCGACGGTCGCCGGGGCGTTGGCGGTGATGGAGGAGCCGAACCGTCCCCTCGTCGCCACCCTCATCGACGCGCTCCGGGGGCGGCGCCTGCTGCTGATCCTGGACAACATCGAACAGGTCGTCGAGGCGGCACCGGCCGTGGCCGAGCTGCTGGCGGGATGCCCGCACCTCACCCTGCTGGCGACGAGCCGGGTGCCGCTCCGCATCCGCGCCGAGCACCTGTTCCCGGTGGCACCGCTTGCGCTCCCCGACGATCCCGAGGCGGCGGGAGCGGCAACGCCGACCGTCGAGGCCCTCGCGGCCACCCCGGCGGTCGCGCTGTACCTGGACCGGGTCTCGGCCATCCAACCGGGCTTCGTCCTCTCGCAGACCAACGCGGCGTCCGTCGCCGAGATCTGCCGCC
>CADCWL010000239.1 GCA_902806405.1 uncultured Thermomicrobiales bacterium | reverse complement strand
CGAAGGCGTTGGGGTCGTCGCGGGACTCGCCGTGCAGCAGCGCGATCCGCTCCGGCGGGACGATCTCCCGCCAGGTGATCCACTCCTGGTAGTCGGTCCCGTCCGGCCCGTGCATCACGAAGTCCCACTCCCCGCCGACGCGGAACTCGAAGGACCGCGTCTTGGTGGTGAAGCCCTCCGGTCCCCACCACCGCGACAGGTGCCGGACTCGCGTGAACGCCTCGAACACCAGCTCCCGCGGGGCGCCGATCACCCGGGAGATCACGACCTCGCGGTCCGCGATCGTGTGCGCAGGCTCGCCGCCGCTACTGGTCGTCGCCATCGTGTGGTCCCTCCTGCCTTGCCTGCTTCAACTCCTGCACGTACTCGTCCAGTCGGTCGAAGCTCTCGCTCCAGAACCGCTCGAAGCCGCCCACCCACTCGTGGACCGGCCGCAGCCCGCGGGCGTCCAGGCCGTACAGCCGCTGCTTGCCCGCCCCGCGGACCCGCACGAGCCCGACCTCGCGGAGGACCCGCAGGTGCTTGGACGCCTGCGGCTGGGTCATCCCCAGGTCCCGCGCCAGGTCGGTCACGGGGCGCTCGCCGCCCCGCAGCAGCACCAGGATCTCCCGCCGCTGGGGTTCGGCGATCGCGTTGAACGCGTCCGAGGTCGTCGCCGCCCGTGCCATGGCACCATCATATGCCTATATCGGAATGTGTCAACGCCCCGTCGCCCGGCCGCATCACAGGAGGGGCTGTGTGACGAATGACGGGCTGGAACTGTCAGGCGGTGGAAGACCGCTGCAAGGTCCGTCGCCCAAGCCGGACGGAACGGCGCTACCTCAACCCGACCGGCCTGTCACCAACGTCATGCCCCGCAACACCGAGAACCCGGGCCGCACGGCAGGGCGTGGAACGCCACCGAACGTGTCCCACCGCACGCTCCTACGCGAAACGACGGACAGCCGCGCCACGGGCGACGTAGGGCGGTGCCGACGACCGGGCGCGACGATTA
This sequence comes from uncultured Thermomicrobiales bacterium, assembly GCA_902806405.1. Lineage (GTDB taxonomy): Bacteria > Chloroflexota > Chloroflexia > Thermomicrobiales > UBA6265 > CADCWL01. Next base: position 15,941 of record CADCWL010000239.1, on the reverse strand, counting down.
CGTCGTTCGGCCCATGTCGTGCCCCCCTGGGGCCTCCTATTCTGGCTCCACGAAAGGAACCCGCCGCCGCAGCCGAGGGAGAAGGGACGCCGTGACCATCGTCTTCGCCGTCGTCGGTCAGCACCGAGCCGAGCCGGGCCGCCTCCTGCTCCTCGGGGACGACGGCCGCTACTACGCCTACGACGCAGCCGGCCGTCTCGCCTTCGCCCAGCCGTCCGCCGCCTGGGTCCTTGATGCCGGCGCGCGCCCAGCCGCCGGCGCAACTCCCGGCCGTCCCGATCACCGCCCCAGCCGACGCTTCCCGCGCTGGTCCTTCGCGCCCCGAGGCGGCGGGACCGCGGCGCGGCGGCCGCTCGCGGCGCTGGCGGCCGCCCTGGCGATCCTGCTCGGGGCGGTGATCGGTGGGCCGGTGGCGCTCGCCCACGCCCCGGCGTTGGCGACCGCCGCGGTCGATGTCTCGCTGCATGCCGCGCCGAGCGAAGAGGCGGCGGTCCTGGCGGTGGTGCCCGCTGGGTCGGAGATGGAGTTGACCGGTGCCGCCGAGGGCGCCTACCTCGAGGTCGCCGCCGATGGGCGGCTCGGTTGGGCCGGCGCCGACCTGTTGGACGACGGGATCGTCACGGCGACCCTGGCCGTTGCGTTCGATCTCCGAGCCGCTCCAAGCGCGGATGGCGAGATCGTCGCCGCCGTGCCGGCGGGAGGAACGGTCATCCTGACCGGGGCCGCCGTCGACGGCTTCCTGGCGGCGTCATTCGCCGGCTCCGGGGGATGGCTCCCGGCCGCCGCCGTCGCGTAGGGTCCGGCCCAGCGCAATCGCGCCCCATCCTCCGCCGCGCCCTCCGCGGCTACGGCGCCGGCTCCCCCCGCATTTCCCCCTGTCTGAGCCCGGCCTTCTCGGCCGGGCTCCTCTCTTCCCCCCAAGGTTCGCCCGTTCTCGCTCCCCCTCTCGCGGAATGGGACCGCCGAGGGGTGTTGCGTCGCGGGCGGGCACCTGTCGGTGGTCGTTGCGCCCTTGTCGGACGGCGGCATCGGGTCGGAACCTCTGCCCTCCCGGATCCTCCCGCGCGAGCGATCCCGAGGCCGCTGCTCTGCCTCGTACGGACCGACCTCCCTTCCTCGAGCGACTGCCGAACGCGCCGGATCACGGCCAGCAGGGGTGCGATTCCCGCTCGTTCCTCCAGGTCGCCGCTAGCAGGTTGCCCGGCACGGGATGTCGCCGCCGGGCGGAGGCGCCCCCACGTCGACCACGGCAGCTTCCCCGGGAGCCGGTTCTCGTCGCGTCCCGCGCCGTTAGTCAGAACGACGTACGGCGGTGGGAACCACGACGTAGAGCGCCCCCGGTTTCAAGCGCGGAGGATTACGCCATTCGGCCGATGTGCCGGTAGCCTCGCGATCCTATGCTGGTTCCAGGTCGAGTCGCCACGTGGCGGCACCGAAGCCGCCGGAAACCGGCGGGAAGAAGGGAGTAAGTGGCCATGACCGGGGATCTGAGCATCCGTTCCTTCACTGTCGAGTCGAAGCAGGCGGATTTCCTGCGCGAAGCCGAGCACGCGCGCCTCGTCGCGATCGCCGTGGCCACCACCCGGCGCCCAAGCCGCGGCCGGTCCTTGCGCCGCGGTATCGCGGGCCTCGTCGGCGCCGCCTTCCTGTCGCTGGGCCTCGCCGCCGGCGCCGCCGCCCACGACGGGTCCGACACCGCGGCCGCCGGCAACGGCGGGACCGCGCTGGCCGGGGCCGGCGGGGGCCTCATCCTCGTCGGCGACATCACCTCCGGCGAGAACGCCGGCGGCGCAATCGGGGTCGGCGACGTGTCCGGCGGCGCCGTCGGCATCGACGGCGGCACCGTCGCCACCGGGACCGCCGTCGACGCCGGAGCGGCGGGCGGCGTCGGTCTGGCCGACGCGAGCGGCGGCGACGAGAACCTCGCCGTCGCGGTCGAGTAAGGAAGCCACGGCAGGGGCCGGCGCCTCCCGGTGGGGAGGCGCCGGCCCCGTTTGGCCGCCGGGAGCGAGGGACAGCGGTGGGTCTCGTCACCGATCCGTCAACGAGAGAGGGAAACCGCCATGAATCTCCATCCGTTACACAGGGTTCACCTCGGGATCGGTGGCGAGAGTGCGGCCGCCGTTGGGTCGCGTGAGCTGCACCCGTTGCACCGTGTCCTCCTCGGGATCGACCCGGGGTTAGCGGCTCCCCGCTCGGCGGGAGTGGACGCGGGCACGAAGGCCGGCACCGGCGGCTTTTTCCGGGCAGCGGCCGGCCTGGTCGCCGCGGTGGTTGCTCTCGCGGCGGGCCAGCCGGTCGGCGCCAAGTAAGGGTACGTGGCGACGGGGTCCCGACCCGGGAAGGCGGGACCTCGCGCCGCGGTACGAGAGACATGCTGGGAGCGGGCGCCCGAGGCGCCCACGGGGAAGGGTAGGGTCATGCATCGGGGAAGGGCGGCGGTCGCGCTCATCGCGCTGCTGGTGCTGCTGCTCGGCGGAGTGCCCGTCGGCGCTCAGGAGACGCCGCCGGCGTCACCGCCGGCGGCGCAGGAGGTTCCGGCGGAGACGCCGGACGCGGTGGAGACAACGCCCGCACTGGAGGCATCGGCGATCGAAGCGGAGCCGGCGGCGGAAGAGCCGGCAGCGGGGTCGCCGGCGGTCGAGGAGTCCGCGGCCGAGACGCCGGCCGGCGTGGTCACCCTCGACGCCGACGGCGACGGCCTGATTGACGAGGAGGAGTTGCAGATCGGGACCGACCCGAACCGGGGCGACAGCGACGACGACGGGCTGACCGACGGCGCGGAGGTGCGGGGCGACGCCTGGGGCACGGACCCTCTCGCGGCCGACACCGACGGCGATGGCCTCCTCGACGGCTCCGAGGCGTTCACCCACGCCACCGACCCGACCGTCGCCGACAGCGACCGGGACGGCGCAGACGACGGGGCGGAGGTCGACGCCGGCACGGCCCCGGACGACCCGGCCAGCTTTCCCGGCGATGGGACCGCGCTCGACGCGGACGGCGACGGACTGAGCGACGAGGAGGAACTGGAGCTCGGCAGCGACCAGGCGAAGTTCGACACGGACGGCGACGGCCTCGGCGACGGGGCAGAGTCACGCGAGGACGGCTGGGGCACCGATCCCTTGAAGGCGGACACCGACGGCGACGGCCTGGCCGACGGCGACGAACTCTTCGTCCACGAGACGGACCCGACCGCGACGGACTCCGACGAGGACGGCGCCGACGACGCGGCCGAGATCGCGGCCGGCACCGACCCGAACGACGAGGCGAGCGAGCCCGCTGGCGATACGGGCAACGGTTCCGGCGAGGACGAGGGCGGCACCGTCACCGTCCGCGCCCGCCTCTGCCCGCCGGACGACGGGACCAAGGATCGGACCGCGAACTGCGATCCCCTGCCGAACGTCGGCGTCGGCATCGCCGCCGCCGGTCTCTCCGACACGGCGACGACCGGCGCCTCGGGCGAGGCGCTCTTCCCCGGCCTCGACGCGGGGGAGCACGCCGTCACCCTCGACGTCCCCGGCGATTTCGCCGCCTTCCAGGCGAGCTGCGGCGTCGGGCGCGGCTTCGAGTTCAGCACCATCGCCGCCTCGACCACGAACCGGATCGCGTTCTCGCTCCTCGCCGGCGACGACGTGATCTGCACCTGGTTCGTCTTTCCGGAGGAGGCGGGCGCCGAGCCGACCGCAACGCCGTCCCCGACCCCGGGCGGGCGGTTCGCCCGGATCGACATCGTCAAGCGCGTCTGCCCGGTCGGGTACCGGGGCACGAATCTCGACGCCGACTGCGCACCGATGCTGGGAGTCGACTTCGCGCTTGGCCTCCCCGGCTCCGAGTTCTTCGCCGCGGCGACGACCGACGTCAACGGCGAGGCCACCTTCGACGATGTCGACGGGGGCGTCTACGTCCTGGCGGAGCGGGTCCCGGACTCGGTCAAGTCCAACCGGATCGAGGTCTTCTGCGCCACTCCGGGCGACACGGAGCCCCGCCCGATCCGCAGCGACGGGGTGAACCGGATCGAGGTCGAGATCCTACCAGGCGAAACCCTCGCCTGCGACTGGTACAACCTCCCGGGCGCCGCCGACGGCGGTCCGACACCGACGGCAACGCCGATCCCGGTCGTCACGCCCCCCGGCGCCAAGCCGACGGCGACGCCGAAGCCGCGGGCGACGGTGACCGCGGCCCCGAGGGCGGGCGCCAAGCCAGGGGCGACGAAGGCCGGCGTCGCCCGCCCGGTGACGGCCCTGCCGAACACCGGCGTCGGCGGGCGGCGGGGCGGCGGCGACGCGCTGGCGCTGGCCGCGCTGGCGACCGTGGCGCTCGCGAGCGTCGCGCTCGGCATCGGCCGGCGAGCCGCGTAGCCCCGCACCGGACCGGCCGCGGGTTGGTACGGCCCCGGAGGCATCCCCGGCCCGACGCCACGATTGCCCCCGGGCGATCCCGCGTCGGGCCGAGGACAGGAAGGCGCTGGCGTCCCCCCGTCGCACCGGGCGACCCGTACAACTGGGTCGCCCGTCCGGCGCCACCGGGAACACCCCATCGATATCGATCGCCCGTCGGACACCGGTCGCCGGCAGACCGGCACGTGCGACGGTGCCGGAGAGGGAGCGGTGACCAGACCACCACCCGGCGCGGTGGCCCTCCTCCGGGAGAACCGGTCGTTTCGCGCGCTCTGGTGCGCGAGGAGCCTCTCCTTCGTCGGCGACTCGCTCGGGCTCGTCGCCCTCGTCCTCTCCGTCGCGGAGGCCGCCGGCAGCGGCCTCGCCGTGGCGCTCCTCCTGCTTGCTGGCGACGTGATACCGAACGCGTTCAGCCCGGTGACCGGCGCGCTCGGCGACCGGTTCGACCGCGCCCGGCTCATGGTCGGGAGCGAGTTGGCGCAGGGGGCCGTGGTTACCCTCATCGCGCTGGCGGCGCCCCCGCTTCCGCTCCTCCTCGGCCTGGTCGCCCTCCGTGCCGCCCTTGCCGGGGCATTCGACCCGGCCTCGCGCAGCGCCGTGCCCGCGCTCGTCGCCGACGACCGTCTGGAGAGCGCCAACGCCGCCCTCGGCCTCGGTACCCACGGCTTCGACCTCCTCGGGCCGCTCCTGGCCGCCGCGCTGCTGCCCCTCGTCGGCGTCCGCGGCCTGCTGCTCCTCGACGCCGCCACCTTCATCGCGTCGGCCGCGCTCCTCCTGCGCCTCCCCGCACTCCCGGCCCCCGACGACGGCGCGCCCCCTGCCCCGCTCCTGCGCGACGCGGCAGCGGGCGTCCGCTTCATCCGAGACCACCGCACGCTCCGGACGATCGTCGCCGGCTTCTGCGCCGTCGTCGCCTTCTCCGCGGCAGACGACGTCGCGCTCGTCTTCCTGGCCGGCGGACCGCTCGGCGGCGGCGACGCGGCGGCCAGCCTCCTCTACGCGGGCGCGGGGGCGGGGCTGCTCGCGGGGTTCGCGCTCCTGTCCCGCCTCGGCGCCGAGAAGCCGGCGCTGGGGCTGATGATCGCGGGCTTCGCCGTGAGCAGCGGCGGCAACCTGCTGACAGGGTTGGCCTGGTCCGTGCCGGCCGCCTTTGCGATGCAGGCCGTGCGCGGTGTCGGGCTGAGCCTCGTCGACGTCGGCACCAACACCTTCGTCCAACGCGCGGTGCCGCCGAACGTCCAGGGCCGCGTCTTCGGCAACCTCTACGGCGCGGTCGGGCTCGCCGCCGGGCTCTCCTACGTCGGTGGTGGCTTCCTCCTTGACGCGGCCGGGCCGCGGGTCGTCCTCGTCGTGGCCGGTCTCGGCGGCCTCGGCGCCACAGCGCTCACCTGGGGTAGCCTGTCACGGTCCCGGCGAGGGAGAGGGGGCACCAGCCAGCCCGAGCCGCGTTAGGCTGCGTTGGCCCCGCCTCCCCCAACACGGGCCGGCGACGGCAGACGAGATGGCAGGCGGCCGGGCCAAGCTGAGCCGGTGACGAACAGGAGTGACGATGGGCTCACCCGTGGTTGACCCCGGCTGCCCATGGCGACGGCGGAGACGAGGCCATGGTCCTCGACCAGGCGCCAGATAACCTCGCGGTGGGTCGCACAACGGAAACCGATATCTCCTCACGGGCAAGCAGGTGGGGGGTGGAACCGGCCGCGACGGTCAAAGCCGCGCGGAGAAACGGGACTCGTCGCTCTGCACGACCGGTGCGCGACCCGACCTCGCAGCCGGCAACGACGGCCCCGAGGAGATCGCCGTGTTTCTCCGCCTGGCTGAGTGGGACGACGCCGATCGGGAGGCGATCGGTTGCTGCGAAGCCGGCTTCGCGGACGGACAACCTTGACCGGCGAAGGCTACCGATCCTTCCGTGACGGACAGGCGACCAACCCTGTCAACACTTTCTCTCTGGCTTGGCCGGCTCCTCCTTGCCAGCCAGTACGCGACGGCGGACGACCCCGCCGGCGTCTGGCTGCCCTCCGACCGTCCCGTCTCCTCCCTCGGCCTTCTCCTCGACCCCTGGACCGACGTCGACACCTGGGTCGCTCGCGAGCGTCTCGATGCCCTCGTCGTCCATCGCCCCTGGGACCTGCCGTTGGAGCGGCTGGGCGACGTCGGCGTCCTCGCCTACCACCTAGCGTTCGACGAGCGGCTGACGCTCGGCCTCAACCCGTGGCTGGCGGAAAAATTGGGCATGGTCGCCCCAGAGACCCTGGGGCGGAAGCAGGGCCGGCCGCTCGGGATGGTCGGCAACGTCCCGGAGCAGGCATGGGAAGCCTTCCGGGACAGCGCGGCGCGGGAGTTCGGCGGGCTCGACCGGGAGGTCGACGGGGACGCACGGACGGTATCGCGGGTTGCCGTGGTCGGGGCGATGACGGAGGTGCTGGTGCGGGAGGCGGCGGTACGGGGAGCGGACGCCTACGTCACGGGCCAGTTCCGGATGCCGGCGCGGGAGGCGGTCGCGGAGACGGGGCTGGCCATCGTCGCGGTCGGCCACCGCCGGAGCGAGGTCTGGGGGATGCGGACGCTCGCCTGCCTGCTCCGGGAGCGGTGGCCGGACCTGCGCGTCGTTCTCGCGCCGAGCCTTAGCGACGGCTGAAGGAAACGCGGGACCGGGCGGTGGAGAGACCCCTCGTGCTCGGGATGACGAAGGGGAGGCGCTCGCCTCCCCTCTCCACCGCCGGTTGCATCTGCCTGGCACGCCGACGGCCTCCCCCGATCCCGAGGGAGGCGGTCGGCGTTTTAGGCCCGGACCCGTTTTTGATCTCCCCCCGCTCCCGTGCGAGGGAGAGAGGACGGGGGTGAGGGCGTTCCCTCTCTTAGAAGTCGAACTCCCCGATGTTCTCCGCGTTGAAGACGAACGGCGGGCCGAGTAGCACCTCTCCGCTTTCCCCAATCGTGTAGGAGCCGAGGCGGCCCGCCTCGAAGGTCTCGCCGAGGGCGCCGGTGATCGTGCCGTCGACCAGGGCGGCGGCCGTGTAGTAGGCGAGGTAGCCGAGATCGACCGGGTTCCAGAGCGCAAACTCTTCGATCGTCCCGCTCTCGACGTACGCTCGCAGCGCGTTCGGCAAGCCGAGGCCGGTCAGCTGGACGTCCCCGCCCCGGCCCTCGGCTTCGAGCGCCTGGGCGGCGGCGGCGATGCCCACGCTGGTCGGGGAGATGATGCCGCGCAGGTCCGGGTAGGCGGTCAGCAGCTCGACCGTCGTGTCGTAGCTCACCTGCGCGTCGTCGTCGCCGTACTCGACCGTCACCAGCTCCAGGTTCTCGTAGCCGGGCCGCTCCAGCTCGTCCCGCATGAACTCGATCCAGGCGTTCTGGTTGGTGGCGGTGCTGGCGGCGGAGAGGATCGCGATCTCCCCCTCGCAGCCGAGCAGGCGGCCCATGATCTGGACCTGGATCCGGCCGATCGCCTCCGAGTTCGCCTGGTTGACGAAGGCCATCCGGGCCTCGGCGGCGACGTCGGAGTCGTAGCTGACGACGGCGATCCCCTGGTCCATCGCCGCCTGCAGGGAGGGGGAGAGGGCGTCCGGGTCGTTGGCCGAGACGACGATCGCGTCGACCTCCTGCTGGGTCAGCGTCTGGACGTAGGTCACCTGCTCGGCCGCGCTGGCAGTGGCCGGGCCGACCTGCTGGAACTCGCCGCCGATCTCCGCGGCGGCCTCCTCGGCGCCGCCGGCCGCCGTCACGAAGTAGTCATTCTCCACGTCCTTCGGCAGGAAGGCGATGTTCGGCGGGGTGCCCCCGTTCTCGCCACCACCGCCGGCGGGGCTCGCCGCCGCCGCCGGGGATGCCGCCGCCGGTGATCCACCGCCCGCGGCGTCGGTCGCGCAGTCCTCGCCCTGGGCCAAGCCCCGCGCAGCCACCGGTCCGTGGCCGAGACCGACGAGCGCGTTCAGCACCAGCAGCGTCGCGATCAGCAGCACCCGGATCGCGCCGGCCCCAACGCCGAGATTTGTCCTGGTCATCCTCGTCCCTCCTCGCGCCCCACTCCCGCGGGGCGGGGAACGGCCGCGGCCCCCGCGAGGTCACCCTCGACCGGCCGGCCGCGGCCCGATGCCGACCATCGCGGTCGGCGCGCGCTCGTTCGTTCGTCTCCGTCCGCGCTCCTCCTTTCCGTGCGCCCCCCTTTGCCCCCCAGTCCCCTCAACCCCCGGCCCCGGCGCTCGATCCCGGCGCCGGAGCCGCCGATCGCCCCGGCGCCGACGGCGCGCCCAAACGGCGGCGCGGCAGGCGCCGCGCCAGGTTCGGACCGAGGACCGAGAGGATCAGGAGGGCGCCCACGGTGATGTTCTGGAGCTCGGCGCCGACGTTGTTGAGGGCGAGGACGTTGCGGACGGTCGCGATCACGGCCAGCGAGAGGACGACCCCGACCAGCGTCCCCCGCCCGCCGAAGATGCTGACCCCGCCGAGGAGGACGGCGGCGACGACGTCGAGCTCGAAGCCGACCGCGTTGTCCGCCCGGCTGGAGGAGATGCGGGCGGTAAAGACGACGCCGGCCAGCGCCGCCAGCGTGCCGGAGGCGACGAAGAGCCAGAACTTGAGGCGGGCGACCCGGACCGCCGAGAAGCGCGCCGCCTCCGGGCTGAGGCCTATCGCGTAGAGCTGCCGCCCGACCCAACTCCCGTGGAGCACGACCAGGAAGACCGCCAGCAGGGCGGCGAAGAGGACGAAGGTCCAGGGGACGCCGGTGCCGGGGATGGCGCCGAAGCCGAACCCGGTGAACCACCCCGGGTAGTCGCTGACCGCCTCCGCCCCGAGCAGGACGGAGGCGAGCCCGCGGTAGAGCGCCAGGGTGCCGAGGGTGACGACCAACGACGGCAGGCCGAGCCGCGTCACCAGCAGCCCGTTGACCGCCCCGCAGAGCGCGCCCACGAGCAGCGCCGCGACGATGCAGAGCCAGAGCGGCATCCCCGCCGCCCAGCCCACGCCGACGACGGCACTGGCGAGACCGAGGGTCGAAGCGACCGAGAGGTCGATCTCGGCGGCGACGACGACCAGCGTCATCGGCAGCGCCATGATCGCCTTCTCCATCGTGCCGGAGGCGAGCAGGGAGAAGTTCGAGCCGCGCAAGAAAACGGGCGAGGTCGCCGCTCCGAGCGCGACCGCCCCGAGCAGCAGCACGACCAGCAGCGCCTCCCAGCGGAGCAGCGCGCCGGGCGCGACCCCCCTGCGGCGGACCACGGGCGCGGCGGGCGGGGCGCTCACCGGTTCCGCCGGGCGACAAGCGCCCGCCCCACGCGCCGCGTGATCAGCAGGTCGAGGGTGACGGCGACCAGGATCGCGAGGCCGGAGATCGCCTGCAGCCAGAAGGGCGAGAAGCGGAGGATCGTCAGCGCGTTGGCGACCGTCCCGAGGACGACCGCCCCGAGGACCGCGCCGAGCACCGTCCCCACGCCGCCGAAAATGTTCACCCCGCCGACGACGACCGCGGCGACGACCTGCAGCTCGTAGCCGCTCGCGGCGCGGGCGTCGATCCGGCCGAAGCGCGACCCCCACAGGACGCCCGCCAGGCCGCAGAGGAGCCCGCAGACGGCGAACGCGCCGAAGACGAGCCGGTCGCTGCGGATGCCGGCCAGCCGCGCCGCCTCCGGGTTGCCGCCGATCGCGTAGAGCTGGCGGCCGACGGGCGAGGTCCGGAGCAGGTAAGCGGCGACGACGGCGACGGCGGCGGCGATCAGGATCGGGTTCGGGACGCCGAAGAGGCGCGTCATCGCGATGTCCCGGTACCCCTGGGGCACGTCGGCGACGGTGATCTGCTCCCCGCCCGCGATCCAGAACGCGACCCCGCGGTAGACGTAGAGCGTCCCGAGCGTGGCCACGATCGCCGGCACCCGGCCGAGCGTCACCAGCGCCCCGTTGAGCGCCCCCAGCGCCAGCCCGAGGAGGCAGGCGAGCGCGACCACCAGCGGCACGCTCAGCCCCGGGTTCTGCTTGAAGAGGTCGCCGGCGACGAAGGCCGTCACGCCCACGATCGAGGCGACCGAGAGGTCGACGTTCCGGGTCAGAACGACCAGCGTCTGGCCGACTGCGACGACCGCCAGGATCGAGACGGCGAGCAGGATCGTCCGCGCGTTGTTCAGGCTCAGGAAGCGCGGCTCCCGCGCCGTCACCGCCGCGACCAGCACGGCCAGGGCGACCAGCAGCCCCAGCTCCCGCACCCGCCCGACCAGCCCGACCAACCGATCCGCCCGCAGCCGACCCGCCGACGGTCCCGTCCCGATCGCCCCGTCCGCGGTCGTCATCGATCGCCCACCGGCAGGGAGCCCGAAAGCACCCCTCCCCCGATGCTGGGAGCAGGGGGTTGGGGGGCGACGGCACCGGCCGCCGCCTGCCCCGTCGCCGCGACCATCACCCGCTCCTGGTCGGCCGCCCCGCGGTCGAACGTTCCGGTCAGCCGCCCCTCGTGCATCACCAGCACCCGGTCGGACATCGCCAGCACCTCCGGCAGCTCGGAGGAGATCAGCAGGATCGCCATCCCCCGCGCCGCCAGCCGGGAGACGATCCGGTGGACCTCCGCCTTGGTCCCGACGTCGATGCCGCGCGTCGGCTCGTCGAGGATCAGCACCTTCGGCTCCGTCGCCAGCCACTTGCCGAGGACGACCTTCTGCTGATTGCCGCCGGAGAGGGCGCTCGCCGCCTGGTCGAGTCCGGAGGCCTTGACCTGGAGCCGTTGCGCGTACTCCCCCGCCAGCGCCCGCTCCCGCCCCCGATCGAGCAGCCCGCGCCGCCCGAGACGGGGCAGGATCGGCAGCGTCACGTTGGCCCCGATCGGGAAGTCGAGGACGAGGCCCTGCCCGTGCCGATCCTCCGGCACGTACCCGATCCCGTGCCGCAGCGCCGTGGTCGGGGAGTCGATCGCGACCGCCGCGCCGTCGACCCAGACCTCTCCCGCATCCACCCGGTCCGCCCCGAACAGGACGCGCGCCACCTCCGTCCGCCCCGCCCCGACGAGCCCGAAGAGCCCCAGGATCTCCCCCCGCCGCAGATCGAAGCCGATGTCGCGGAAGACCCCCGTCCGGGTCAGTCCCCGCACCCGCAGCACCACCTCGCCGATCTCCGCCGGCTCCTTCGGGAAGAGCGCTTCCAGCCGCCGCCCGACCATCTGCCGGATCGTCGACTCCGGCGTCAGCTCGCTGGTTGGAGCGGTGACGACGTGGGCTCCGTCACGGAAGACGGTGATCCGGTCGCAGAGGGCGAAGATTTCTTCCAGCCGGTGGCTGACGAACAGCAGCGCCACCCCCCGCTCCCGCAGCCGCCGCACGATCGCGAAGAGGCGGTCGACCTCCCGCGCCGACAGCGACGCCGTCGGCTCGTCCATCACCAGCACCCGCGCGTTGAGCGACAGCGCCTTGGCGATCTCGACCAGTTGCTGGTCGGCGACGGCCAGTCCCCGGACCGGGCCGCGGACGTCGATCCGGACCCCGAGCGAGGCGAGCAGCCCGTCCACCTCCCGGTACATCGTGCGCCAGGCGACGCGGCCGAACCGGTCCCGCGGCTGGCGCCCCATGAAAACGTTCTCGGCAACGTCGAGATCGGGGAAGAGCGTTGGGTGCTGGTGGATGACGGCGATGCCGCGGTCGCGCGCCTCCAGCGGCCCGCCGAGGCTGACCGCCGCGCCGTCGATCCGCACCTCGCCGAGATCGGGACGATGCACCCCGGCCAGCATCTTGACGAGCGTGCTCTTGCCCGCGCCGTTCTCCCCGACCAGGGCGTGGACCTCGCCGGGGAACAGCGCGAGGTCGACGCCGCGCAGCGCCTGGACGGCGCCGAACCGCTTCGCGACGCCGACCAGCTCGACGACCGGCGTTCCCGGCTGCCCGGCGACATGGTCCATCCGCCCCCGCCCCCGCGACCGCCCGTCTCCCCGTCGAAAGCGGGCCGCAGCATAGCCGGGCACGGGTTCGGCGGCAAGCGGCGGTTGCTCCTCCGGGCCGTCCACGAGGAACGACAAGCGAGGCGGTGATCGATGGAGCTTCGGAGACACGTCACAGCGCGCATCGAGGGGTTGCCGGCAGCGCGGCAAGACGCCCTCGCCAGGCAACGCGGCGCGAGGTTGAGGAGCAGGAGTGGAGCGACCTCGATGCCCGGCCCGGCTCGTGCCGCGTCCCGAAGTGGCTCGTGACCGAGGCGGGTCGGGACCGCGGTGCGGGCGACACCGCGGAGCCGGGCGACCGCCGGTCAGGGCAAAGACGACCACGCGGTTCCGCGACCCTCCGAGAGATCCGCCCAAGCCCGTCCCAGTCGAGCCCGCGCCCGCGCCGCGGCGGGACCGCCGCCTCTGGGATACTGCCGTGTCCAGCGTTTGCTCGTGGAGGGTCCGCCGATGTCCCGCCCCGTCCTCCTCCTCCTGACCCTGGCGCTCGCCGCCTCCGCGCTCGTCGCTGTGCCGCGACCTCTCGTTGCCCAAGGCCCCGAGCAAGACCCCGCCGAGACCGCGGTCGCGCTCTCCGCGCTCGAGGCCGCCGGCGACTTCAACGCGCTCTACGACCGCATCCACCCGGACGCCCACGCCGTCGTCCCCCGCGCCGCGGTGATCGGCTGGTTCCAAAACGCGTTCGCCCCCCGCGGCCCCGGCGTCTCGACCGTCACCGACGTCCGCGTCGTGGCCTGGACCTGGCCCGTGACCGGACGGACCTACCCGACGACGGCCGAGGTCTCCTACGAGCAACCCTTCGCCGATGGCACCGTCGAGGAGGGCGTGGTCCGCCTCGTCCTGGACGAGGCGGGCGAATGGCGCTGGTTTTTCGGCCGGGATCGGGCGTTCGTCGACGAGCAGATCGCGCGGTACGTGCCCGCGGCACCCGAATCGACCGGATCGGTTCCCGCTACGACGGTCGAGGTCTCCGCCGCGGACCTCGACGCGTTCTGGCGCGAAGCGTTCGCCGCCGAGCCGGAACGCTACGTCGCGCCCGCCGTCCTCCCCTTCGACCAGGTCACGTTCACCGGCTGCGGAGCGGCCGACGCGTCCTTCGGTCCCTTCTACTGTCCGCTCGACCGGACCATTTACCTGGAGGAGCGATTCCTCACCGGCGCCGAGACGGCCATCGGCGACTTCGCGGCCGCCTTCGTGGTCGCCCACGAGTGGGGACACCACGTTCAGCACCTTCGTGGCTTCCGGAGCAGTGAGGTCCCGACCGCGTTCGGCGACCTGTACAGCATCGAGTTCGAATTGATGGCGGACTGCTACGCCGGTGTCTGGACGCAGGACGCCGACACACGGGGCATCCTGGAGTCGGGGGACGTTGAGGAGGCGGTGGTCCTGGCCCTGCAGTTGGGAGATGCCTCGGGCACGTCCCCCTACGACCCGTCGGCCCACGGGACCAACGCCCAACGCGCCAACGCATTCCTCGATGGTTACCTCAACGGCATCTCCGCTTGCGAAGTCGCGACGGGTGGGGTGCTTGCCGCCCCGCGGCGTACCGCGCCCGCCGCGGACCTCCAGCCCGCGTCCGTGTCCTCAGAGGTGCGACCGCTCGTCGATCTGCTGCCGACCGTCGACGAGCTTCCGCCCGGCCTGGAAGTGGCCGAGGACCTCCAACGCTCCCGCTCAGAGGTCACGGCCAGCTACGCCGACCCGGTCGAGACGGAGCGGCTCTTCACGGCCTGGGGCTGGCGCGGCAACGCCGCCCGCCGCTTCAGCCCGGCCGCGGACGCCCGCCTCGCCTCGACCGCGACCACCGCGGTCTACGTCAGCCTCCACCGCTTCGGCGACGCCGCCTCGACCGCAGCGGCCCTCGACTACTCGGTCAAGGACCAACTGACGACGGTCGCCGGCGCGCGAGAGATCACCGTCGGCCCGGTCAGCGACCAGGCCCGAGCCATGCGCGCCGACGACCCCGACGGCGTCGCGGCCACCACCTACGCTCAGCGCGGCGACCTGCTCGTCCGCGTCACCGCCAAGCGGCCGGTCGGCGACCCACTCCCCGACGCGCTCGCCGTGGCCCGCGCCGTCGTCGTTGCTGCCAGCTGAAGCTCGCCTGACCGGACGGCAAGGGCCTTCTCGGCGGCGGATTGAGGGGTCAGGAGGGCCAACCTCCGACCGCGACCGCGACCGGCCCGCTGCCCGCCAACTGCCAGGGATCCCGGTCGTCATGATGGCGCGCGTTACCGTCAACCCGAAGAACCGCTGGTGCCCGGTGTTCACCTCGGTGGGCCCGAGGTGGTAGATCACCGGGACGTCCGGCATGACCGTGCCCCTCGGCCCACCGGGAGGGAGGGCATCGAGGGCCGTGCTGGCATGGCGGAACGTGACAAGGGCGACCGACCCGCCGGTCGTTGGGGAGCCCGCCGTAGAAGTCCTCGACCGCGGCGTCCGCCGGCGGCGCTCCGCGACCGCGGACCGGACCTCCTCCTACGGGACGCCCTCCCCAGGCCGGGCCACCTCGAGATCGGCCCCGCGTTCGTCCACCGCGCCAACCCGTCCTCGATGCCTTCCCCCCCTCCCCGCGCAGTTGCCGTACGCCGAGCGCGGGCGGTCAGCCGCCCAGGCCAACAGCGGGTACGCTACCGGAGAGCGAGATCGAGGAAATCCCCGGCCGCCCAACCGCCGGTTCCGCCCGCCTGGTCGACGACCCGGTACCAGGCGTGGCCGTCGGCTACCACCGGGCCGTCGAGCAGGATCAGCGGCGTCCCCGCCGGCAGCACGCCGACGACCGGGCCGTCGAGCGTCGGCGCCTCCCGCTGGTTCACGGCGGCCAGGGTCGTGGCCCAGGCCGGGTAGAGGAGCAGGTAGTCGTCGTGCGCCCAGCCCGAGATCCCGGCGTAGACCACCGGGACGTAGCCATCGACGGAGGCGGGCTCGACGTCCCACACCAGCCGGGCGCCGGCCGGGATCGGGAGGATGACCTCCGAGTCGAGGCTCGGCGCGGTCCGCAGATTGACCTGCTCGACGGCGACCGCCGGGCAGGGCCCGCACGAGAGCGCGGCGGCCGGAGCCGGCCCCAGAACGGCCGGCGCCGCCAGCAGTGTAGCGAGAACGACGGCAAGGAGCGACCGGGATCGACGATGCATGGAACGGCCTCCTCTCCCCCTCGGAACGCGGCGGCGCGTCCGACCTGGGCGCGGCCCGGGCGCCGAGCAGGGATGGGCACGGGCGGATCGGCCAACTGGGGGACCTGCAGAGGGCCCGACCGGTCCACGCCACGCTCATCACCATGGTGGCGGCGCGATACATCTGGCGCATCGCACGAACTGCTTAATCCTGGGTGGGGAGACCGATGGTGGGGGAACACCATTCCCCAGAGGCTCGGTGGTGCAACGGCGCGGGAGTGCGGCCGCCCGTTCGGGCCGGCAGACCTGCCCCCTTTCCGGCGCCTCCCGCCATTAGCGGCGGGTGCCGCTCGGAGCGCGCCGGCGGTGCCACCCGGAGGAGGGGCCCGTCTGCACCGCGATCGGGGCGGTCGCGAGCGAAACCCCGGGGAGGCAAACCCGCGGCGCCGCCACGTTCGGCGCGTTGCCATCATCGGGGCCGAAGGCGTGATCGGCGTTGGGAGCCACGCTCGG
>CADCWL010000238.1 GCA_902806405.1 uncultured Thermomicrobiales bacterium | reverse complement strand
CCGGTGTCGAGCGGGAAGAGCTCGTCGTCGGGGTGCAAGGGTTGCCGGCGACCCTCGACCCGGCGCGGGAGCTGAGCAACGTCGGCACCCGCATCTCCTACACCCCGTACGACACGCTGATCCGGCGCGACTTCCTCAACAATGACGCGCACGTGCCCTCCCTGGCGACGAGCTGGGAGCGGGTCAGCGAGACCGAGCTCGTGCTCCGCCTGCGCGAGGGCGTGACCTTCCACAACGGCGACCCGATGACGGCCGACGACGTCGTCTTCACCTTCGGCCGGCTGCTCAACGCCCCCGCCGACTCGGAGCTGGCCGAGGCCAAGACCTACTTCGCGACCTTCGCCGCGGTCGAGAAGGTCGATCCGTTCACGGTCCGGATTAGGACGGCCAAGCCGGACCCCTTGATCATCAACCGGATCGCCTCGTGGGCCTCGTGGATCGTGCCGCGGCGCCACATCGAGACGGTCGGCGAAGAGGAGTTCCTGCGGACCGGGATGGGCACCGGCCCGTTCCGCTTCGTCAGCTTCACCCCGGACGACGAGCTGGTGATGGAGCGCTACGAGGGCTATTGGGGCGACGCGCCGACGCTCCGCCGCCTCACCTTCCGGGTGATCCCGGAGGTCGCCGCCCGGATCACGGCCCTGGTCAACGACGAGGTCCAGCTGATCACCAACGTTCCCCCGGACCAGATCGCCACGATCGCGGACGCCGAGAACGTGGAGGTGCGCGACGTCCCGCTCGCCAACGTCCACGTTCTCGTCTACAACTGCAACAATCCTCTCCTCCAGGACAAGAAGCTGCGCCAGGCGCTCAACCTCGGCATCGACCGCCAGCTGATCATCGGCGCGATCTGGGGCGGCAACGCGGTCCCGAAGCGGTCGCACCAGTTTGCGGAGTACGGGCCGCTCTACAATCCGGAGCGGCCGCTCACCCCGTACGACCCGCAGACGGCCAGGCGCCTGCTGGCCGAGTCGAGCTACGCCGGCGAGACGATCCCGTACCAGCTCGCGGCTGGTTACTACACCAACGGCGAGCAGGTCGCCCAGGCGATTGTCCAGATGTGGCAGGAGATTGGGATCAACGCCGAGGTCCAGATCAAGGAGGAGGCCGTCGACGGGCCGGAGCGGGTTGTGCACACCTGGTCGAACTCCTCCCGTCTGGCCGACCCGGACGGCTCCCTCTACGTGCTGTGGGGACTCGGCTCCGGCGTCCAGGAGCAGTACTGGGCCGCGCCGGAGGAGTTCAACAGGCTCGGCGAGGAGGCCCACTCAACGCTGGACCAGCGGCTCCGCTACGAGAACTACCAGAAGATGCTCGACATCTGGGAGGAGGATGCGCCGGGGACGGTCCTCTTCGACCCCGTCGAGTTCTACGGCGTGAACGCGTCGATCAACTGGAGCCCGTACTCGTTCTATTGCATGGACTTTCGACCGTACAACCTGTCGTTCGACGAGTAGCATGACATCCGGGTGCAGCCGAGCGCCGGGTGGAGAGGACGGGGTTGAAGCCTCGGGCCGAACCGACGAAGCCCCGGCGGGGCTAAGCACGACCAGGGTGCCCGCCCCCGAGCGTCCGGCGCTCGAAGAATGGGATACGGAGGACCGCGCGGGCGGGTGAGAGAGCGTCGACGCGGCCGGAGGACGGGGGCGGTGGCACTCCTTGCCCCCGGCCGCGGGGGGAGAGGGGCGACCGATGACGACGGGCGTGCCGGCCGACGCGGCCAAGCGGCGGGTGCTGGTGATCGGGGCCGACGGGCTCCGGCCCGATCTGTTCGACCGGGCGCTGATGCCGAACGTCGCCGCGCTCGAGGCGACCGGCATCCGCTTCGCGGACCACCACGCCGCGTACCCCTCGCACACCCGCGTCAACATGAGCAGCCTGGCGACCGGCACCGCCCCGGGCCGGCACGGTATCGTCGCCAATACGATGCTGGTGGCGGGGGCGACCTCCGACCACGTCGTCGACACGTCGAGCTACCAGCACCTCGACGCGCTGGACCGGTTCTCCGGCGGTAGGGCGCTCTTCGTGCCGACGCTGGCGGATCTGCTGGCACGGCAAGGGGAGCGGGTCGCCGTCGCCGGCACCGGCAGCAGCGGCTCAAACCTGCTCTGGACCCGGAACGACCGGGCGCGGATCGTCAACACCGGGAGCGCCTACGGCATCGCCGACCTCTACGACCTCCGGGAGAAGCTGGGGGAGATCCCGGAGGCCGCCTGGCCGCAGGTCGCCCGTACCCGCTACGCGGCGCGGGCGGTGACCGACCTCTTCCTCGACGACCCCCGCAACCGCGTCGTCGTCGTCTGGTTCAGCGAGCCGGACGCCAGCCTCCACCGCTTCGGCCTCGGCGCCCCCGAGACGATCGAGGCGATGCGGGTCGTCGACGAGGGTGTCGGCGAGATGGTGGCGGCCCTGGAGCGGTCGGGCCTGCGCGACCGGTTCGACGTCGTCTTCCTCTCCGACCACGGCCACTCCACCGTTCGCTCGCACAACTCCCTGCGTGACTACCTGATCCAAGCCGCCGCCGATCTCGGCGGGCACCTGCCCCCGCTGGTGACGGCCAGCGACTTCGTCTACGCCGAGCCGGGCACGCCGGAGCCGGAGCCGGAACGGCTCGCCCCGCTCGTCGCGTGGCTCTACGCCCAGCCCTGGTGCGACGTCGTCTTCGCCGGCCAGGATGGGGCCGAGGCGCTGCCGGGCGTGCTGCCACTCGCCGCCCTCTGGAACGGGGCGACGAACCCGCGTCGCCCGCTGCTCGCCGTCTCCCCCCGCTGGAGCCACGAGGCCAACGCCTTCGGCGTTCCCGGCACCGTCTCCGCCCTGACGACCCAGGCGGCGCTGAAATCCTCCCACGGCTCCGCCTCGCCCTACGACATGCACGCCCTGATGATCGCGAACGGCCCCTCCTTCCGCGAAGGCATCGTGTCGGATGTCCCGACCGGCGCGGTCGACCTTGCCCCGACCCTGATGACCCTGCTCGGCCTCCCCGCCCCGGAGCCGCTGGACGGGCGCGTGCTGTGGGAAGGCCTGCGGGGGGAGGCCCGGGAGGCGCTGGCGGCGGCGGATACAGTCCTGGAGCCGCTCGTCGCCGGTCGGCGGGACGACTCGCCGCGGCTTCGGTTGCACCAGGTGGGAAATACTAGCTACGTGCATGGGTCCGCGGTCTCGTAGCGACCTGAAAGCAGAGAAGAGCGCGTTTTGCTCCCGGGTCACGGCGCGTCGGCGAGTGACTGGTGCCGAGGTACCTCAGACTCCGCGCTGAACCGACGAAGCACCACCGGGAGCCGAGAACGTGATGCCTGGATGCTCGCGAACGGCGATCCCCGCCACGGGCAGCCTGGTCGCCCTGCGAACCCCGCTCGGAGACCGATCCGGTCGAAAAGTTGGCGCTCTCCCACCATCGGAGTGATGGCCGCCCACGACGGTCGCGGCCGACCTGACGGGAGGTCGTCACCGCCGATGCTCCATAACCCCCACGCGGTTGTCGCCGGGGGACTTCGGCGTCGTCCGCCTCCAAGAAGCCGTCCGCAAGAGGTGCGAATCTGGGACGGGGCGATTGCGCTCCCGGTCGACCGTTCAAGGGAGGCGCGCGATGGCTCCGGACCTCTCCCCGCGCTTCACCGATGCCCTCGTGTACGCAAGCCGCCTCCACGCCGCCCACACGCGGAAGGGGGGTGACATCCCGTACATTTCCCACTTGATGGCCGTCACCGCGATCGTGCTCGAGCACGGCGGTGGCGAGGACGAGGCGATCGCCGCCCTCCTCCACGACGCCGTCGAAGACCAGGGCGGCGCCGCGACCCGGGAAGAGATCCGCCGCCGCTTCGGGGAGCGCGTCGCCGCCATTGTCGACGGCTGCACCGACGCCGACACCATCCCGAAGCCCCCCTGGCGGCAACGCAAGGAGGCCTACGTCTCGCACGTCGGCACTGCCTCGCCCTCGGTCCGGCTCGTCTCGTCCGCCGACAAGTTGCACAACGCTCGGGCGATCCTCGCCGACTACCGGCAGCTCGGCGACGCGCTGTGGGACCGCTTCACCGGCGGCCGCGACGGAACGCTTTGGTACTACCGGGCTTTGGTCGACGCCTTCCGCGCCGCGGAGGCGACCTCTTTGGTCGAGGAGTTGGAGAGGACGGTGCGCGAGTTGGAGCGGCTAGCCGCCGTGGATGTCGACAACGCCGAGGTCGGGCCGCGGAGAGCATAACCGGTCGCCGATGGGGGAACACTTAAGCCCTTGGCCGCCGCCGTATCGGGGCCGGAGGAGAAGCCGCAGGCAGGCGTCGGGTAGTTGGCGTGGTCGACACCGCGCAGAGCGCCTGTGCGGGGGTTTTGCGAAGGCTCCTCTCGGTTAGTTCGCTCCGACATCGTGAGCAAACAGCGCCGTGTGCACGTGCAGCGCGAGCTGCAGCCGCAGCCGCAGGGCCGCGTCCTCCAGGTCGTACCCGGTGATCTCCCGCACCCTGTCTAAGCGGTAGAGGATGGTGTTGCGGTGGACGTGGAGCAGCCCGGCTGCCTCTTTCGGGGAGCAGCGGGCGGCGAAGAACGCGTCGAGGGTGCGGATCAGCTCCGCGTTGTGCTCGCGGTCGTAGGCGAGGAGGGGGGCGAGGGTCTCGTCGTGGAGGGAGGCGAGCTCCGGCAGGCCCTCGGCGGCGAAAATCAGGCGGAAGACGCCGAGATCGGCGAAGCGGGTCAGGTGGCCGGGGCCGGCGACGCGGCGGCCGAGGGAGAGCGCCTGGCGGGCTTCCTGATGGGAGCGGCGGATGCCGGCCAGGCCGTCTCGTGGGGTGCCGACGCCGAGCGAGACGGCGCCACCGCCGGCCGGGAGGAGCGCGGTGAGATCGTCGTGGATCAGCCTGGCGATCCGACCCGCCTCGGTGGCCGCCTGGGCGGAGCCGTCGACCGGCCAGACGATCTCGGCGCTGTTCTGGCGGACCCGCCAGAGGGCGCGACCGCCGCGCGGCGAGCCGGCGCGGGCGACGACCTCGCTGAGCGTCGCCCAGCGGTCCTGCGGTCCCTGCGCGCGGACGGGACCGACGTGGTCGAGGCGGGCGACGAGGGCGACGTGCGGCGCCAGCAGATCGTGGCCGAGGCGCTTGGCCTGCTGAAGCAGCGTCGTCTCGGAGCGGAGCGCGCCGTCGAGGACCTCGTCGAGGACGTGGAGCTCCACCTCGCGCCGGGCGCTCTGCGCCGCCTGCTCCCGTGCCAGGACGACGGCGCAGGCGGCGGCCCCCTGCGAGGTGACGAGGGCGTCCTCCGGCGTCGCCTCCCCCTTCGCTACGATCGAGGAGAGGCTGCCGAGGAGGCCGTCGCGGCCGATCACGGGCGCGACGATGCGGAGCCAGGTGGGGTCGAGCGGGAAGGTCGCGGTCGGTGGGTCGGCCGGACTGCTGGCGGCGACCGCGCGCAGCCAGCGGACCAGCTCCCCCTCGTCCGTCGCCAGCAGCGGGGCCAGCCGGTCGCGGAGCGGGCCGCGCCCGCCGGGGGCGTGGTAGGCGAGGAGCCGCCCATCGCGCCCTTCGAGGGCGACGGGGCGCCCCGCCAGCGCGGCCAGCTCGCGCACCATCCCCGAGACCGGTTCCCCCGCGATCGCCAGCTCGGTCAGCCGCCGTCCCACCTCCTGGCCGCGCCGCTGGACCGCCCGCCGCCGCTCTGTGATTAGGCGCGAGGCGTCCCGCTCCAGCGGCCCCAGCTCGGCGTCCTTCGGCAGCTGGAGGACGGGCACGCCCGTCTCCTCGGCGGCGGTCCGCGCCCCCTTCGGCACCGCCCCGACGTGGGCGATCGCCGCCACGCCGAAGTCGGCCAGCTGCCGCACGACCGCCTCCAGCGTCAGCCGCTCGTCGAGCAGTTCCAGCACGTTGGGCGGCAACAGCACCAGCTCCCCGCCGCTGAGGTGCCCGAAGGCGGGTGGGTTCGGTCGCAACCGGGTTGCCCAGGTCACCTCCCGGCCCAGCCCGGCCGACCCCGCGGCGACCTTCGTCCCCGCCGGCAGCGCCAGCGCGATCACGTCGGCGACGGTGATCACGGGGCGGAGGGGCAAGACGGAAGAGGGAAGGGGGACGGACGATCGCCCCCTTCGCGGGTGGTCCCCTCCCAATCGATCACGCTCGGTGTCCCCGTAGCGACCGTCGCGGTCATCGTTCTCCTTCCCACTCCCGCCTTCCCGCTTTCCGCTACTCCCCGTAGCGGGCGTGCTCCCACGGGCTCACGTAGCGGCGGTACTCGGCCCATTCGGCCCGTTTGACGATGAGGAACTGGTCGCAGACGGCGTCGCCGAGGGCGGCGCGGACGACATCGTCCTCGGCGAGGGCGTTGAGGGCCTCGCCGAGGGTGACGGGGAGCTGGGGGATGCCGAGCCGGAGGAGCTCCTCGTCGTCGTAGCGGACCAGGCTCTCGTCGAGCGGCGGCGGCGGCTCGTCCCCCTGGCGGATGCCGTCGAGGGCGCAGGCGAGGGTCACCGCTAAGGCGAGGTAGGGGTTCGCCATCCCGTCGGGCGAGCGCAGCTCCAGGTCGACCGGGGCGTCCTCCCCCATCCCCGACGACGGCACCCGGATCAGGGACGCCTGGCTGAGGTGGGCCCAGGTGACGTGGCGGGGCGCGCGGTGACCTGCGGCGAGGCGCTTGTACGAGTTGACGGTCGGGCAGAGAACCGCGCAGGCAGCCGGCGCGTGCACGAGCTGGCCGGCGATCGCGTGGCGGGCGGTCGCCGAAAGCCCGTCACCCTCGCCGCGGAGCGCGTCCCCGCCGTTGGCGAGGTGGGTCAGGCGCTGGAAGACGTGCATCCCGGAGCCGGGGGCGTCGGTCAACGGCTTCGGCATAAAGCTGGCGCGGAGGCCGCGCCGCTGGGCGACCGAGCGGATCACCTGCCGTACTGTCAGCAGGCGGTCGGCCATCCGGAGGGCGTCGGTCGGCCAGAGGTCGAGCTCCTCCTGGCCGGGGCCGGTCTCGTGGTGGGCGCCGCCCACCTCGACCCCCATCTCGTGGAGGGTGGCGACGATCTCGTCCCGGATGCCGGCGACGGCGCCGTCGCCGAGGCCGAAATAACCGGCCGGGTCGCGGGGTGGCTGCGGCAGCGGGCTCGGTTCGCCCTGGCGGAGCAGGTAGAACTCGACCTCGAGCGCCACCCGGTAGCCGTAGCCGGCCGCCGCCGCCGCCGCGGTCGCCCGCTCCAGCACCGAGCGGGGGTCCCCGGCGAACGGCTGTCCGTCGCGCCGCCGGACGGAGCAGGCGAGGCGACCACGCCGCGGGGCGCTCTCCACGGCGTCGAAGACGACCAGCGTGGCGGGGTCGGGGGCGAGATACAGGTCGAGCTCGACCTCGCGCACGCCGCCGGTGACGGCCGAGCCGTCGAAGCGGTAGCCATGGGCCAGGACCGGCGGCAAGAGGTCCGCGGGGATCGTCATCGCCCGCGCCCCGCCGGCGATGTCGCTGAACTGAAGGTCGACCAGCCGCACCCCCTCCCGGGCGACGCGCTCCAGCGCGGCCTCGGTCTCCTCCGGTCGCCGTTCGGTCCGGTCCTCGACGATCGCCGCCATCCGATCCCTGCTTCCGCGAGTCCAACAGGTTTGGGCTGGGAGTCTAAATGATAGGGGGGCGGCTTGCCGGAATCCCTAAGGGGACCCCGCTCGAAGGGATAGAGGACGCGGGCGCGGTTCTCCCCCCCCGACCGGAGCGGGCGCCCCGGGAGCGCCCAGTGGAGGCCGCGACCCATCGCGCCGGTCGCCGACCGCGACGCCCTTGGTTGGGACTGGTGGCGATGGAACACGCCCCGACGGAACGGTTCGCGAGAGGGGTGGAGCCGGCCGAGCTTTCCACCAGCCGGTGTCCCCCGCCTCTCGCGGCGGAGGGTCGGCCGCACCGCAGCCGGCACGCCGAGCGCATCGCCGCCGCCTGCGTCGTCGTTCGAACGTCTGTCCCGCTCTGTTGTAGGGGGAGAGGTCGGGGGTGAGAGCCGTCGCGACCCGTGCCATCGGCACCAGAACGCGACCCCGGCTTAGGCGCTCTGCCCAAGAGAACCCCCTCCCGCTCTTGGCGAACGGTCTCTATGCGCTCCCGCCCCCCACACCTAGACTGAATGTCCCCACAACGGCGTGGCATGTCCGACCGGCGGCGACCGATCGGGGAGCGAGGCGGCTTCCCGGGTGTTGCCCGTCCCGCTTCGGTCTCGTCGCGCCCGCTTCTTCGCCGTCCGCCGCACCGCGCCGGTCTCCGATCGCGCGGCTGCCGCGTGCGCCCAACGCCGCCCTCCTCACCTCGCGCCCGCGTTCCCCAGCAATGAAGGAGCATCCCCGATGCGCCCGTACCATCCCGATCGCCGGCAGGCGCCCCTCTACGACCCGAGCTACGAGCGGGACTCCTGCGGCGTCGGTCTCGTCGTCGATGTCGGCGGTCGTCCGTCCCGGGAGATCGTCGAGCGGGCACTGGCCGGGGTCGTCAACCTGACCCACCGCGGCGGCGTCGGCGCCGACGCTCGGACCGGGGACGGCGCCGGCATCTTGACCCAGATCCCGTTCGCCCTCTTCGCCCCGGAGTTGGCCCGACGCGGCCGCACCGGCCTGCGGCCGGGCGATGTCGGCGTGGCGATGGTCTTTCTGCCCCAGGCGGAGGAGACGGCCGCCGCGTCGCGCCTTCTCCTGGAGGCGGCCGTCCGCGCCCAGGGGCTGCCGCTCCTCGGCTGGCGCGAAGTGCCGCTCGACCCGGGCGTGCTTGGACCGACGGCGCTTGCCACCCTGCCCCGTATCGCCCAGCTCCTCGTCGAGCGTCCGGTGGAGCGGAGCGCCGAGGGGTTTGAGCGGGACCTCTTCCTCGTCCGCAAGGCGGCCGAGCGCGCGGCGGTGGCGGCCGGCATCGCCGACCTTTTCGTCGTCTCCTGCTCCGCCCGGACGTTGATCTACAAAGGCTTCTGCCTTCCGGCCGACCTCCCCGCTCTCTACGCAGACCTACGCAACCCCGCCTACGAGAGCGCGATCGCCCTCTTCCACCAGCGCTACTCGACCAACACCTTCCCGACCTGGGGGCTCGCCCAGCCTTTCCGCTTCCTGGCCCACAACGGCGAGATCAACACGGTTCAGGGGAACCGGGCCTGGATGGAGGCGCGGGCGCCTGATCTCGTCTTCCCCGGCGGAATCGGCGTCGACGCCCTGCGGCCGGTGGTCAGCCGCGACGGCAGCGACTCCCTCAGCCTCGACAACGTGCTCGAGTTGCTTCACCACGGCGGCCGGTCGCTGCCGCACGCGCTGATGATGCTGGTGCCGGAACCGTGGGAGCAGCTCGCGGCGCCGACCGAGATGTCGCCCGCGCTGCGCGCCTTCTACGACTTCCACGCCGGTCTCGTCGAGCAGTGGGACGGCCCGGCCGCGCTCGGCTTCAGCGACGGGGTGCTGGCCGGAGCGGCGCTCGATCGGAACGGCCTGCGCCCGCTCCGCTACGCGATCACCGCCGACGGCCTGCTGGTGGCCGGCTCGGAGGCGGGCACGGTCGCCATCGACCAGGCGCGGGTCGTCGAAAAGGGCCGGCTCGGACCCGGCCAGATGATGGTCGTCGACACCGCCCGCGGCGTGGTTCTCCACAACGACGAGCTGAAGGCGGAGATCGCGGGGCGGGCCCCGTACGGGGAGTGGCTGGCGGCCGGCCGCGTCCACCTCGCCGCCGCCCATCCGGTCCTTGCGGCGATCCCCGCCGCACCGACCGACGCCGCCATCGCCGGGACGGGGCAGGTCGCCGGCACCCAGGCGGCGGGCATGGACGCGCCGGTCCCCGTCGACGGCGGCCGCGCCCCGGTTCGGGCCAACGGCCGGGCCAAGCCGGGCACCGCCCTCGTCGCCGTCCAGGGCGCTTTCGGTTACACCGCCGAGGATCTGCGTCTGATCGTCCAGCCGATGGCGGGCGAGGCGAAGGAGCCGACCTGGTCGATGGGGGACGACGCGCCGCTCGCCGTCCTCTCCGACAAGCCGCGCCCGCTGTCGAGCTTCTTCCGGCAGCGCTTCGCCCAGGTCACCAACCCGGCGATCGACTCGCTGCGCGAGCGGAAGGTGATGGCGCTCGACGGCTTTCTCGGCCCCCGCGGCAACCTCCTCGTCGAGGAGCCGAGCCAGGCCCGCCTCCTCCACCTCCCGAGCGTGCTGCTCACGGAGGCGGAGCTCGACGCGCTGAAGGGGTTGGACGGACCGCTCCGGGCAGCGACGGTCTCGACGCTCTTCAGAGTGCCGACCGGGACCCCGGACGGGGATGGGGGGACGCCCACCGGTGCGCTCCTCGCCGACACCCTCGACCGGGTGATCGCCGACGCCGAGGCCGCCGTCCGCGATGGCGCCGGCCTGCTCGTCCTCAGCGACCGCGGCGTCGATGCCACCCACGCCCCGCTGCCGATGCTGCTCGCGGTCGGCGCGATCCACCACCACCTCATCCGCGCCGGGCTGCGCGCCCGCGTCGACCTTGTCTGCGAGACGGGGGAGGTCTGCGACGTCCACGCCCTCGCCTGCCTGATCGGCTACGGCGCGGGCGCCGTCCACCCCTACCTCGCGCTCGCCGCCTCGGCGGCGCTCGCCGGGACGCGCGGCTACGAGGCGCTCTCCGCCGACGACCTGCGGCGCAACTACCGAACCGCGCTCGAGAACGGGTTCCTCAAGGTCTGCTCCAAGATGGGGATCTCGACGGCAATGGGCTACCGCGGCGCCCAGATCTTCGAGACGATCGGCCTCGATCCCGGCCTCGTCGATCGCTGTTTCGCCGGCACCCCGGCCCGCCTCGGCGGCCTCGGCCTGGCGGAGATCGGCGAGGACGTGCTGCGTCGCCACCGCGGCGCGTTCGCGGCGCCGGCCGCCAAGCTGCCCGACCTCGGCTTCGTCCGCTACCGCAAGGACGGCGAGCCGCACGCCTACGCCCCGCCGACCGTCAAGGCGCTCCAACTCGCGGTCAACGCCGACGACCCCGCCGCCTACCGTGCCTACCGCGACCTCGTCGCCGCCCAACCCCCGACCGCCATCCGCGACCTGCTGGCCGTCTCCCCCCTCGGTGCCCCGGTGCCGCTGGCGGAGGTCGAGCCGGCCGAGGCGATCCTGCGCCGCTTCGTCGTGACCGCGATGTCGCTCGGCGCCCTCAGCCCGGAGGCGTACCGGACGCTGGCGATCGCGATGAACCGCCTCGGCGCCCGCTCCAACTCGGGTGAGGGGGGCGAGGATCCCGGCTGGTACGACGAGGCGGGGCCGGACGTCCCCCACTCCAAGGTCAAGCAGGTGGCGTCCGGCCGCTTCGGCGTCACCGCCCGCTACCTCTCGATGGCGGAGGAGCTGGAAATCAAGATCGCCCAGGGCTCGAAGCCGGGGGAGGGCGGGCAGCTCCCCGGCCACAAGGTGACGGCCCTGATAGCCCGCCTCCGCCACGCCGTGCCGGGGCTGCCGCTGATCTCGCCGCCGCCGCACCACGACATCTACTCGATCGAGGACCTGGCGCAGCTCATCTACGACCTGCGGCAGGTCAACCCGCGGGCCCAGATCGGGGTCAAGCTCGTCGCCGAGGCGGGGGTCGGCACCGTCGCCGCCGGCGTCGCCAAGGCCCGCGCCGACTACATCCTGGTCAGCGGCCACTCCGGCGGCACCGGCGCCTCGCCGCTCGCCTCGATCAAGCACGCCGGAGCACCGTGGGAGCTCGGCGTGGCCGAAACGCAGCAGACGCTGGTCGCGAACGGCCTCCGCTCCCGCGTCCGCCTCCGCACCGACGGCGGGATCAAGACGGCCGAGGACGTCATTGTGGCGGCGCTGCTGGGCGCCGAGGAGTTCGGCTTCGGCACCTCCGTCCTGATCGCGATCGGCTGCGACATGGCCCGCCAGTGCCACCTCAACACCTGCCCGACCGGGATCGCGACGCAGCGCGATGATCTCCGCGCCAAGTACACCGGCACCCCGGAGCAGGTCGTCGCCTACTTCACCCACCTCGTCGCCGCCGTCCGCGAGGCGATGGCCGCCCTCGGCGCCCGGACGATCGACGAGCTGGTCGGCCGCTCCGACCTCCTGTCCGCGAAGCCGCTGGCGGGCCGCGCCGCCCGGCTCGACCTCTCCGCCCTCTTTCCGCCGCCGGCGGCCGAGGCGGATCGCCGCAAGACGGTCGACATCGCGAGCGACGCGCCGACGCTCGACGACCGAATCCTGGCGGCGGTCGCCCCGGTTCTGGAGCGGGGTGGCGCGATCAGCGTTGCCGAGGCGATCCGGACCGAGCACCGCACGGTCGGCGCGAAGCTCGCCGGTGAGATCGCGCTCCGCCGAGGCCGGGGTGAGGCGCCGGGTCGCGTCACCTGCCGCTTCGCCGGCAGCGCCGGCCAGAGCTTCGGTGCCTTCGCCGTCCACGGGCTGCGCCTGGTGCTGGAGGGGGAGGCGAACGACTACGTCGCGAAGGGGATGAGCGGCGGCGAGATCGCAATCCGGGCGCCGCGCGAGGCCCGCTTCGCGGCGCCGCAGACCATCGCCGGCAACACGATCCTCTACGGCGCCACCGGCGGCGCCCTCTTCGTCGCCGGCCGCGCCGGCGAGCGCTTCGCCGTCCGCAACTCCGGCGCGACCGCCGTCGTCGAGGGGGTCGGCGACCACGGCTGCGAGTACATGACCGGCGGTAGCGTCGTCGTCCTCGGCCCAACCGGCCGCAACTTCGGCGCAGGCATGACCAACGGCGTCGCCTACGTCCACGACCCGGCCGGCGCCTTTCCCGACCGGATCAACGGCGAGTCGATCCTGCTCGAGCCCCTGACCGGCGAGACGGACGCCCTCGAGATGCGCCGCCTCGTCGAGCGCCACGCGCGCCTCACCGGCAGCGACCACGCGCGTCGCCTGCTCAGCGCCTGGGACGCCACCCTGGCCGCGACGTGGAAGGTGATCCCGCGCGCCGCCCTCATCGCCGCGGCCGAGCCGGAGGAGGCGGACCTGACCGTCAAGGGGGCGGCGGACTGAAACGACGGCAACGGCTCTGGTACGGCGAACGCTGGTGCCTGACGGAGCCGGAGTCCGGCGGTGGCTGGGTGGGTACGTCGATGCACGGACAACGGACGACCGATCCGCCATCGGTCGGCTGTTCGCCCCCGACGCCGTCTCCTCCTCCTTCACCCCGTTCGCCGAGCCACTCCCTGACCGGACGCGAGCGCGGGCGGTTGGCCCGGCAGTCGGGAACCTGTCGGCACCGACGAGGCGAGGCACGAGCCATGTCGCCGTTAACGACGACATGGCGGTCGCTCAGGGTCGGCTCCGGGACGGCACCGAGCCGGACCGCCGGCTGCTCAAAACCGACTGGGACAACGACTTCGTGCTCCGGTGCGACGTGGAAGGCGGGAGCGCCGAGTGGCGCGAAGGGAAGGTGGCGCGACCCGAGGACGGTCGAAAAGGAGCCAGGGAATGGACCTAACGACGCGACGAACGCTGGTCGACCGCTACCGGGACGGCCACCGCGTCGTCGTCGACGCCCTGGCCGGCATCACCGAGGCCGAGCTCGACACCGCCGAGGCACCTGGGGAGTGGTCGCCGCGCCAGGTCGCCCACCACCTCGCCGATAGCGAGACGACCTCCGCGATCCGCCTCCGCCGCTTGCTGGCGGAGGACCGCCCGACGATCGCCGGCTACGACCAGGAAGCGTACGCTCGCCGCCTCCACTACGACCGCCCGATCGCCGCCTCGCTGGCGACCCTCGGCGCCATCCGCGCGGCCACCGCCGAACTACTCGACCGCCTCGGCGAGGAGGAGTGGGCGCGGGAAGGCATCCACAACGAGAGCGGCCGCTACGCCCTCCTCGACTGGCTCCGCATCTACGCCGCCCACGCCCACGACCATGCCGACCAGATCCGCCGGGCGCGGACGGTCACCCGGCGGGGCTGAACCGCCGCTCGGCGTCGAGGGCGCGGCCCCGGTTCCGAGAGGCAGGCTTACGCCTCTGCCCTCGCGTCGCGTACGCGTCGGCCCGCCCTCTGTGCGGACGCCGGCGCACCGTCGGTGCGATCCGGGATGTGCCGAGGGAGCCGGACGACGGTGACCAGCAGCCCCAGCACCACCCCGCCCCACAGATACCCGCCCAGCACGTCCGATGCCCAGTGCGCGCCGACCGCGACCCGGCTCGTCCCGGCGGCGAGGATTGCGAGCGTAGCCAGCACGCGGACGGCGCGCTGAAGGGATGGGGAGGCGGTCAGGAGCGGCGCGACGACGATCACGGCGCCGAAGAGCAGCATCGCCCCCGTCGCGTGTCCGCTCGGGAAGCCGAGCCCGTCCGCCCGCTCGCTCACCGCGACCAGCGTGTCGCTCGGGCGCGGGCTGTCGATCAGCGCCTTCAGGGCGGGGTTGACCGCCCGCAGGGGGAGCGTCGCCCCGACCAGGAGCGCCGCCGCGCGCTGCCCCGCCCAGAACAGAAATCCGGCGACGGCGAGCGTGATCGCCAGGGCGCCCGGGACTACCCGGCCGAGCCGGTTGACGGCCTCAACCACGCCCCGAAGCTCGGGGAGGACCGCACCCTGGGCGGCGCGGGCGAACGCCACGTCCCCCGGCAGCACCCCGTCCCCGGCGGCGGCGAGGGAGAGGAGCACCGCCGCCGCGAGCGTCGGCCAGAGCCAACGGGGCAGCAGCGGACCAACTCCGGGTGTGGGTGACGATCCGGCCGGCACCGGCTCCCCCTCGCCCTTGCTCAAGGGAGGAGGCTCGGACGGTGAGTGCGTCACAGCGGCGGCGTGACCCGACCTGCCAGCCGTGTCTCGACCGTCCGCTTGCCAACCCCGTCCTCGAGGTCGAGCGGTTTGTCGTTCCGCTGCTCTGCGGAGCGGACCGGCTGGGCGGCCTGCGGTGCGCCGGGCTCTGGCAGGAACGGGCGGGCCGGGACGGCGTAGGCGTGCCGTGCCGGGACGGAGAGGAGCTCCTGCTCCGGGTAACGGAGGGCGGTCAGCCGGCCGCCGAAGGCGCAGCCGGTGTCGATGTTGATCGTCCGATTCAGCCACTCCGACGCCGCGACGGGGGTGTGTCCGTAGACGACCATCGCCTCGCCGCGGTAGGCCGCCGCCCAGTCCCGGCGGACCGGGAGGCCGAGTTCGTCCTTCTCGCCGGTCGTGTCGCCGTAGAGGGCGAAGTCGTGGACGGCGCCGGAGGCGCGTCCCTGGTACGCCTCTTTCATCCCGGCGTGGGCGACGACGAGCTTGCCGTCATCCAGCACGTAGTGGGAGACCAGCCCGTCCAGAAAGGCGACGACCCGCTCCCGGAACATCGGCGGCTCGGCGTCGATCTGCGCCATCGATCCCGCCAGGGCGCGGCCGATCCGCACCTTTCGGCCGATGAGCGCCCGCAGCAGCTTGTCGTCGTGGTTCCCCGGCAGACAGAGCGCCGTGCCGGCCGCGACCATTCCCATCACCAGGCGCAGGGCCTGCGGTGTCTTCGGCCCCCGGTCGACCAGGTCGCCGAGGAAGACCGCCGTCCGTCCGACCGGCGGCGTCACCGCGTAGCCGACCCCGCCGTCCTTGTCGCCGGTCTCGACGATCCCGTAGCCGAGGCGGTCGAGCAGTTCCCGCAGTTCGTCGAAGCAGCCGTGGACGTCGCCGACGACATCGAACGGACCGTGCAGCCCCCGTTTATCGACGGGAAGCGGGTGCCGTGCGACCGTCGCCGCGGCGACCTCCTCCGGCGAGGAGAGGACGTGGACGGAGCGGAAGCCCTCCCGCCCCAGCCCCCGGAGGCCCTCCCGAAGCTGCTGCCGCTGCCGCTGGACGACGTGCGGCCCGAGCTGGCGGTCCGGCCGCGCCCGGTTCCGCTCCAGGCAAACCCGCTCCGGCAGGTCGAGCACGATGGCGACCGGCAAGAGGTGGTGCGCCCGCGCCAGCTCCACGAGCGGCCGGCGCGCCTCCTGCTGGACGTTGGTCGCGTCGATCACGGTCAGCCGACCGCGGGCGAGGCGCTTTGCGGCGACGGCGTGCAGCAGCTCGAAGGCGTCCTTCGTGGCGCCCTGGTCGTTCTCGTCGTCGGACACCCATCCTCGGAAGGCGTCGGAGGAGAGGATCTCCGTGGGCCGGAAGTGCGCCCGCGCGAAGGTCGACTTGCCCGACCCGGAGGGGCCGATGAGGAGGACGAGGGAAGGGGCGGGGATCGCGAGCGTCACGGCGTGGGGCCGTACCGGGGGGCGACGCGATGCACCCAAGGCGGTGTCTGCCGGACGACGTTGGTGAGCCGGCGGTCGGTGGTCCAGAAGTCGACGCCCTCCCGCTCCGACAGGGCCAGGGAGCGGGCGTGGTCCACCGCCGGCAGCCTAAAGCGGGGGGCAATCGACAGGGCCGCCACGTGCACCCCCGGCTCGTCGGCACGGTCGACCGGGAGATCGAGCGCGGAGCGGAGCGCATCCCGGGCAACATCCTCGCCCGCGGCGTCCGCTCGCCGCGGGCGATGGAGCGCGTTCGTGACCTCATTGCGCAGGAGGGGTGGCGCGACCAGGGATCGCCGCTCCACCCGCCGCCGCTCCCAGCGCCCGCGAGCCGTCCCGTTGTCGTGACCGGTAAGGAGGCGCACCAGGATGCCGGCGTCATCGCAGACCGGCGAGGTGGTCGTCCCGCTCATCCTGTCCTCCCCGGATCGGTGCCTCGACCGGCGGCAACCGGCGCCCGGCGTCCGTTCAACTTCTCCCTCGATCCGCTCACCGAGCAGATCGACCCAACGGCTTCGGCCCGGAGCTTGTACTCGGCGATCGACGAGGCGGCCATCGCCGGCCGGCCGTCGCGCTGGACGAGCACGGCCTCCCCGTTCCCCTCCGGCCGCGCCAGCACCCCGACTTCGACCCGGGCCTCCATCGCAGCCCGCCCGCGCAGCGCCCAGCCCGTTCTCACCGCACCAGTCCCAACCGCGGCGCCTCGTCGACGTCCGTCGTCCCCGTCAACCGCACCGGCTCCCGGTTCGCCGGCAGCGGGGTGCCGGCCACGCGCTCGTATGCCACAACCGAGACGAACGTCACCGCCGGCTCGCCAAGGT
>CADCWL010000237.1 GCA_902806405.1 uncultured Thermomicrobiales bacterium | reverse complement strand
CGTCGTTGCCGTCCGGGTCGATCAGCGTCCCGAACAGCCCGTCTTCGCGCGCCTCGACGGGCACGAGCCGGGTGGACCCGATACGGTCGAGGTGGGCGGCGGAGGCCGGTGCGTCGTCGACGTGGATGGTAAGGATCGCCCGGCCGGGCTCAGGGTTCGCCGCCGCCACGTCGACGCGGCCGTCGATGAGCACTGCGACCCCGCCGCACCGGATGAACCCGCCTTCGTTGGGTTCGCACGCGAACGCGGCACGGCACCCGCCGCGCGACCGATGGGGGTCGGCGCGGCCGAGCAGGCTGCCGCCGAGTGTCGGCGTCGTCATGGCGTCCTCCGCTGCTGCGTGGCGTCGGGCGGTCCGGACGATCCCGACCGGCCGTTCCGCGGCGCCGGCGTCGGGCCGAACGACCGCGACACCGGGTAGTCGTTCGGAGACGTGCGGGATCGACAGGGGACGCGACGGTCTCCAACGCGCGTCGGTTCCCCGCCGTAGACGGCAGCGGTCGGCTCCCTCGGTGCCCCCGGGGTGGCGGCACCGAGGGAGGCCGGGGGCTGCGCTCGGGGGCGATCGGGAGCCGAAACGGTGGGCCAAAGACCGGGCGGGCGCACTCGTCCGGGCGCCGGGTGGGCGCCGGGGCGCCGGGTGGGCGCCGGGGCGTCGGCTTCGCGCGGGGTTGGGGCCTGGGCACCCGAACCCTGGGCTGAACCGGTGAAGCCCCGCCAGGCCTGAGCACGAGCGCCTCACACCGGTTCTGCGCCGGGCTCCGTGTCAGTCCCGCAGGTCGTCCAGCCGCCGCTCGAGGAACCGGCGCTCCGGCTCCTGCCGCGCGAGAGCGAGCGCGCGCTCGTAGGCGGTGCGTGCTTCGGCCGTTCGGCCCAGGCGGCGGCAGAGCTCCGCCCGCGCGGAGTGGGCCAGGTGGTAGTCGGCGAGGTCTCCACCGGCCAGGATGGCGTCGACCAGGGCCAGGCCCGCCGCGGGGCCGTCGCGCATGGCGACCGCGACGGCGCGGTTGAGGGCAACCACCGGCGACGGCTCGACCCGCGCCAGGACGTCGTAGAGGCCGACGATCTGAGCCCAGTCGGTCGCGCCGACGCTCGGCGCCTCGGCGTGAACCGCCGCGATCGCCGCCTGCAGCCCGTACGGGCCGAACCTCCCGGACCGGAGCGCGCGCTCGACCAGCGCCGTTCCCTCGGCGATCAGGTCCCGATCCCAGAGGGTCCGGTCCTGGTCCTCGAGCAGGACGAGGTCCCCGCCCGGGGAGGTCCGTGCCGCACGCCGCGACTCGTGCAGCAGCATCAACGCGAGCAGACCCACCGCCTCCGGCTCCGGCAGCAGAGCGAGGAGGAGCCGCGCCAGGCGGATCGCCTCCCCCGAGAGATCGGGCCGCGTGAGCGATCCACCGGAGGAGGCGGAGTACCCTTCGGTGAAGACGAGATAGATCACCTGGAGCACGGTGTCCAAGCGGTCCGGCAGCTCGGCCGGGGGCGGCACCCGGTACGGGATCGCCGCGTTGCGGATCTTCGCCTTGGCGCGGACGATGCGCTGGGCGAGGGTGGCGGGAGCGGTGAGGAAAGCGTGGGCGATCTCCTCGGTGGTGAGGCCGCAGACCTCCCGCAGCGTGAGCGCAACGCGGGCCTCCGGCGAGAGCGCCGGGTGGCAGCAGGTGAAGATCAGCCGCAGGCGGTCGTCCGCGATCTCGTCGTCGCCCAACCCGGCGTCCGCACCGTCGGTCTCCGTCAACCCCTCGGCCAGCGTCGCCAGCGAGGCGTCGAAGCGGGCGCGCCGTCGGACGCGGTCGATCGCCTTGAAGCGTCCGGCCGAGACGAGCCACGCCCGGGGACTGGCCGGCACGCCGTCCCGCGGCCATTGCACCAGCGCCGCGGCGAAGGCGTCCTGGAGCGCGTCCTCGGCGAGGTCGAAGTCGCCGAGCAGGCGGATCAGGGTGGCGAAGACGCGCCGCGACTCTGCGCGGTAGACCTCGTCGACCATCTCGCGCGCTCGGTCGACCATGGTAGTAGTCCCGCTCGTCATCCAAAACCTTTCGGGCAACTCCGCAACCGGACGGGGTGTGGTGGCCGCGTCGCCTGTCCGGGGGCGTCTCGCCCCCCGCCTCCGGTAGGCGGAGCGGACGGCGCGGCCCCGTTCCCGTTCGCCGGTGCGGCGCGGACGGCAACGCGTGCGGGCCGGGGCACGGGCATCGGCCGTCGCGTCTCGTGCGGGCGGGTCGCGCCCGACGGACGTGTCCGGACACCGTCCGTGTAGAATACCGGTTCGGCGTCCCCGTTTTCGACCGAATCGGCCTCGCGGCGCCCCGACGGAGACGACCCTTGGCCATCGGCCCGGCGACCGCCCGATCCTTGACCGCCCGCGACGCCCTCGAAGCGCGCGAGGCGGGATGGTTGGCGCCGACCGCGACCCCGAGCCGGGGCGCCGCCCGGGCCGAGGCGGAGGCGGAGAGCGGCGTCCGGACGGCCTTTCAACGGGACCGGGACCGCGTCCTGCACACCAAGAGCTTTCGTCGGCTGATGCACAAGACGCAGGTCTTTATCGCCCCCGTGGGCGATCACTATCGGACCCGACTCACCCACACCCTGGAGGTCGGCCAGGTCGCTCGCACCATCGGGCGTGCCCTGCGCCTGAACGAGGACCTGATCGAGGCGATCGCGCTCGGCCACGACCTTGGGCACACCCCCTTCGGCCACGCCGGCGAGCGCGCCCTCGCGGAGGCGTTCCCCGGCTTCCGCCACAACGAGCAGAGTCTTCGCGTCGTCGACCGTCTGGAGCGCGACGGCCGCGGCCTGAACCTGACCGACCCGGTCCGCGACGGCATCCTGAACCACTCCAAATTCCGCTCGGGCATCGCCGGCGACGGCGGCACGCGCCCAGCCACCCTGGAGGGCGAGGTCGTCCGGATGAGCGACGCCATCGCCTACGTTAACCACGACCTCGACGACGCCCTCCGCGGTGGTTTGATCGCCGACGAGGACGTGCCGCGCCCCGTCCTCGAACGGCTCGGGGAGACGCACGCCGCCCGCATCGACGCCATCGTCTGCGACGTGATCGACCAGTCGGAGACGGACGCCCTCCCCGGCGCGATCCGGATCTCGCCCGACGTCCGCGCCGCCGCCGACAACCTGCGCGACGTCCTCTTCGCCCGCGTCTACACGCCGCTCAATGCCGAGTCGAACACCCACCGCGCCCAGCACATCGTCCGCGCCCTCTTCGCCCACTTTGCCGCCGACCCCGCCCGCCTCCCCGCCGAGGACCGCCTCCCCGCCTTCGCCGACCCGCCGGAGCGCCAGGCCGCCGACTACGTCGCCTCGATGACCGACCGCTTCGCGATCGAGCTCTACGAACGGCTCTTCGTGCCGCGGCACTGGTCGGTCTGACGAGGCGGCAGGAGCCCGGAGGCAGCGGCCGGCGACGGGGGAGCTGAGCGGTGGATCGCTCAAGTTGGCGCTCTCCGGGCGGTCTGGCACCCGACACCGGCTACTGACCACTCTGGCTACAAAGGAGCACGCATGGCCCGCGATTCCGTCGCCGAGGTTCGGGAGCGGACCGACATCGTCGAGCTGATCGGCGGCTACGCGCCGCTGAAGCGGGCCGGCCGCTCCTACAAAGGCCTATGCCCGTTCCACCAGGAGAAGACGCCGAGCTTCGTGGTCTTCCCCGACTCCCAAAACTTCCACTGCTTCGGCTGTGGTAAAGGGGGCGACGCCTTCACCTTCGTCCAGGAGATCGAGCACGTCGACTTCCGCGAGGCGCTCCAGGAGCTGGCGAAGCGCGCCGGCGTCGAGCTCGCCAGCGTCCCGAGCGTTGCCCCGGAGGTCGACGCCCACCGCCAGCGCCTGATCGAGCTGAACGAGATGGCGGCCCACTTCTACGCCAACATCCTGCTCAACAGCCAGGCAGGCGCCCCCGGCCGCGAGGTGGTCGAGCAGCGCGGCCTCTCGTCCGAGGTCGTCGCCCGTTTCGGTCTCGGCTACGCCCTCGACCGCTGGGACGCCCTCCACCAGTACCTCGCCCAGCGCGGCGTCGACCCCGCGCTCGCGCACGAAGCGGGCCTCCTCCAGGAGCGCGACTCCGGCGGCTACTACGACCGCTTCCGCAACCGTCTCCTCTTCCCGATCCGGACGCGGGAGGGGCGCGTCGTCGGCTTCGGCGGCCGGATCGTCGGCGAGGGGCAGCCGAAGTACCTGAACTCGCCCCAGTCGGCGATTTTCGACAAGAGCTCCCTCGTCTACGGCCTCGACCTCGCCAAGGAGGAGGTCCGCAGGCGCGACCAGGTCGTCATCGTCGAAGGCTACATGGACGCCATCGCGGCCCACCAGTTCGGCCACGGCAACGTCGTCGCCGCGATGGGCACCGCCTTTACCGAGGCCCAGGTCGCCTTGGTCAAGCGCCTCAGCAAGCACATCGTCCTCGCCCTCGACGCCGACGCGGCGGGCCAACTGGCGACGCTCCGCTCGCTGGAGACGATGCAGGGCGCCCTGGATGCCGACGCGGTGCCGGTTCCGGACGCCCGCGGCATCATCCGCTTCGAGCGGAAGCTCAACGCCGAGATCGCGATCGTCCGCCTTCCGGAAGGAAAGGACCCGGACGAGTTGATCCGGAAGGATCCGGAGCGGTGGCCGGAGGTTGTCGCCCAGGCCCAGCCATTCCTCGACTTCTTCATCGAGGCGGTCACCAGCGGCGTCGACCGCAACGACGCCCAGGCCAAGGCGGAGGCGATCAAGCGCGCGGCCCCCGTCCTCGGCCAGGTCGGCGACCGGATCGTCCAGTCGCACCACGTCGCCCGCCTGGCGACCCGGCTCCAGCTCGACCAGCGGGTCGTCCTCGCCGAGGTCCGCCGCTCCGCGCTCCGGGTCGAGCCGCGCGCGAGCGACCGCCCGGCCCCCGTGGCCGCGGCGCCGCGGATGCTCCGCGCCTCGCACGAAGACCACCTGCTCGCCCTCCTCCTGAAGCACCGCGCCATCTGCCGCGAGGTCCTGCCCCTGGTCCCCGCCGACGACCTGATGGACGGTCGCAACCGCGAGCTGCTGCGCGTGCTCCGGGACGAGCGGATCCCGCTGGATCTGGAGGCGGAGTCGATCGTGGCCGGCCTCGACGACGCGGTCGCCGATCACGCCGATCGCCTCCTTGGCTCGCTCGAAGGCACCCCCGCCCAGTTCCCGGGGGACATCGAGCGCGAGGCGCGGACCTCCCTCGATCTCCTCGGCAAAGAGCGTTTCGGCTACCTGATGCGCCAGCTCCAGGCGAACCTCCAGACCGCCCAGGAGGGCGAGGACCGCGCCTCCCTCGCCGACCTCCGCGCCCAGGTCGCCGCCCTCGCCGACCGTCACCAGCGCTTCTACCCGCCCCCCAGCCCCTACTTCCGCGACACGCGTACGAGCGCCACCCCGGGGCGGTAGCGGCGGCGGGTCGGTCGGCAGCCGGATGGCGGGCCGGCCGGCCCGCAACGCCAGCCGAGGGCTGGGACCGCGATCGACGCTGCGTTCCGCGCGGTCCTTGCCCCCGCGGCGCGCAGTCGTGCCGCCGTCGCCAACGGGGCATCCTCGGTTCGCCTCCTCCGGCGCGGCCTCGGGCACCAGCGTTCCGACCCGGTGCCGGTCGTATGCCCCCTGTTCCAGCTTGGTGCGGCCGCCCCGGCTATTCCCGATGAGGCGGATGACGCCGAGGTCGGGGGTGTGGTCGACGGGGGCGCGGCAGCGGTTTCCGCCGGGGGAAGGCCGAGCGCGCAGGACAGCCTCTCCAATCAGGCGATCCGCGGCTCCGAGGCGTGGCGCAGCGCAATGTGGAGGATCGAGTCGTCGGCCGCGTCGGCGACGGCCGGGTTGGCGGCCGCGCCGCCCATCGCCGGGGGCCGATCGTCCCCGCCTGCCTGCGGATCCCCGGCGTTCGCCGCAGGGACGGGCCGCTCCAGGCAGGGGGTCGGCGCGGCGATCGTCGGTCGCACAGCGAGGACCCGCCCCGTCCCGCCCCGCTCCCACCGCTCCAGCGCCACCCACGGCAGCGTGTCCCGCGTCGGGACTTGTGATGAGAGCTCCCGTAGGTGAACCAGGGGCGACGGCGCCAACGGCTTGACGGCAACCGCGCCGGCGCCTCCCGTAAGCATCCGGCAGGCGGCTACCACCCGGTCCGCTGCCACCAACCTGACCGCGCAGTCGTCCCGCGTCCGGTGGTGCGCCGGCGCAGCGTCGTTCAATGGCCGCCCGGTGGATCACCGACCGCGAGCGGCGCACGATGCGGGCGCGGAGGGAAGCGCCGTGCGGTCCCACGACGAGGATCGACATGCGCAACTCCATCGGGCTTGCGCCGATGGTCATGGCGACCCCTCGCATCCTGGACTTCTCCGCTCTTTCCCGCGACCGCTACGCCCCCTTCGTCCGCGACGGGGTCTTCGACACGGTCGCCGGCACCGACAAGCGCGAGCCCGTCCACTGGACGATGCGGGTCGGTGCGCTGCCGCTGAGCGTCGGGTGCCTGCTCCGCTCGGTCCGGTTCGCGGCAGCGTGCCGGTGTTCCCCGCCCGGCCCCCGTTCGGAATGGTTGCTTACGGCGGCGTCGCGACGCCCGCCGCACCGGTCCGGCTCGGGATCCCGCTCGGTCTCGCCATCCTCCGCCGACCGTCCCCGGCCGAAGCGGCCGCGGCGCTGTCCGGTCGCGACCGGTGGTCGGCAACGGCCGACGCGACGCGTGAGTGGAGGGCGGGTCGGGACGCGGCCGCGTCCACGGGCTGCGGCCGGCTCGGCTTGGCTATGGGCGCGGGCGATTCGGCCGAGATCGTGGACGGCGGCGCCGCGCGGCCGACCGAGGCGCGGGTGCTGACCACCGATCACGTTTCACGCCGCGCCTTCGGGCGCCGCGGGCGGATCGTCCGGCCCGTCAGCGCCGCCGTCCGGGGAGGGCGGCCTCGTCCGGCGAACGGTCGGGTGGACCGTCGCGGTCGTCGGGGCATCTCCGGCAATGCCGCCCGTGAGGGAGGCCGGTACCGTGGCCCCGGTGCCGCCCGCTCCGAACCGTCTCCCGCCACCCTCTGGCGAGCACGTCTTCCGCCCGGGCCGACACCGGGCACGCCGGCCGCCCTCGGGCGTCGTCGCTTGCCCCTGCAGGGTTGCTACCCGACCGCTTCGGCTTTGCGGAAAACGTGCGCCGAGAAGAGTGCGAGGTTATCCGCAAGCCGACTGGCGGCACCGTGGACTGCGGCCGTACTGGACCGCGAAGGGGATCGGTCGGCTCGCCGTAAACCTCCCGCTCGGCTCCGCCTCGCCCGGGGGCGGTCCGCTTCGCGCGTCCCGCGACCGTCCGAGCCAGACGTCGACTCGGACGCTGAGATATGAGTGTCGTCCTCCGGGTATTCGGTCACTGTGGCCCTGTCTCCCGTGGAGCGGACGACAACGCGCGTCCGTGGCGCGTCCCGCTGCTCCGCCCGGGGCCGGAAGGAGCGCACGTCACGGAGGTGGACGGGGGGTTGGGAGCAAGAAGCGTCCGGGGCCGGTCGTTGGCGGGATACGAGCGTGGCGGCGCCTCGGCTTCGACCGGGCCGCGGCGACGTACTGCGCGATGCCGAGAGAACCGCGATGGGCGGGGAGCGATCCGTTGGGCTTACCGCGATCCGTCCGCGCCCGTCGGTGGCGCGGTCTCCGTCCCCCCGCCGGCCGTGTCCGCGCCCGCGCTCCCCGGTGCAAGCCGGAGCTGCCCCGTCTCCCGGCCCGTCGCCCCCGAGAGCAGCCAGTCCGCCAGCAGCCGGAGTCGATTCCGCCAGGAGGGGATCCGGAACAGGTAGTAGCCGTGCCAGAGGAGCCAGGCCGGCCGCCCCCGGAGCGTCAGGCCGCCGATCTCGGCGACGCCCCGGCCGCTCCCCAGCAGCGCCAGCCGCCCCTTCGTCCGGAAGCGGAACGGCGGCGGCTCCTGGCCGACCAGGATCGCCGCGATCGCCTCGCCGACGTAGCGCCCGGCGTGCTCCGCCGCCTGGGCCGTCGGCGGCACCGGCTCTCCCGTCGCCGCATCAAAGGCCCAGGCCGAATCGCCGATGGCGAAGACCTCGGGGTGCCCGGGCAGGCGGAGGCGGTCATCCACCAGGAGGGATCCGTTCTTGGCGTGCTCCGCCGGCAGCGACCGGACCGGCGGCGGCGACGTGATCCCGGCCGCCCAGAAGAGCGTCCGCGCCGGGATCTCCCCCTTGGAGGTCCGCACTGCCCGCTCCGTCACCTCCTCGATCGCGGCGCCGGTCAGGACCTCAACGCCCTCCGCCTCGAGGGCGCTCTGCACCGCGGCGGAAGTGCGCCGCGTGCTCATCGGCACCACCCGGTCGGCGCGGCCGACGACCACCACCCGGATCGGGGCGTCGGCGAGCCAGGGGTACTCCGCGAGCAGGGCGTCGGCGAGGTAGGCGTGGATCGTCGCGGCCAGCTCGACGCCGGTGTCGCCGCCGCCGCCAACCACGAACGTGAGCCACGCCCGCCGCTCCGCGTCGTCGTCCGTCTGGTGGGCCGACTCGACGGCGTCGATCAGGACGTTCCGGAGCTCCAGCGCGTCGGCGGGGGTGTGGAACGGCCGGGCGCGCTCCCGCAGGCCGGGCAGATCCGGGACGGCCGTCGTGCTGCCGAGCGCGATCACCAGGTGGTCGTAGGGGCGGTTGCCGGCCGACGTCCGCACCTCGCGGGCATCGAGGTCGATCGCCTCGACCGACGCGTGCAGGACGTGGAAGGCGCGGTCCCGCTGGAAGGCGCGGATCGGCACCACGACCGCGTTCGGGCTGGCGCGCCCGTCGGCCACCGTCCAGAGCAGGGGCGTGAACAGGAGATCGTTGTCGCGGTCGACGACGAGCACACTCGTTCCCGGCCGACCCGCCAACCGCCGGTCGAGCTCCAGCGCCGCCGCCACCCCGCCGAAGCCGCCACCCAGGATCAGGATTCGGGTCGACGCCGACCGGTAATCGTCCCCCGTCTCGCTCCGATGACGGCCGGCGTCGGCCGTCGCGCCCCTACCCGCTCCCCGAGCCGTCATGGCCTCCCCCTCTCCCGGACCGCTCACCCGGTCGCCGTCGTCCCGATCGCCACGCCGTGCGCTGGTCGCTCGGCGGGGGCACCGTGTCCGTCATCCGGATCGTCCAGCGCCCAGGCTTCCCCCCGCACGGGGTCTGCCGTGAGGAGTGAGAACGACTGGTTCACATTCGGCCCCGTAGTTGCCGCCGTCCGCCTTCCGCTTTGCCGAGGGATATGTTGGCTCCATGGGTCGGCCGGCCAGTTTGCGACTCCTATCCTCCCTGTTCCCGCACTGCCGCCACCACCGCCCTGGCGAGGGCCTCGTCCTCCTCCGGCAGCACCGTCCGCTGGTCGAGCAGGAGCTTCCCCCGCTCGATCCGGCCATAGACGCCCGGATCCCCCACTCGGAGCCGGCGCGCCAGCCCCTCCTCGTCCGCGCCGACCGAAGCGCCATCGAGGGCCACCGCGAAGCTCTCGAGACACTCCCCGGGTAGTGACCCCCCGCCGACCGTCGCCGCCGATGGCTCGACGGACGCCGCCACCCCCAGCGCCGTGAGGGCGGCCGCCAGCGCCTCGGCGCGCCGCCGCACCGCGTCGGCCGGCGCCGCGATCATCCGCCAGACCGGGATCTTCAACTCTGCCTCGCCCCGCGCGTAGTGCCGGAGCGTGGCCGCCGTCCCGGCCAGGCAGGTCTTGTCGGCCCGCACCGCGCGGGCCAACGGGTGCCGCGCGACGCGGTCCACCCAGGTGGCCTCCCCGACGATGATCCCCGCCTGCGGACCGCCGAGCAGCTTGTCGCCGCTGGCCATCGCCACGCTCGCCCCCGCCGCCAGGCTCTCCGCCAGGGTCGGCTCCGCGGCGAGCCCGTACCGCGCCGTGTCGAGGAGCGCGCCGCTGCCAACGTCCTCCAGGACCGGGATCCCCCGAGGCCGGCCGAGATCGGCGAGCTCGGCCGCCGAGGCGGCGTGGACGAAGCCGAGGATGCGGAAGTTGCTCGGATGGATTTTGAGGTAGGCGGCGGTCGTCTCGTCGGTCGCCTCGGCGTAGTCGCGGGCGTAGGTCCGGTTCGTCGTCCCGACCTCGACCAGCGCCGCGCCGCTCTGCCGCAGCACGTCCGGGACCCGGAAGCCGCCCCCGATCTCGACCGCCTCGCCGCGGGAGACGACAACGCCCCGACCGGCGGCCACCGCCGAGAGGACCAGGAGGACCGCCGCCGCGCAGTTGTTGACGACGAGCGTCGCCTCCGCCCCGGTCAGCAGCCGCATCAGCCGTGCGATCTCCCCCATCCGGCCGCCGCGCTCGTTCGTCTCCGGCTCCAACTCCAGGGGGACGTAGCCGCCGGCGGCGGCGGCCATCGCCGCCGCCGTCTCCGCGCTGACCGGCGACCGGCCGAGGTTGGTATGGACGATCACGCCGGTCGCGTTCAGCACCGGCGCCAGCCGCGGCCGCTCGATCGCGGTGATCGCCGCCGCCACCCCAGCCTCGACCGTGGCCCGCGCCGGCCGCGCCCCGGCCCGGATCGCCGCCCGTTGCTCGTCGAGCCGATCACGCGCGACGGCCGTGAGGGCCGCGTCGTCGAGGGCCGCGCCCCGCGTCCGGGCCGCCCGGACGAGATCGGTCACGGACGGCAGGGCACGGAACGCGGCGGCGTCCGCGGCATCGCGCCCGATCTCCGTCGTTTCTCCCGGGCCGTCCCCGCCGGTGACGCGCGACATCCCGCCCCCCCAGTCGATCGGCCCCGCCCGGGCACCGGCACAAAAAAGCGGGAGCGGCCGATGGCCGCTCCCGCGAGGGTCGGGGAGAGAGGATTCGAACCTCCGACCTCAGCGTCCCGAACGCTGCGCGCTAACCGGGCTGCGCTACTCCCCGAACATCGATAAGGTAGCACAAGCGGGCCGACCCGGACAAACCGCCTCCGCGACGATCCCCGCCACCGCTGCCGTCGCCGGTCGGAGCGGGAACCGGGGGTCTCGTCTCATCTCCCGATGAACCCCGTATCCGAAGCCTGTGGCAGTCCAAATGTGTACGTACACCCATTCGGCCGCTACGGGCGGCCGGATGGCGTTG
The DNA here is from genome assembly GCA_902806405.1 of uncultured Thermomicrobiales bacterium. Lineage (GTDB taxonomy): Bacteria > Chloroflexota > Chloroflexia > Thermomicrobiales > UBA6265 > CADCWL01. Next base: position 42,413 of record CADCWL010000237.1, on the reverse strand, counting down.
CCCGACATGCTGGCAGAGCTGGAGACGGTTGATCACTCGTCAATGCCGTCGCATGCAACAACGTCGCCTCCGGCTACGAAGGCCGAATCCTTCGGGTGTACGTACACGTCAAAATGGGGCGGTCGGGGGACGGCTCCGAGCGACGGGCACGACGGCGGTCTTCCGTGCTAGCATCTTCTGGCGATCGCGACTCGGTCGCCGCGCCCGCGTAGCTCAGCGGATAGAGCGCCACCGTCCTAAGGTGGGCGTCGGGGGTTCGAATCCCTCCGCGGGCACCCCGATTGCGGCCGCGCCTCCCCGGCCGCCGCACGGTCCCTCCGGCCGGGTCGTCCCCACTCGCGCGGGGCCGGCGGTCCGGCCCCGATCCCCCGGAGGTGGCCCTCGTGGAGCTCAAGATTCGCGGCAACGGCGTCGTCGTCTCCGATGAGCTGCGGGCATTCGCCGAGAAGCGGGCCGCCCGGCTCGACCGGCTCGTCGACCGGGTGGTCGACGCCAAGCTCGAGCTACGCAAACGCCACAACCGCGTCGGCCCCGACACCGTCACCGCCCAGCTCACCCTCCAGTCCGGCCGCCGCCTCCTCCGCGCCGAGGAGAGCCACGTCGATCCGATGGGCGCGATCGACCAGGCGGTCGACAAGCTCGTCCGGCAGGTCCGTCGCTTCCACGACAAGCGGGCCGACCGCGCCGCGCCGCGGCCGGAGCCCGGGTTCGCCGCGGACGGATTGACCCCTCTCGACCTGCCGGTCCCGTCTCCGGCCCATGCGGGAGCAACCGCCGACGCGGTGCAGGTCGTGGCCGCGACCGCGGGCACGGACGCCGACCTGGATGGCGAGGCGGACGTCGCGCCCCTCGTCCGGGTCAAGCGCTTCGCCCTGAAGCCGATGGACGTCGACGAGGCGATCGCGCAGATGGAGCTCCTCGGACACGACTTCTTCCTCTTCCGCAACGCCGACGAGGAATCGTTCAACGTCATCTACCGCCGCCGCGATGGCGCCTACGGCCTCCTCGCCCCCCAGCGCGCCTGACGTAGGCCGGTTCGACCGGGAGCAGCGGTCGAGGAGGACGGCGGCAAGGGGGATGGGGGCGGAGTCGTCCGAACCGGTGACAACACCCCGAAGGCCGCCGGGTCGAGAAGGCGCGTTCGGGGTTGTCGTCGGCAGGAAGGGGTAGCGGACGGACACGCGTCGGGCGTCATGCCCGGGCTGCCCGGCCGGGTCTCGCACCGCCTCCGCGGTGAAGCGGCGGAGAGCGCCGTGCAGACCCGCCGGGACTCCCGACCCTCCCGGTCATCGCTGGGGCTTCCTGGCTCCGGCGCGGGGTGTCGTCCTCGCTCTGGGACAGGTACGGAGTGCTCGGGCCTGGCACCCTGCGGCGACGGCGATTTCATGACGTGCATGTGCCCGACGACGAGGCCCTCTCCCTGCTCCGCGATCGAGGTCCCAGCCATCGCGGACTTTGCGGTCGGCGGCAAACCTCGGCTCTCGTGCGGCGTCGTCCGGATGAGGAGCGTCGTCGGCAGGGTGAGCGATCCGGTCGCGTCGGCCAGGCCGACGCGCAATCCTGATCCGTCGCCCCGGGTCATGGTGACCTCTGTGACCGGTCATGCCGACCGAGTCGGCCTGGTCGCGGGAGGACTCGCCCTTGGCCGGGTCGGAAACGAGGCGTCGATCCGGCCGCCCTGTTCGGCGCGGCACTCGCCCTCCCGTCCGACGTCGCGCCCTCTCAAGGAATGGCCGTCCGCGACCCGGGCCCTGATAGGCTCCGTACCCCGCCTATGAGGGCGGTGCCGAGGGACGAAGGATGGGCAGGGGCGTCCGACCCGAAAAAGGAGGCACGACGTGACCGTTGCTCCGTCGAGCGGGCCCGGTGGCGATTCCACGGTGCGGATCCGGGACTACGTCGACGCCGACTGGCCGTCGCTGTGGCCGATCTTCCGGGAGGTTCTCGCGGCCGGCGATACGTACGCGTACGACCGCCGATGGTCGTCCGAGCAGGCCAGGGAGGTGTGGGTCGAGGCGCCTCCGGGCCACACGGTCGTCGCCGACGACGGATCGCGGGTGATCGGAACGGCGAAGATGGGACCGAACCGGCCCGGCCCGGGCTCGCACGTCGCCACCGCGAGCTTCATGGTCGCGGGCGACGCGCGGGGGCGGGGCATCGGATGGGCGCTCGGCGAGTACGCGCTCTCCTGGGCCCGCGGGCAGGGGTACGCCGCGATGCAGTTCAACGCGGTCGTGGAATCGAACCGCGCGGCCGTGCGGCTCTGGGAGGCACTCGGATTCCGCGTCATCGGGACCGTCCCCGAGGCTTTCGAACATCCCGCGCTCGGACGCGTCGGCCTCCACGTCATGCACCGCCGCCTCTGAGCCGGAACGAGGCCGCTCAGGGCGCGAATGACCGCGTCTCCGCGCGATCCCGCGGCGGCGGCCGACAGCCCGGGCACCGGCGACGATGCCCCGGACGCGGGCGGCGGGAGGGCGGCACGGGGAAGACGAGCGGGGGTCCGGCGAGCCAGCGAGGGCGTGCGGGACCTCGCCGACCGGACCGCGGCCGGAATGGCTCGACGCCCCATCGTCCGTCCCGCCGGGTGGTCTCTCGGGTTTCTGCGCGGTCCCTCGTGCCCGAGGCGCGGGTCCGCCGATCCGATACGCCAGCGCGCCGGCCGATCGCCGGGCACCGACATCGCCCCGTTGGTCTCGACAGAGCGGACTGTTCTGGAGACGCCTCGGATGCCGCCGCTGTCGGCCGTTGTCGTGCGCTGAACACCCTCGGCATCCGTGCCCGGAAGGACGACGGGCCCCGACGACCGCCCACATCCCCTCACCCGTGACACCCGAGCGAACGGCGGAACCCGGCGTAGGGTGACCGAGGCGACGGATTCGGTAGACTTACGCGAGTCCCTCCGTGCGCTTCGCCGGTGACCGTCCCCGATCCGGCGCGTGCGTTCGATCGGAGACGGAGCGACCGCTCGGCCCACCGGCCCGGTCCGCGGTAGCCCCGCAATCGCGCCCGGTGGGCGGGGAGCGCGCCATCCTCCACGAGCGATGCGGCGACTGTTGCGACGCTCCGGGCCCCTTTATGGTCGAGGGGGTGACCACCGGATGCCTCGATCGCGCTGTCGCCGGTCGTACGCTTCCCGTCGGCATTCCACGTCCGGGCGCCTCCGTCCGGCGGTGACTGCGCTATCATCGGGTAAGTGACTTCGGTTCGGGATGCGAGACTGAGGGCCCCGTTCGCAGCTTCGTCGCCCCGGTCGTCTCGCTTTCATCCGCCGCCGCCGACCGCCGCCCTCGCGAAAGGCTCCCCGCCCCGTGTCCCCTGCCGGCTACAGCGACCCCGCGCTCTTCGGCTACGAGACCGACGCGCCCCTCCGCCGCTCCGCCCAGATCTGCGTCCACACCTCGCCCCTCGCCACCCTCGGCGGCAAGGACGCCGGCGGCATGAACGTCTACGTCCGCGAACTTGCCTGCCACCTGGCCCGTCTCGGCCTTCCGACCGACGTCTTCACCCGCCGCACGTCCCCCGACACCCCCGAAGTCACCCCCCTTTGCCCGGGCGTCAGCGTCGTCGCCGTCGCCGCCGGCCCCCCGGAGCCGGTCGACAAGAACGATCTCTTCCCCCTTCTCCCCGAGTTCGCCGCCAACATGGTCCGCTACGCGCTCCGGGAAGGGGTTCGCTACGACATCGTCCACGCCCACTACTGGCTCTCCGGCTGGGCCGCGCACCTCGCGAGGAGCTCCAAGGCGTCCTGGAGCGCTCCATTCGTCCAGATGTTCCACACCACGGCCCACATGAAGAACGCGGTCGCCGGCGCCGCCGATCGGGAGCCTGCCCTCCGCCTCGACACGGAACGCCTTCTCCCCAACCTCGCCGACGGGCTGATCTCCGCCAACCCGGACGAGCGCGACGACCTCGTCCTGCGCTTCGGGACCCCGGCCGCCAAGGTCTGCACCGTGCCCCCCGGCGTTGACCTCGAGCTGTTCCATCCCCGGGACCGAGGCGCGGCGCGCGCGACCCTCGGTCTCCCCGGCGACGAGCCGCTCGTCCTCTTCGTCGGCCGCGTCGACCCGATCAAGGGGATCGACACGCTCCTCGACGCCGTCCCCCTGCTCGCCCGCAACGACGACCTGCCCCGGAAACCGACCGTCCTCTTCGTCGGCGGCGACCTCGACGCGGCGGGCGAGCCGACCGGACCCCTGGCGTCCGTGGCGGAGCGGGCGACGGCGCGCGGCGTCACCGACCGCTTCCGCTTCGTCGGCTCGCAGCCGCAGGAGCGCCTGCCGCTCTTCTACGCCGCCGCCGACGTCGTCGCCGTCCCCTCCCGCTACGAGTCGTTCGGCCTCGTCGCCGTCGAGGCGATGGCCTGCGGCATCCCCGTCGTCGCCTCCCGCGTCGGCGGGCTCCTCTTCACGGTCGAGGACGGCGCGTCGGGCCTCCTCGTCCCGCCCCAGGACCCGGCCGCGCTCGCCGAGGGCCTGGCCCTGGTCCTCGTCGACGACATCTGCCGCCGCCGCCTTGCCGCAGGCGCCCTCCGCTCGGCCGAGCGCTTCGCCTGGCCGGGCGTCGCCGCCGCCATTCACCGTGTCTATGGGCGCCTGGCCGCGGGTCAGCGCGCCGAGCTCTGCGGCGACGAGGAGATCTACGGCTGAGCCGGCGCGTCCGCTGCGCTCCGAGCCACGCCGTCCCCGGCCGGACCGGCCGGGAGTTCGGTGGAACTCTTTGGCCACCCTCAGCACGTCCCCGGGGATCGTCGTGTTCAATCCGCGCGGTCGTCCCAAGCGCCCGCCCGCGCCAGCTCCACCGCCGCGGTCTCGGCCACGGTGAGGGCCAGGGTGGCGTCGTCGCCGTCCCAGAGCGACCAGGCGGCCGAGAGGCCGGCATAGGCAAGCACCCAGCGTAGCAGCCGCGACCGGTCGAGGCCGGCGGCCGCCGACACCACGTCCGCCTGCCGCGCCAACCGTCCCTCGGCGGTCGCGACCCCGCGGTCGGGGTTGCAGAAGATGTTGGCGTGATCGAAGCCGCGCTCGCCGAGGAGCCCCTTCGGGTCGATCGCGAGCCAGCCGCGCCGCCCGCCGTCCAGGACGTTGCCGTGGTGCAGGTCGCCGTGGAGGACGACCACCTCCCGCGGCTCCGCCAGGAGCTCGCGCGCCGCGGCGGCGGCGCGACGGAGCACCCCGCCCTGGCGGGCGGCGGCCGGCTCGAGCTCGCGGAACCAGCGGTCGAGCGGCACGAGCGACGGGGGAAGCGGGCCGGGACGCGGCGCGTGCAGGCCGGCGGCCGCCGCACAGAGGACGCGGCTCGCCTCGTCGTCCCGGCCGGATCGCGCCATCTCGATCAGGGAGGCGCCGCCCACGGCGCGCTCCATCAAGAGCGCGTCGCCCTCCTGCGCGAGGACACGGACGGCGGCGGCCCCTCCCCACCAGCCGAGCAGCGCGCCGCCCCGCCGTTCCTCGATCTCCCCGGCGATCTTCAGGATCGCGGGCACGCCGTTGCGGTGCACGGGCAGGAGAACGCTGCTCCGGGTGATGATCGGCTCGCCGTCCCGGACCAGGCCCCAGCGGACGAGGTAGTCGTCGAAGATCGCCCCCGGCACCGGACCCCCCCGTCAGTCCGCGGCCGTCTCCTGCGCCCGTCCCGCCCGGCGACCGACCCCGGCCGAGCTGGCGGCTTTCGTCACCCGGTCCACCTGGGTGGCCACGCCGTCCCCCGCGTAGCGGTCGGCGACCATGAGGTCGAAGCCGTGGACGCTCCCCTCGATCCCGGAGTAGCGGCCCGGGGTGTAGGCGCGGGAGCGGGTTCCCGCCTGCTGGAGCTCGCAGACGTGCCAGTCCTGCCGGTTCGTCAGGTCCCAGAAGCCGACCGCGTCCTCCGGGTCGAAGTCCGGCCGTGCCATCGTTTGGGGGTCGAAGAACCACTCGCAGACGACCCGCGTCCGGCCCGGCTCGACCGGCCAGACCCAGTGGCTCATCAGGTAGTCGGGGTGAAGGCTGATCAGCAGGTTCGGCCAGACCACGAAGTAGGAGACGCGCTTCGCATCTTCGGCGCCCATCCCGGCGATCGGTGGCCGGCCGTGGGCCGCGCCGTCGAGCGAGAGCGTCTCGTACTCGCCAACCACCTCCATCCAGGAGCCGAGCCACGGCCCCCGGCCGGTCACCCGCTCACCCAGGTTGTACGGGGTGATCCGGTTCAGCTGCGGGTGGACCCCCGGGCAGTGGTAGCACTCCTCATAGTTCTCAACGATCGCCTTCCAGTTGGCCGCCACGTCGTACTCGATGCGGCGTGCCCGGCGCAGCCCGCCGAGGTCGAAGCGGTCGAAGAGCGGTGGCAGGTCCTCCAGCCACCCGCGCAGCGGCGGCGCCTCCCCCGACAGGTCGACGAAGACGAATCCCTGCCAGGAGGCCAGCCGGACCGGCACCAGGCCCCACTCGGCCGGCCGAAAATTCTCCAGAAGCTCCGTGTGCCGGGGCGGCCGCAGGTTCCCCCGGAGATCGTAGATCCAGGCGTGGTACGGGCACTGGAAACGGACCAGCGTCCCGCACGGTTCCTCGACCAGCGTTGCCCCCCGGTGCCGGCAGAGGTTGTAGAACCCGCGCAGCTCCCCATCCTCGCCGCGGACGACGATCAGGCTCTCCCCCGCTACCTGGGCCAGGAAGTACGCCCCGTCCCCGAGCGCGTCCTCCTCCCGCCCGACGCAGACCCAGCCCCCGGCGAACCACGCCTCCCGCTCGTAGGCGAGCACCGCCGGGTCGTGGAAGACCCGCGGCGGCAACAGGTGCGCCCGCGTGGTCGGCAGGCGGACGCCGGCCACCTCCGCGGCCGAGATCGGCGAAACGGGGACGGGCCGCGACGGGGAGGCGGCGGGCGGCGCAACGACCATGACCGGGAACCTCCTCGACCGGCGGCGGAGAGCGACGGCACGATAGCACAGGCCGCTGCGGGACCGGAAACGGACGGTGCCGCGGTCTCCCGGGGGGCAGGCCGGACCGCGGTTCTGGGGTCTTACGCCGGAGCGTCGGCGATGGCAAACGCCGGGCGGTCGCAGGGGGCCCGGTGGGCGGTCACGACCCGGGGATGGAACGTCCGCGGAGAGGAGCGTTGCACCCGCAGCGCGTGCAGCACGCCCGGAGGATTCGGGAGGGAAGGGGGACCGCCCGCGAGCGGCGCCCTATCGCTGCCACGGCTCGCCCTCCCGGGGCTTCGTCGGTCCGCTCTGGGTCCGGGCATCTGCCCGGCGATCGCGTTCGGGAGCGTCCCGCGGCGGATCGTCCGACCACCGATAAGCGGCTGCCTCAGTCCGCCGCCGTCGCCTGCTCCTCCAGCCCGGCCTCGCGCAGCCGCTCGGCCTCGTCCGCGGCCCGCAGCTCTTCGAGGAAGCCGTCGATCTGGCCGTCGAGGATGCTCGGGATGTTGCTCAGGTTCTGGTTGATCCGGTGGTCCGTCACCCGATCCTGCTGGAAGTTGTAGGTCCGGATCTTCTCGCTCCGGTCGCCGCTGCCGATCTGCGAGCGGCGCGCGTCCCCCCGCTCCGCCGCCAGCCGCTGCTGCTCCTGCTCGTAGAGGCGGGAGCGCAGCACCGTCATCGCCTTGATCCGGTTCTTCAACTGGCTCTTCTCGTCCTGGCAGGTCACCACCAACCCCGTCGGCAGGTGCGTCAGCCGCACCGCCGAGTCGGTCGTGTTCACGCTCTGGCCGCCGTTCCCCGTCGAGCGGTAGACGTCGATCCGCAGCTCGTTCTCGGCGATCTGGATGTCGACCTCTTCCGCCTCCGGCAGCACGGCGACGCTGGCGGTCGAGGTGTGGATCCGGCCCTGCCGCTCCGTCGCCGGCACCCGCTGCACGCGGTGGACGCCGCTCTCGTAGCGGAGGTGGCTGTAGGCCCCCTTGCCGTGGACCTCGAAGATGATCTCGCGGAAGCCGCCGCCGTCGGTCTCCGTCGCGGAGAGGATCTCGGTCTTCCAGCGGTGCCGCTCGGCGTAGCGGGAGTACATCCGGAACAGGTCGGCCGCGAAGAGCGCCGCCTCGTCGCCGCCGGTGCCGGCGCGGACCTCGACGATCACGTCCTTCTCGTCCTTCGGGTCCTTCGGCACCAACAGCACGCGCACCCGCGCCAGCAGCGCCTGCCGCCGCTCGCGCAGCGCCCGCAGCTCGTCGGCCGCCAGCTCGGCCATCTCGGGATCGCCCCCGGCGTCCATCGCCTGCGTCTCGGCGATCGCCTCGTCCGTCTCCCGCAGCGAGCGGGCGGCGGCGACCACCTCTTCCAGCTCCGAGCGCTCGCGGCCGAACTCCTGGAGGCGCGCCGGGTCGGTTGCCACCGCCGGGTCGGACATCAGCCGCTCCAGCTCGACGTAGCGTCGCTCCAGCTCGGCGAGGGTGGTCAAGAGGGCGCTCATCGGTGGCTGTTCCTCTCCGTGCGCAAAGAAACGCGGGCGGTGTCCGGGCGATTCGGCGTCGACCGACGGCGCCAGCGGAAGGGAGACGCCTGGTGGCCCGCGGCGAGCCCGACGGTCCGGATCGCCCCATTACCACGGAATGATAGCGGACGCCACCGGCCGCGGACCGGAAGGCAGACGGATCGATGCCGACCTCGGGGTGGAGCGGCGAGGCGACGCGATCCGGAGGGGCCGGGCCGGGATCGGACCGGGCCGACCCTCTTAGCGCGGGCGGGGCCGGTGGCGGGCGGCGGCGCGCCTCACGTCGCCTGCGTCATCTCTCCGAGGAGGATCGGCGATGTCGTCGGCAGCGGGCTGCCGCCGGTCGGCTCGACCGTCAAAGCCACCGCGTCGTACCCCGAGAGGTCGGCCTCCATCGCCATGCTCGCGTCCCCCGCGGCGTCGACCGCGAACGTCTCGCTCGGGACCGGCTCGTTCCCTTTCAGCATCCAGAGCTGGTAGGTCTGTCCCTCGGGCAGCGTGGGCAATCCGTCGACGTGGAGCATCGCCAGCCCGTCCGCGGGAGCGTAGAGCAGGTTCCCCCAGGCCCCGCTCGGCCCGTCGGCGGTCGGGACCATCGCCAGGGCGAGCGCGTTCGCCTCTCGCATCGCCTCGATCTCGGCGCGCTGCGCCGCCAGCCGCTCGTTCTGGTCCGCGACCCGGCCCTGCATCGCCAGCGCCCAGACGACGGCCCCCGCCGCCACCAGCGCCAGCGCCGCCGCCACCGGCCAGCCGCCACCGAAACGCGTCCGGCCGCGGAACGGCACGACCCGCGCCCCGCCGGCGGGCGGCGCCCCCGGCGCGATCGTCTCGGCCGTCCGTATCCCGTCACGGGCGGTCATTGGAGCCGCCGCCTCGAAGCCGCGGTCGGCCGCGGCCGCAGCCGACAAGATGCGGTCGCGGAGCCCCGCGCTCGGTCCCTGCCGTGCCGCCTCCTCGGCGCCGCCCGCTACCCAGCCCCGATCCGCCGGCGCCACCTCCAGCAGGCGCGGCAGGATCCCCACCACCGGCGCCAGCTCCGCCACCGTCTGCTGGCACGCGCCGCACCCGGTCGCGTGCGCGGCGAAGGCGTCCCGCTCCACGTCCGGCAGTGCGTCGAGGAGGTAGGCACCGACCGCGTCGTGGGGCGGCACCGAGGCAGCGTCTCCCCCATCCCGTCCGATGTCTCGGTTGTTCCCGCCGGAGCGGGTCGCGTTCGGGTCATTGGTCACGGTTCGGTCCTGTTCTGGCGTTCTTGCTATGTCGTCGCGCCGCCCTCGGCCGGGCGCGGGTTCCCGTCACCCCTCGCTTCCGCCGTCGCCGCCGGCTCCAGGAGGACCCTCAGCTTGCGCAGTCCGAGGCGCATCCGGCCCTTGACCGTCCCCAGCGGCTCCCCGGTCCGCTCCGCCACCTCCTGGTGGGTGAGCCCGCCGAAGAACGCCAACTCGATCGCCCGCTGCTGCTCCCGGGGCAGCGCCGCCATCGCCTGCCTGATTCGCTCCGCGTCCAACCCGGCCGCCGCGACCGCGAACGGGTCGTCCCCCTTCCCGGCCAGCCCGAACGCCACGTCGTCGAGCGGCAGGTCCCCCTGCTCGCGACCGCGGCGCCCGCGGCGTCGATCGATCGCGGCATGGTGGACGATCGTCATCAACCACGACCGGGCGCTCCCCCGCTCTGGGGCGAAGCGGGCGGCGTGCCGCCAGACCGAGAGGAACGCTTCCTGGACGGCGTCCTCCGCCGCCCCCCGTTCCCCAAGTATCCGGTACGCCAGACCGTACGCGGGGCGCCCGTACCGATCGTACAGGGCGGCCAGCGCCCCGTCGTCGCGGTCCTTGATCGCCCCGAGGAGGGCGTCGTCCGGCGGGTCCCACCCCCCGGGCGGTGCCGCCGTGCCCCGTTCGGTCGGACGCGGAAGGTTACGCGCCGTGTCCATCGGCCCCCATTGGCCGGCGGCGGACCGCCACTACCCGTACGTCGGGAATCGTCACCGGGATCAATCGACCCGACGCTGCACACCGCCGGCGTCAACGGCGGCACCGCGGCACGGTGCCGTCCCGGCGGAAGCACCGCTCATGCCGCCCCGCGGCGTCCGACGTCGGCGATCCGTTCTCGGGTCTATTGTAGCCATTCGGCTAGCGGGACCGGGGCCCCGGCTTTGCCGCCCCTGGGCTCAGCGGCCAGTGGCCGCGTCGACCGGTCGCCGCCCTCGGATGGCGGGGCGGAGGCAGATCCGGCCGGGGAGCAGACGACGGACAAGGCAACCTTGGTGCAGCGGCAAGCCCGGGCGGCCGGCCCCGGTCGTGGTCGCTCATGGGGCGGCGAGGCCGCGGCACGCCAGAAGGTCTTGCGATGCTCCCCGCTCCCTCGGGAGGGGAAGGGGCCGAAGGTAGCGGTTCCCGCGCCGACTCCCTAGACCGCCGCAACCGCTCGCCGGTACAGCCCCAGGAACTCCCCGATCTGCTCCGCCGTCACCGTCAGCGGCGGGATGATCCGGATTGCCTGGTCGTAGGTGCCGCAGGTCAGCAGCAGCGTCCGCTCCGCCAGGCAGGCCTCGATCACCTTCGCCGCCGCGGCCGGGTTGGGAGCGCCGTCCGGCAGGACGAACTCCGTCGCCACCATCAGGCCCAGGCCGCGGACATCGCCGACGACGGGATGGTCGGCCTGGATCTCGCGCAGCCCGCTCAACAGCAGATCGCCCATCCGGGCCGCGTTCTCCGGCAGCCGCTCGTCCCGCATGACCTGGAGCGTCGCCGCCGCCGCCGCCGTCCCGACCGCGTTCCCGCCGTACGTCCCACCGTGGGCGCCGGGCGCCCAGGCGTCCATCAGCCCGCGGTCGGCGACGACCGCGCTGACCGGCATGCCGGAGGCGATCCCCTTCGCCACCGTCATGATGTCCGGCGTCACCCCGAACTGCTCGAATCCCCACATCGTGCCGGTCCGCCCCATGCCGGCCTGGATCTCGTCCATGATCAGCAGGATGCCGTGCCGGTCGCACAGCTCGCGCACCTTGCGCACCCAGCGGGTCGGCGGCACCACGTAGCCACCCTCCCCCAGCACCGACTCCATCAGGATCGCGGCGACGTCCTCCGGCAGGACGAGCTGGTCGAACATGGCCTCCAGCTCGGCGAAGTAGGCGAGATCGGCGTCCTCCGCCGGCCCCTTGTAGGGCGAGCGGAAGACGTAGGGGAAGGGGGCGTGGTAGACGCTCGACAGCAGCGGCTCGTAGTGGCCGCGGACCTTGACCCGCGACGACGTGACCGACATCGCGGCGTGGGTCCGCCCGTGGAACGCCCCGCGGAAGGCGATGATCGCCGGGCGCCCGGTCGCGATCTTGGCCAGCTTGATCGCCCCCTCGACCGCCTCCGCGCCCGAGTTCGTCCAGAACACCTGGTTCAGCGAGGAGGGCAGTGTCGCCGTCAGCTCGGCCGCCGCCCGCAGCATCGGCTCGTGGGCGAAGATGTTGGCCTGGGCGTGGATGATTTTGCCCGCCTGCTCCCGGATCGCGGCCACCACCCGCGGGTGGCAGTGCCCGGTGTTGACGACCCCGATCCCGGAGGTGAAGTCGGCGTACCGGTTCCCCTCCGTGTCCCAGACGTAGATCCCATCGCCCCGCTCCACGGTCACCGGCGAGTACCGCCCGAGCACCCGCGGCATCATCGCCGCGGCATCGAGCCCCGTCGCCACCCGCTCCATCGCCTCGACCACGACCACGTCCCCTTCACGTACCGCGACGAAGCGCGCGGCATGGACCGCGAAACGTCCCGACCGGACCCTGTCCCGCGACGCTCGACCGTTACGGTTCCCGACCCGCCACCTGTCGCCTCGTCGCTAACCGTTCCCCGATTTTTCCCGCTCTTTCAAATCCTTGTAGAACTTTTTGGTCTTCGGCACCGGCTTCGCGTCCTCCGCCGCCTGCCGCTCCCGGAACGCCGTCGCGGCGACGCTCATCTCTTCTTCCAGGCGGACGAAGTCGTTGTAGACGCGGTTGTTGTTGTTCGCCGCCGGCGTCCGCATCAGCATCCGGACCAGCTGCAGGAGCGAGGTCGCCGACGCGCTCGTCGCCGCCGGCAGCGACGCCCGGCGCAGGATCAGATCGACCGTCTGGATCGACTCCGGTTCCGCGTCGTTGTCCTCCAAGCGCTCGCGAATCCGCTGCAGGCCCTCGGTCACGTTCACGGCCGGCTCCGTCGCTCCCTCTCCCGCGGCCCCGAGGTGGCCTTTTTGTGCGTACCGGGAGTATAGCATCGGGCTTTCGAGCCTCGGTTGGACGGGGCACGCGCGGACCGTTCGACGCGCGAGAGCGGCCGCCAGACTGGGCGCAGGTCGGCGCGTTATGCCGCCCCCACGTCGGCCCGCGGTCCCGCCCCGCCGTGCCGCCGCCGCCGTGGCGCTTATGCCCATGACGCGTACGGCGCCGCGTCCTCCTCCCAGTCCCCCGTCACCGCCCGCTCGTCGTCCACCTCGACCAGCCGGGCGAAAGCCGCCTGCCGGTACGCGAAGAGCGCCGCTTCCCGCCGCGCGCCGTCGGCCTCGGCCAGCCGCACCACCTCCTCGAAGGCGATCTCGACCGCCTCCGGGTCGCTCGCGTTTCCGGCCTGGCGCCGCCAGTTGAGGAAGTCGAGCAGATACTCCGCCGCCGCCAACGGGTCGCCGTGGGCCTCCGCGATCGCCGCCAGGCGCCCCGTCGCCTCGACGATCGTGTCCGCGTCCTGGCTGTCGCGGCCGGCCGCGAGGACCCCCTCCCAGAGCGTGTCGGCGACCAGGTCGTCGGCGGCTTCGGCCAGCTCCGCGAGCTCCAGCAGCGCCTCGGCCCGCTCATCGGCCCCCGCCGCGTCGAGGAAGGCGGCCGCCGCCGGCCGGGCCTCCCGCCGGAACGCCGGATCGCCGACCCGGTGCGCGAGCCAGGCCGCCACCCGGGCGGGCCCCGCCGCCCGGGCCGCCGTCTCCCACGCCGCCCACCCGGCCTGGACGGCCGCGTCCAGCCGCGGGTCTGTGGTCAGCGCCAGGGCCGGTCGGTCGGTCGGGTCGGGGGCGGACATCGCCGGTTCACCTCGTCGGGGATCGGGGGAAGGGCTTTGGCGCGTCCGGGCGGTCGGAGGTGGCCGGTTCCGGCGCCGGGACGGGGAGGATACCCCGCCCGGCCGCGGCCGGGCCGCGGGGGGCATCCGCGCCCGGGCCCGCCGCGACCGCTACCCGGCCAGCAACGGCACCTCGCGGTCGGCGTCGTCGAGCGTCAGCACCCAGTCCTGGCTCGGTCCCGCGCTTGGCGCCTGGAACCCGGTCGCAGCTCCGGTAGCGAACACCCCGATCGGCTCCGCCGTGCCCCGGCGCGGGTCGAACCACGCCGCCGTGACCGCGCCGCCGCTGAGCTTTGCCAGGTCGACCGTCACCGGGCCCCCGCTTGGCAGATAGACGAAGGCGTAGCCGCCGTCGCTCCCGCGCGTCGCCCGCAGGTGGGCGGCCCCGGCGCCGGCCCCGGAGACGAGCAGGCCCTGGTCGGGCACCCGTTCGAGGAACGGCCGCGACTCCAGCAGCCGGCGCGCGTGCCGCATCTGGGCCGCTCCCGGCAGGTCGAGGCCGGCCTGCCACGGCGTCCGCGCCCCGAACTTGTCGGTCTCGCCGCCCCGCCAGAACTGGAACACTCCATTCGCCCCGTAGGTGTGGCCGTGGGCGCCGGCGAAGAGCGCCCAATAGGCGGCCTTCCGCACGTCCCAGTCGTCGAAGTACCCCTCCTCGGGCTTCCAGTCGACCGGGTGGTCCTCGTAGCACGGCTCCCCGTCGAGCGTCGGCTTGATCGGGGATCGCGCGTAGTCGGCCGCGACGAGCCCGTGGTTCGGGAAGTCCCGTTGATGGTGGCCCGACTGGATCATGTCGAAGGAGAGCCACGGCTCGTCGTGGACGAACGTGGCCGATGTGGAGCGTCCCTGCGGGTGGAACGTCATCGGGTGCCGGCCGCCATCGCCCCGGGTCAACCCCTCCGCCAACGCCCGCCAGGTTGCCAGGTGGCGCGGCTGCGTCGGGTTGCGGTCGCCGCCGAGCACCCAGATCACGGCGCGGTCCCGGTAGCGCTCCCCGAGGTACTCCCCGTAGGGTCGCGCGTTCTCCGGGGTGAAGACCTCGGGGTCGGTCCCCCACAGTCGCGGCCCGACCTTGTCGGCCCAGGTCGGCAGCAGCGCCAGCCGCAGGCCAAGCCCCTCGGCGAGGTCGAAGACGCGGTCGAGGTGGGCGAAGTAGGTGTCGTTTGGCCGGGTCGGGTCCTGGTCGAGCAAGGGCAGGTCGCCGTTCCGGTTCGGCACCGACAGCCCCGAGAACTCCGAGATGCCCATCACCTGGATCGCCGTGAACCCCTTGGCTGCGCGGTCGCGGAGATAGCGCTCGGATTCGGGCAGCGTCAGGCGCTGCAGCACCGTCCAGCCGGTGTCGGCCAGGTAGAAGAACGGCGTCCCGTCCTCGTGGACCAGGAAACGCCCGTTCTCGCTCACGCGGAGCATCGCGCTTCCCCCCGCCACGTCGGCCCCATCGGGGACGGCCCGTGTCCGACCGCCCGGCGACCCTATCCCGAACCCGGTCCCCCGTCAACCGGCCGGCACGCCCGATGGCGCTCTGATCGACCACCGGTTCCAGGCGGAGGACATGGCGGCCGCGGCCGCCATGTCCTCCGCTCCATCGCCCCAGGGCGCCACCCCCACCGTTCGATCGTTCCCCCCTTTTCCGGGAGGAGCCGATGGTGGGGAGCCGGCCGTCGCCACCCCTTGACAGGCCCCTCCCCTCCCGGTACGGTACGCCGCATGGACAGCAGCGTGAACCGTCCGCCAGTCGCGCAGATCTCGACCACCACGGCTTCGCCGTGGCCGTTCGCGTTCGGCTTCTGGTTTACCTATCTCCCCCCGGCGTCGCTGGTGGGGCGGGAGGTGCGCATGCGCTGATCCGCCCGAGAAGTCCGAGACACCAGCAACGCCGGGGGAGCCGAGGCCATACGCCTCGGTTTTTTGTTTGTCCGACTCGGTCCCCGGACCACGCGCCGCCCGTCACCGTGAGCCGCAGACGACAGGAGACCGCCGCCATGATCGTCGCCGTCGCGCCGGACGCCCCCGCCGCCACCGCACCCGCCCTCCTCGCCGCCGCCGTCGCCTCCGGCCTGGAGGCGCGGGCCGCCGACGACGGGCACGGCGGCACCCTCGTCGGCATCCACGGAACCCTCGGGGGCGATGCCCTCGCCCTGCCCGGCGTCGCCGCCGTCCACGAGAAGCACAAGCCGTACATGCTCGCCAGCCGGGAGTTTCGGCCCCTCTCCCCAAGCGTCGTCATGGTCGGCAATGTGCGCATCGGCGGCGGCAAGCCGGTGGTCATCGCCGGCCCCTGCGTCGTGGAGGACCGCGAGGGGCTCCTCGAAGCGGCCCACGCGGCCAAGGCCGCCGGCGCCGAGATCCTGCGCGGGGGCGCCTTCAAGCCCCGGACCTCCCCCTACGCCTTCCAGGGACTGGGTGAGGAGGGCCTGCGCCACCTCGCCGCCGCCCGCGCCGCGACCGGTCTCCCCATCGTCACCGAAGTGATGGAGCCGGACCAGGTCGAACTCGTCGCCGGGTACGCCGACATGCTCCAGATCGGGGCCCGCAATATGGCCAACTTCCCGCTCCTGCGCCGCGTCGGCGCCGCCGGTAAGCCGGTCCTCCTCAAGCGCGGCTTCTCCGCGACCGTCGAGGAGTGGCTGATGAGCGCCGAGTACATCCTCGCCGGCGGCAACCCCGACGTCGTCCTCTGCGAGCGCGGCATTCGGGGGTTCGACCCCGCCCTCCGCTTCACCCTCGACCTCGCCGCCGTCCCGCTCGCTAAGGAGCTCTCCCACCTCCCCGTCGTCGTCGATCCCAGCCACGGCACCGGCAAGCGCTCCCTCGTCCCCCGGATGGCCCTTGCCGCCCTCGCCGCCGGCGCCGACGGCCTGATCCTCGAGGTCCACCCCGACCCCGAGGCCGCCAAGTGCGACGCTGCCCAGACCATCACCCCCGCCGACCTGGCCGGCATCACCCGCTCCGCCCGTGCCCTCCACGCCGCCCTCCTCGGGGCCGGAGCCGAGGGCCTCGAGCACGATCTGCCCGCCGGCTCGATGCCCGCCTGAGGCGGCCGCGACCTACGGCGCGTCCTGGCCGGATCGCCGTCGGGGCCGTTGGGGAGGGAGCCCGGCGTGCCGACGAGAACCGCGGTCTCGTTCGCCAAGGTCCCTGCCGATCAACCGGTGGTGGGGCCGGAGGACGACGGTCCGACCCTACCACCGCCGCGATCCCGCACACGGCCGTGGACGGGACGAGGGGTAGCAACGCCGACACTATCCCGACTTCGTCCGGCTCCCCACCGTGGAGCGCGAGGCACGTGCGCGATCGATCGACGGAAAGATTCGCCGCAGCGGGGACCGTCGAATCCGTCGGCTGCCGCGACCGTTCGCGTTCGCCCTTCAGGAGGGTCGGGCTCGTGGACGGACGCCACCTTCAGCGGGTGTTGACCATCGGCGCCCGCGCCTGTGCAAAGGCTCACCGCCCGGGTTTAGACAGGGTCGCCGAGACCCGGAGGCCGCCGGCGTGGCCTATGGCGATTCCACCTCCGCCGTCACGCGCTCGCCCATGGCTTGAGGACGATCTTCCCCGTCGTCTGCCTCCCCTCCAGCATCCGGTGCGCCTCCGCCGCCCGGCGCAGCGGCAGGACGTGCCCGATGGGAACCTGCACCTGGCCGGAGGCAACGAAGCCGATCAGCGTCCGCAGCGCGCCGACCGCGACCTCGGGCCGCATCCCGAACCAAAGCCCGAGGTTGAAGGAGACCAGCGACTGGTTGGGCGAGGGGTTGTAGAACAGCCCTTCGATTCCCTCCGCGCCGAGCCGGAGGGGTTCGCCGCTGGAGCTGCCGTAGACGACGATCCGGCCGAACGGGGCCAGACAGGCGAGGCTCTGCTCGAACAGGGCGCCACCCCCCATCTCCAGGGCAACGTCGACCCCCCCGCCGTTGGTGACTTCGCGGACGCGGTCGGGCCAGTCGGCCCGGGAGTAGTCGACCGCATGGTCGGCGCCGAGGGCCAGCACCGCCGCCCGCTTCTCGGGGGTGCTCGCGGCGCCGATGACGGTTGCGGCACCGAGGAGCTTGGCGATCTGGACGGCGTAGCCGCCGACGCCACCTGCCGCCCCCGGGACGAATACCGTCTCGCCGACCTGGAGGCGGGCGCTCTCCCGCAGGATCAGCACGGCGGCCGATCCCGCGATCACGAGACCCGAGGCGACGTCGGCGCTCACGCCCGGCGGGATCGGGACGACGCCGGGAGCGTTTGCCAGCGCGAACTGAGCGTAGCCGTTCGACCCGTCTCCCCCAACCAGCCCGAACACCGGGGTGCCGAGGGGTGGACCCTCGACGCCCTCGCCGAGCGCCTCGACGGTGCCCGCCACCTCGCCGCCCGGGGTGTACGGGAGCGGCGTCGGGAACGGGTAGGAGTCGTTGCGACGGCGCTTGACGTCGGAGAAGTTGACCCCGGCCGATTCGACCTTGATCAGGATTTGCCCCGGCCCCGGCCGCGGTACCGGGACCTCCTCGAGAACGAGGACGTCGGGCGGTCCAAAGCGGTGCGCTCGGATCGTTTCCATCGCGTCTCCTCCGTTTCGCTCGGCTACCGAACGGCACCCGTCTCGCCCCTAGGGGCAGCTTCCGCCAGCCCGGAGGGATCGACGGCATCACCCACGTCGCCTGCGACGGCGCCGACCGGCGCCGCCAGAGCGTCGTCCCGAACCTGCCAACTCTCGACGATGCGGCCCTCCCCAAAGCGGTGACTCTCCAGCGCCCGGAAGGCGGTGCGCGGGGCGAACGGGTGGCACGCCCAGGAACTCGGCCTGTCGAATTACCGTGCCCACAGCGCGGACGGCCACGCGGTCGTCGTCCTCGATCACCACCCTTTCACCATCACCGTGTCCGGGAAGACGGAGCGCGGGCAGCGGACGGTCCCCTTGAACCCGGCCGGGGCCGTACCCTCCTGAGGGTTACGCGGATGGTTGACCCGCGACGGGTGGAGCATGGCGTCGCGGGTGTCGACGTCGCCGGTGGTGAAGGCCTCGTGGAACCGGATCTTCTACCCGCCGTTCTCGGTCAACCCCGCGTGATCGACCGTCTCGAAGGTCCCGTTGCCGGCGGTCTCTCGCGCTCCGCCGGTGACTGGTCCTGCCCTCATGACCTGCCTCGCTCCTCTCGCCGGTCACCGACCAACCGCCGTCGGCATGTTCCCACTCTAGGCCGTTTCGTTTCGTTACGCAAGTATATAGAATCAAAATCAAACTTGTTAGACATTTGATGCGATCGACGCTAGACTGCGGCCATGGCCGAGCGAACCTATCGCCAGTATTGCCCGGTGGCCCACGCGCTCGATCTGATCGGCGATCGCTGGGTCCTGCTGATCGTGCGCGACCTGTTCCTCGGCCCGAAGCGGTTCACGGACCTGCGCGAGGGGCTGCCCGGGATCGGGACCAACGTGCTGACGGACCGATTGAAGGGTTTGGAGCGGGCGGGCGTGATCGGTCGCCGCACGCTGCCGCCGCCCGCCGCCTCCGCGGTCTACGAGCTAACCGAGCGCGGCCGGGAGCTGGAGGCGCCGATCGTCGCACTCGCGCGCTGGGGAGGCCGTTCCCTCGGACCGCGCCTGCCGGAGCAGAGCGTGAGCGTCGACTCGGTCATGCTTGCGCTCCGCGCGGCGTTCGCCGCCGCGTCCGGGCACGGGGCACCCGTCGTCTACGAGGCGCGCGTGGCGGAGCCCGCCTTCGACGCCGTCTTCGCCGTCCGCGTGGACGACGATGGGGTGGAGGTGATCCGGGGGCCGGCGGTTGCCGCGGACGTCGGGCTGCTGACCGACGTCGAAACGGTCTACGCCGTCGCCAACGGCCGGGAGTTGTGGCGGGACGCCATCGAGCGCGGCGCCGTTCAGATCGACGGCGACCCCGCCGGCGCCGCGCACCTCCTCGACCGCCTTGGCGGGCAGGCCGGCTGATCGTGCCGCCTGCCGTCCGTCTCGTTCGGCCGATCGCGAGCCCGGCCCCGGAGAACGGATGGCCGACGCCGTGACCGCCGCCACATGGACCGTCGCCCTCAGCGCTGTCTGCACCGGCCGGGCTCTGGCCGATCACCGGCTCGCCGTCTTCCCCGACGCCGCCGCCGTCCACGACGCGCTGCCGCAACCCCAGTCCCGCGAGGTCTCCTGATCGGGGACCGTATTCGTCTGTTCCCAGCGGCGTGCCGGCGGCGCCCGCGGCCCGATCATCACCCCACCGCCGCGCTCCGCTTCGCCGCCCTCGTCCGCATCGCCCGCGGGGGGCGATGCCGGTCGTCGGCAGCACGGTCGTTGCCGGGGGCGGCGCACGCGGGAAGGTTCGGACGTTCGCCCCGGCCGGCAGCGTCCCCGAGGACCGCTCGATCGGTTCCGCCGTCGGCTCCCTTGCCTGCCGCCTTGCCCGCCGGGGGCGCATCGCGAGGGACTCGGCGAGCGCGCCCTCCCCGGGCGCGGAGACCGGCTACCCCAGCTCCCCGTGTGCCCGCGCCGACGGCACCCCGCGCGGATCGACGGCGTCGAGTACGTCCGCCACGCGGCCGGTGATGACCGTGGCGCGGACGACGCCTCGGTGCTCGGTCGGGGAGGGGCGGCGCACGCCGAGCACCTCCGTCCTGCCTACGCGTCGCGGGGTGTCCGCGATCGCGGCACACGCCGTGCAACCATCGACCATGTCCGTTCCCGCCGCGCTGAAGAACGAGGACCCGTTGCTCCCGATCAACCAGTTGGACGGCTCCGACGCCCCCCGACGCCACCTCAGCCGGGGAGATTGGCGGCCGACGCTGATCGCCGCCGTGCTGGCGGGCGGCGCCGTCGCCGTTCTCATCCTGGCCTTTGCCAGCGTCTCCCCTTTTGAGCGGGCGGTCGTTCTCGAAAGCCTGACCGGCACCGTCTACTGGATCGCCGCCGCCTTCATTGGCGCCTGCGGCACCATCGCCGCGTTGATGCTGACGACCGTCAGCCTGATGGAGCACCTCGATACCCGGCGGATGGGGCCGCGATTCCTCTTTCACTTGCGCTTGACGGTGATCGCCGCCATCGCCACCATCGCCCTCTCCGTCGCGGCGCTCCTCCTGACGACCTTTCCCCTTGCTGGTGGCGTCGACGTCCAGCCCCCGCGCTGGCAGGTTGACTCCGTCTTCTTCGGGCTGCAGGGGTTGACCGCGCTGATGGTCGGTAGCTTCGCCGTCGTCCTCTCCTCGCTCTACGCAACCATCGCCGACATCTTCGCCAACCTGCCCCAGTCGTGGGTGGAGGAGATCATGGCCGAGGAGGAAGAAGAGGAGCGGGAAGAGGAAGCCGCGGAGCGCGCGGAGCACGCGGCGGCCGATGCGGAGCAGGAGGCCGACCGCGCCGAGGGCGCGGCGACGCGGGCGGAGGACGTGGTCGGAATCGGCGGTCGCGCGACGAACGGGCGGCCCGAGGGGGGGGCACGGTGAGCGCCGGCCCCGCTGCAGACCGGAGTGCGGCTTCGGCGGAGCGCGTTGTCCATCCCACCTTCGTGGTTGGCACGGCCGGCCACGTCGACCATGGCAAGAGTACCCTGGTCAAGGCGCTGACCGGGATCGACCCGGACCGCCTGGCCGAGGAGAAGGCGCGGGCGATGACGATCGACCTCGGCTTCGCCTGGCTGGCCCTCCCATCCGGCCGCCGCGTCAGCGTCGTCGACGTCCCCGGCCACGAGCGCTTCATCAAGAACATGCTCGCCGGCGTCGGCGGCATCGACGCCGCCCTCCTCGTCGTCGCCGCCGACGAGGGACCGATGCCCCAGACGCTGGAGCACCTCGCCATCCTCGACCTGCTCGGCGTCGACCGTGGCCTGCTCGTCCTGACCAAAGCGGACGCCGTCGACGCCGACTGGCTCGACCTGGTCGCCGAGGAGACGCGGGAGCGGGTCGCGGGCACCGGTCTCGCTGATGCCCCCCTCGTCGCCGTCTCCGCGCTGAAGGGGACCGGCCTGACAGAGCTGCGGGCGACCCTGGACCGGATCCTGTCCGAGGCCCCGCCCCGCCCCGGCGGCAACCGGCCGCGCCTCCCGGTCGACCGGGTCTTCACCGTCGCCGGCTTTGGCACCGTCGTCACCGGCACGCTCGCCGGCGGCCCGCTCGCCGTTGGCCAGGAGCTTCGCGTCGAGCCGCGCGGCCTGCCGACCCGGGTCCGCGGCCTCCAGACGCACCAGACCAAGGTCGACCGCGCCGGCGCCGGCGCCCGCGTCGCTGTCAATCTCTCGGGGCTCGCCGTCGAGCAGCTCCGCCGCGGCGACGTCCTCGCCCCCCCACACCTCCTGCACCCCACCCAGCGTCTCGACGCCCGCGTCCGCCTGCTCGACGATGCCCCCGTCGCGCTGGAGCAGAACGCCGCCGTCGACTTCTTCGCCGGCGCCGCTGAGCTGCCGGCCCGCTTGACCCTGCTCGACCGGGAGCGTCTGGAGCCGGGCGAGACGGCCTGGGTTCAGATCCGCTTCCGCGAGCCGCTGGCGACCCTGAAGGGGGACCGTTTCATCGTCCGCCGCCCATCCCCCAGCGTCACGATCGGCGGCGGCGAGGTCGTCGATCCCGCCCCGCCCCGCCACCGCCGTTTCCGGCCGGAGGTCCTCGGCGCCCTGGAGACCCTCGCCGCCGGCAGCCCGGACGAGATCGTCCTCCAGGCAATCGAGCGCGAGCCGCGGGAGGTCCGCGCCCTGCGCGGCGGCTTCGCCGGCCTCACCCCGGGGGAGGTCGACGCCGCCCTCGACCAACTCGTCGCCGAAGGCGACGCCGTCGTCCTCGGCGGCGGCGCGGAGCGCGCGCGGCGCCCCGGCGACTTCGTCCTCGCGGCACCCGCCTGGGAGGGGCTGCGGGAACGCCTCCGCGCCACCCTCGCCCCCTTCCACGCTGCCCAGCCGCTGCGCCGCGGCATGCCGAAGGAGGAGGTCAAGAGCCGCCTCCGCCTCGTTCCGCCCCGCCTCGCCGACGACGTCCTCGCGGCCGCGGTCGCCGCCGGCGCTGCCGTCGATGACGGCCAGACGCTGCGCCTCCCCGGATTTCGGATCGCCCTCGACCCCGCCCGCCGACGTGTCGCCGACCGATACCTCGCCGCCCTCGCCGCCGCGCCCTACACGCCCCCCGGACCGGTCGAGTTCGGCCTCGACGCCGAAACCCTCGGCGCGCTGGAGGATCTTGGCGAGGTCGTGCGCGTCGCAGACGGCGTCGTCTTCGCCCCGGCCGCCTTCGACGCCCTCGTCCGCGACACGCTTGCCCTCCTCGAGCGCGACGGCAGCCTCACTCTGGCCGACTTCCGCGACCACTTCCAGACCAGCCGCAAGTACGCCCAGGCGATGCTGGAGGAACTCGACCGCCGCCGCCTCACTCGCCGTGTCGGCGACGCACGCGTCCGCTTCACCGGCCCCGGGGCCGCGACCGTCCCCTCAGCCCCGCCCCCCTCCCAGCAAGAGGAGCCCGACCGATGACCGAGCCGGCCGCGGCGGTCGCGGGTGTGCCGTCCGCCCTCGCCGGGCCCAGCCGGCACCTCTTCCTTTCACCGCACTACGACGACATCGCCCTCTCCTGCGGTGGCACGGTCGCCCTCCTTGCCCGGTCCGGTCCCGCCCCGGAGATCGCCGTCGTGTTCGGCGACGAGCCGGACCCCGCGCTGCCGCTTACCCCGTTCGCCCGCGCCCTCCACGACCGATGGGGCCTCGGCGCGCGGGAGGTGATTGCCGCCCGCCGCCGCGAGGAAGCCGCCGCCGCCGCGGCCCTTGGCGCCTCGCCCGGCAATCTCCCCTTCCGCGACGCGATCTACCGCGGGGACGCCTACCAGAGCAACGAGCGGCTCTTCGCCGAGCCGGTCCTGACCGACGCGGACCTTCCCGTCCGGATCGCGACGGCGCTGCTGCTCGACGCCCCACCCGACCCGAAGGTGCGCGTCTACGCACCCCTCGCCGTCGGCGGCCACGTCGACCACCGCCTTGCCTTCGCCGCGGGCGTCGTCCTCGCGCGGTATGGCCACCGGGTCTGGTTCTACGAGGACCTTCCCTACGCCCTTCTCCCCGAGGCGCTCGAGGCCCGCCTTGCCGCCCTCGCCCCGGAGCTCCGACCGGAGACGGCCGCGATCGTCGACGTCACCGCCACCTGGAGCGCGAAGCAGGCGGCGATCCTGTCGTACCCCTCCCAGCTGGCGACCGTCTTCGGCTACGCCGGCGTCGGCACCGCTCCGGAGGCGATCGACGAGGCGCTGCGGGGCTACGCCGGACGCGCCGCCGCCGAGGCTGACGCCATCACGGCCCCCGCCGAGCGCTTCTGGCAGATCGCCTGACCCTGTCTAAGACCCCCGGAAATCGGATCGGCGAAGGGTGTTGACAACGCGTCAACGCTCCGCTAGAGTGTACGTACTGAAGCGACGAGCCCCCCGCGAGAGCGGGGGGGCACCCGAAACGGAGCGATCCGGGACGGGCGCGGGGGACCCAAACCGGACGCCGCAAGGCGCGAGGAGGTCCCGCTCAGGGGATCCGCGCGCACCGGCCTTCGGGCACGACGGGCGGCCGTCCGACGGACCTCGGTGGCGACACCGTCCGGTTCGGTCGACGGGGTGGTGGCCAAGCTGCTCGCTGCGCCGCCACGGTCCAGTCCGACGCCCCAGCGGGCAACCGTCGGGGAATCGGTACCTCGGGTTCCGACGGGCCGCTTGCGGCACGACGGACGACTCGACCGCTTCGGGCACGAAACGCCGACGGCTGCGCAAGCGGTTGTCGGCGTTTCTGTGTGTCCACCGGCCGTGTTGCGGTGCGGCGGGTCGCCGCCCCGCCGCATCTCGCTCCGTGGGCCGGTCGCGGTATCCGGCGCCCAGCCAATGGCAGGCGACCACGCCACCTGGAACCACCCCGCCATCCGCCGGACGCTCCGGTGCCCGTCCTCCCGAGGATCGAGGCTTCGCTCCGCCGTCCCTTCCCCCAACCGGACGCTGTGGCGAATATGGCGCGTTGCCGGCATAATGGCGCCCGCGCCGCGCACCCCGGACGCCGCGCCCGGCACGCGACGCGGAAGCGACTCGCAGATGAGCGACCGATCCCTCTACGTCGGAATCGCCGCGGCGACAACCGCGTTGGAGATCGTGCTCCTCATCCTGCTCTTCTAAGCCGTGCCGTGTGCGGGTCCCTTTTAGGGCGCGGACGGACGGTCGCCCCCGTCGTCACGGCGGCGATGGAGGCACCCTCGCGAAGGAGGATCCCATGTACATCGGCGGCGGACTTATCACGCTGATCCTGATCATCATCATCCTCATCCTGATTTTCTAGAACGGGTTTCGGGGCAACCCCTGGCGGATTCCGGCCGTGGTCGGTCCGGGAGGGGCACGGTGGGTTCGACCCGAATCCTTGATCGCGGTCCCGCGGGCGGCATGGTGATCACCCGGATTCCCGGTTAGGCGCCGCCGCGGGCCGCCACAGCGGGGCTGGGACGCCCGGTTCCCCGCCCGCGCGCCGCTCCTGCAAGGAGGGTGAGCGGGCTTTCCCCGTCCAGTCGCTGGGATGCTGCCTATCGACCGGCGCCCGGAGTCGAGCCGCGACGGGGCTTTATGGGCGGGGACCAGGGCGGCGGAGTTGTGCCTGCCGCATGGAGTGGGAGCGCGCTTCGGCTTCCAGGTTACCGGTACACCCGCACCAAGATGTCGCTCGGCTCCCCCCCGTTCGTCGGGTTCAGGTCCTGCGGGCAGGCCGAGACCGCCACCACCGCGTCGGCTAGCGCCCGCAGCAGCACGTAGTCGTTTCCCATCGAGATGGGCTCCCGGATCTCCAACTCGCCCCGCTGGCGGACCGCTACGTTCATGAACCAGTTGATCGGATCGGGTATCCGCTCGTAGCTCACCGCGAATGGCTTCAAGGCGTCCGCCAGCGCCGTCCTGCAGTTGGCGTGGCCGGGAGCCCCTAGCTCCTCGTACCGCTGCGGGTCGCACGCCGCAAAGAGCATGTCGTGCCGACCGACCGTGTCCTCGATCAGCTCGAACATCGGCGTTCGCCGGTTCGAGACGAGGGTCATCCCCGTCTGCAGCATCAGGTTCCCGTTCGCGCTCCTGGTCGCCGCCGTGGAGACGTACGTCGCCCGATCCGCCCCGGCAAAGGCGACGAAGTCCGCGACCTGCTTTCCCCGCGCGTCGGTGATCTGGACCAACTGACCGGCCCCGATCTCGACGGCGTGCGCTTGCCCCGGCCGGATCTGCCGGGCCTTGATGGCCATCCGCCCCGCCAGCAGCTCGCTTGCCATCGCTGCCCCCTCGCCCAGGTCGACACCCGCCCGCCGCCGACCGTCTGGCCCGCGCCCGCTCCGGGTACGCGGGCGGCGGACCTGCGTCCGGCGACCGGCCCGGTTTCGTTCCCATTGTAGGGGTGAACGGCGGTGCGCCCCTCCGTCCTCCGGTACGTGCCCGACGTCCGCCGTGCCCCGACTTCCGGGCCTCCGGTGACGCCCATCTTCCCCCGCGACGCGGTAGGATGCCGGCCCGCTGCCCAGGTTTGCCCCCGCGTACCCGGCGGAAAGGGCGGACACCGATGTGCCCCCGCACCGCCGAGCATCCCCGTGGTCATCTGGCCGCCGCCGACCGGGACGCATGGGCGCAACCCTCGCCGCCGCGCTCTTGACCCTCGCGCTCGGCGTCGGGCTCGCCGCCGGCCAGGGCCCCACCATCGTCACCGTCGGCGAGAACGCGACCCCTGCCCAGCCTCCCCGCGCGCGAGCGCGCAGACCTCCTCGACCTCCTTGCTCGCCTCGCCACCGGCGATATCGCGTGGGGCACTCTCGGGCGGGGCTGGACCATCGCGTCGGGTGACGACCGCGTCACCATGCGCGGCACCGGCGCCCCCGCCCGTCGCGACCGCGCGGCAACGACCGTTCCCGAGCCGTCCCCCATCCCGTCTCCTTCGCCCAGCGCCTCGGCCGCGACCGTCTCCCCCTCGGATTCGGCAATGATCCCTCCCCCGGCCACCACGCCACCGACCGAGATGGTGCCAACTGCCATGCCCGATGCCGCGATCCGGCCGGATGCGGTGCCCACGGCCCCGCGGACCGCTGCCGCCACCACCGCCACCGCCGCGGCGACCGGCACGACGGCGGCCCCGCCGGCCACCACCGCGCCGGCGGTAACGGCCGTCGCTAGCCCGCCGGCCATCGCGACCTTCGACGACCAGGCGCGGATCGAGGTAACGGTCGAGAGCGGGGTCCGCGCCACCGTCGAGTCGCGGGCCACCGCCGCCGCCCCGACGCCTCCACCCGCCGAGCCCTCGCCGACCGGGTGACGAGCCGAGCCGCCGCTGACCCCCTCGCCCGTACGGCCCGGCCGGCGTGATCGGGGTGGACGGCTCGTCGTGGGATGGGAGGTGAGCGGGCGCGCCAACCTCCCCCTACTCCGTCCGTCCGGGTGCACGGCCGAGGGCCGTCCGTCCGAGGTGGCGAACCGACCGGGGTGCCGGTCTCCGACCGCGGCGGACCGAGTGGAGGGTGCCAGCGGAGACCTCGATATCCTGCAACGCCGACACCCGGTCCGCCGCTACCAGGCGCCCCGTCCCCCGTCTTGCCGCCGCGCCTCGAGATCCGCCAGCAGGGCCGCCGTGGGGCGGTGCCCCAGCAGCCGAGCCCGAAACGCCGCGTCGACCCGCTCCGCCAGCAGCGCGTCCAGCGCCGCTATCGCCGTCCGCCGCACGCCCTCGCCCCCGCCCTCCCGGCACGCCCCCGCCGCCGAGGCCCACGCCGTGTCGCCCGGCAGCGCGGCGTCGAGCTCGTCCAGGATCGCGGCCTGATCGGCGGTCACCACGTCCCCTTCCCGGCCGGCGCAGGGGCGCAACCCGGTCACCTCCAGCGCCGCCCGGAGCTGGGCGAGCCGCGCCGGCGGCTCGGCCAGGAGGTCGCGCAGAAAGAGCGCCTCGGCGAAGCGACCGCTCAGGCGGCAGAGGTTGTACAGGCGCTTCGCCACCTTCGCGTGGTCCGCCGGGTGCCGCCGGTAGCGCACGACCTCCTGCTCCATGGCGGCCAGGTAGCCGGCCCGGTCCCCCGCCGTGCCGCCGGTCAACTGCTCGGCCAGCGCGGCCGCCGCCGCGGCCAGGTAGACCTGCTGGAAGTCGGCGTCGACGGCCCCGTCCAGACTTTCCATCCGCCCGTCCGGCCCCTGCCACGTCGGATCGATCACTTTCGACACCCGGGCCGGCCGGGCCAGCACCCCCCCGCCGACGAACCAGTCGAGCTTGACGAAGCCGGGGTCGGCCGCCGCCGCCGCCCACGTTGCCCGACCGGCCGGCCCGCCCCCCGGCACCCGCAGCTCCACCGCGCCCGCCGCCACGTCAGCCTCGCGCCAGGCGAGCGCGGCCCCGACCCGGTGCGGCTGGGCATCGGCTAAGGAGGCGGGGAGGTGGCCAAAGTAGACCTCCTCCAGCGCGAAGCCCGGCGCCGCCGCCACCCGCGCCACGGTTTCCCGAACCATCTGTCCGAGCCGCCGCAACGCCTCCGCCCGTGTCGGCGCCGACAGGTGGACCCGCTCGAAGAAATCGACGTCGGTGGGGAAGGGTTGAACCCTGCCCTGGGCGCAGCTTCCCGTCACCGCCAGCGCCGTCCGCACCCCCGGCGCCGGTGGCGTGGCGATCGTTTGCCCCAGCCGCCGCAACCACTCCGCCGCCACCGGGTCGAAGTCGAGCACCGCCAACTCGTGGCCGCCGATGCCCGTGTCCGAGACGGGCGCGTAGTCCCCAGGTTCCGCCGTCGCCGCGGCGACCGCCGCCAGCCAGGCCTGCCTCGGCCCGTCTCCAGCGGTAGCCGCCTCCGCGATACGCCGCGGCGCGGGCGTCTCGTTCGCGCTCACCACCGGCCTCTCTCGGCGGGCGTCACGACAGCAGCCATGCCAGTTCCCTACCCCAACTCAGCGGCATCCCCGGAGTGGGGACCGACGCCGTCACCCACGTTCGCGAGCCGCCAGCCCTGCCCCCGCCTCCGATCGGGACCGCATCGCGCCGCCGCCCGACGCTGTACCATACCGGGCCAGAATCGAGCCGTCGCCCGGGCCGAGGGGGACGCGACCCCACCCAAAGGAGTCTCGATGGAGCGGTGCCCCAACTGCGGCGCGCCCACGCGCCCTGGCGCCAAGTTCTGCACCACCTGCGGCTATCGTCTCACCGTGGGGACCGACGACGCCCCGACGGCCGGCGACGTCGCCCCTGCCTCCGACCTAGCGGCGGAGGACCGGCCGGTCCCGGCGGCGTCGAACGGCCCGCTCGCACCCGCCCGCGCCGATGCCGACGACGACCGACCGGCGGTCGCGGACACGGCCGACGAGGAGGGCATCGCGGACGAACCGGAGCCGGCGATCGCCGATCAGGTCATCTCCTCCTCTTGGCCCACGCCCGACGCCTCCCCCTGGTCCGTCGGCTGGGGCGCCCCCCGCGAGACGGAGGCGCCAGCCCCGCTCGACGAGGCCGCCGCTACCGCCTATCCCGCCTCGGACCCGGACCCGGACCCGGACCCGGACCCGGACCCGGACCTGGACGACGGCGACCAAGCGCCGGTCTCCTGGGCCGTCGGCGCTTGGGGCGCCCGAACGGACGCGCCCGCCGACCCGGTCGACATCGGCCCAGACCCTGGCGCCCCACTCCCGGCGGCCGCGCCCTCCGGCGTCGAAGCGGACGCCCCCCCGCCGGACGACGCGGTGGACGGGCTCGACGCCGCCGACCCTTTCCTCCCGGCCGGTGACGAGCGGCAGGCTCCCCCATTGCCGGACACCGTCGGGGACGCGGCGGAGCGCGCCGCTGCCCTTGTCGAGGAACTGCGCGCCCTCCTGCCCGCGCTGACCGCCGGGCCGGAGTTCGACGCGGAGGCCGTCGCCGTCGACCTCCAGGCCGCCCTGCCGACCGACGCCGGCGCGGCAGCGAGCGACCGTGAACTCCTCCGCGCCGCCCTCCGTGCCGTCCGCGACCGCCCCCGCGACATCGACGCCATGCTCGACCTCGCCGTCCGCGCCGACCCCCTCCTCGCCCTCCTCGACGAGCACGACGCCGCCCTCGCCGCCATCGACCGCGCCGTTGCCGCCCTCGTGCCAGACCGCGGCTAGCGTGCAGCAAGAACCCCCGTCCCCGTTTCGGAGACGGGGGGTTCGTCCTAAGTCTCAGCGGCGGAATTCGCTCACCGGCAGCCGGAACCCCGGTTGGAGGTCTCCGCCGTCGAGGCGGTCACCCTCCCGCGGCGCCTGGGCTTCTCCGCCCGCTCGGCGCATCATCCCCGTCCGTCTCTTGGGCTGGAATACCCGGACCAGCGGGACACCGTGCGCAAGGTGCTGCGCACCTTGCGCACGGTGTCCGTTATCGGGGCGGATGGCAGGATGACCGCGACTGCGGCGTCGGGCACGAACTCCGCGGAGTGCCGTTGCTCCTCCGCGGTCGGCACCCGGTCTGCTCCAACGACGCCGACAGCGGGCGACCGCACCATAGCGGGGGAACGCGCGAGGACGTATCGACCGTCAGCGGCCGCGATCTCGCCAGAGCCGTGGTCGTCGGCAACAACGACGAGGCGCGCGGTGATTCGAGCCGAGGTTGCTGGGCAAGAGAGGTGGGGGCGACGACCGGAACATCATCCCCTCAATCAGCCCGTACCGATTGCCGTCGCCCAGCAAGAGCGCGAGCTCCTCGACCGTCAAGAGCCCGGCCGGCGTCGCCCTCGCTCGATCGCGCCGCCGTCGTCAGTCTGCCTCGCACGGGTCGCTACCGGACGGGACTCAGACGAGCGCCTTTGCCACCGGCGCTCCGTGGCAGCGCTTGTACTTCTTGCCGCTGCCGCACCAGCACGGGTCGTTCGCGCCGACCCGGTTCGTCCGGCGCGGGGTGTGGCCGTTGCCGTTGCCGTTCGCGCCGTTCCGGTTTGTTGTCGCCGCGGCCGCCTCGTCGGTCACCGCCGTTCGCACCGGTTGCTGGGCCACGGCCGGCTGGACCCGGAAGATCGTCCGCGCCACGTCGTGCTGGATGTGGGCGATCAGCGCCTGGAAGAGGTCGTACCCCTGCGTCTTGTAGACGACCAACGGGTCCTTCTGGCCGTAGGCCTGGAGGCCCACCCCTTCCCGCAGCTCGTCCATCGCCGTCAGGTGCTCGACCCAGAGCTTGTCGATCGTCGCCAGCATCACGTGCCGCTCGACCTTGCGCATCGTCTCCGGGCCGAACCGGGCTTCGACCTCCCCGTACGCCGCCTCGGCGTCGTCGGTCAGGAGATCGATCAACTCCTCGCGATCCATCCCGTCGATGTCATCGAGCTCGAGCTTGGTAAGCGGGATCAGGCCGGTGTAGGCCTCGATCATCCCCTCGTAGTCCGGGTCCTCACCCTTCATCGCGGCGTTGAGGTGGCCGTCGACGATCGCCGCTATCTCTCCCTCGATCAGCTCCCAGACCCGGTCGTGCATGTCCTCGCCGGCGACGATCTCGCCCCGGTCGCGGTAGATCACCTCACGGTGCTTGTTCATCACGTCGTCGTACTGGACGACGTGCTTGCGGAGGTCGAAGTTGTGCCCCTCGACCTTGGTCTGGGCGCTCTCGATCGACTTGGAGATCACCCGGTGCTCGATCGGGACGTCCTCTTCCATCCCGAGCCGCTCCATCAGCCCGGTGATCCGATCGGAGCCGAAGCGCTTCATCAGGTCGTCCTGGAGTGAGACGTAGAAGCGGGAGGAGCCGGGATCCCCCTGGCGGCCGGCGCGCCCGCGGAGCTGGTTGTCGATCCGCCGCGCCTCGTGCCGCTCGGTGCCGATGATGTGGAGGCCGCCCGCCTCCTTCACCCCCGGACCGAGCACGATGTCGGTGCCGCGGCCGGCCATGTTGGTCGCGATCGTGACCGCCGCGGCCTGCCCCGCCTCGGCGACGATCGCGGCCTCTCGCTCGTGCTGCTTGGCGTTCAGCACCTGATGCGGGATCTTGTGCCGCTGGAGCAGGGCGCTGAGGCGCTCGGAGGTCTCGACCGAGGTGGTCCCGACGAGCGTCGGCCGCCCCGCCGCCCGCATCTCCTCGATCTCGGCGACGACCGCGTTGAACTTGCCCTGCTCGTTCTTGAAGATCAGATCGCCGTGGTCCTCCCGTACCATCGGCCGGTTCGTCGGGATCGAGACGACGTCGAGGTTGTAGATCCGCCGGAACTCCTCCGCCTCGGTCTTCGCCGTGCCGGTCATCCCGGAGAGCTTGTCGTACATCCGGAAGTAGTTCTGGAAGGTGATCGTCGCCATCGTCACGTTCTGGCGGCGGACGCGGACCCCCTCCTTCGCCTCGATCGCCTGGTGCAGCCCCTCGCTGTAGCGCCGCCCGACCATCATCCGCCCGGTGAACTCGTCGACGATGATCACCTCGTCGTCGCGGACGATGTAGTCCTTGTCGCGCTGGAAGATGGCGTGCGCCTTCAGCGCCTGCTCCAGGTAGTGGGTCAGCTCGATGTAGCGCTCGTCGTAGATGCTCTCCCCGTCGGGGATCTGGAGGAGTTGCTCGACCTTGTCGATCCCCTCGTCGGTCAGCGTCGCCGACCGCGCCTTGGCGTCGAGCTCGTAGTGCTTCTCCGGGCGGAGCTGCTTCACGACCTGGGCGAACTGGTAGTACTTGTCGGTCGCCTGCGCCGCCTGGCCGGAGATGATCAGCGGCGTCCGCGCCTCGTCGATCAGGATGTTGTCGACCTCGTCGACGATCGCGTAGCGCAGCTCCCGCTGCACCCGCTGCGCCGCCGTCGAGACCATGTTGTCGCGCAGAAAGTCGAATCCGAACTCGTTGTTCGTGCCGTGGGTGATGTCGGCGGCGTACGCCTCTTGCCGGGTGACCGGCCGCAGCTTCGCCAAGCGCGGATCGGGCGACTCCCAGTCCGGGTCGAAGAGGAACGCCTCGTCGTGCTGGATGCAGGCGGTCGACAGCCCGAGGCCGTGGTAGACCTGGCCCATCCACTGCGCGTCTCGCTTGGCCAGGTAGTCGTTGACCGTGACGACGTGGACGCCCCGTCCCTCGACGGCGTTGAGGGCGACGGCCAGCGTCGCCGTCAACGTCTTCCCCTCGCCCGTCTTCATCTCGGCGATCTTGCCGGCGTGCAGGGTCGCCGCACCGAGGATCTGGGTGTCGTACGGGCGTTGGCCGATCGTCCGCCGCGCCACCTCCCGCGTCGCCGCGAACGACTCCGGCAGCAGGTCGTCGAGGGTCTCGCCCGCCGCCAGCCGGCCCCGGAACTCCGCACCGAGCGCGGCCAGGCCGGCGTCGTCGAGCGCCGCCATCTCCGGCTCGAGCGCGTTGACGTCCGCGACAATCGGCTGAAACGGCTTGACCGGCGCCTCGTTCGGGTCGCCGAAGACCCGCGTCAGCAATCCTCGCATGGTTGGCTCTTATCCCCGCCCAGCCGCCGGGCCGGGCGCTATCGTGGCGAGCAGCCTGCGCTGCGTCCGCCCCTGAAACGAACCATGCAAGTATACCCCGCGTGCCTAGCGTCCCCTGTGGGCGCGCCCAACGACGGCGCCGGGAAGGCGTCGTCCCCTCCCCGGTCCGGTCGCCCCTCGTTCTTTCGGATGACGGCTGCGATCGGACTCAACCGCCGGATGGCGCGCCGTGCCTCAGCGATTGTCCGGTCGGTGCCGCTCAGCCCTCCCCCTTCTCGGGCACGTACCGTCCACGGTCCGGCAGCGCGATCTCGTCCCAACCTGCGACCAGCGCCTCCAACCCGCGCGTCAGCGCGTCCCCGCGCATCGGCGTCCCATGGCCCGTCGCCGCGATCGCCGGCCGCAAGGCCGCCAGTGCCTCAACCGAGCGCCGCGCCGAGGGCCAATCGGGCGTGAAGTAGGCCGGCGGGCCGTGCACCTCCTGCTCCTGCGTGGCTACCGCGTAGAGCGACTCCTGCTTGACCGTCACGAAGGCGTCGGCCGGGAGGAGGCAGCGGTCCTCCTCCCGGAAGAGAGCGACCTGGCCGGCGGTGTGCCCGGGGGCGTGGACCCAGCGCCAGCCCGGCATCTCCGGCACGGTCCCGTCCGCCGGCAGCGGCCGGACACGTTCGCCGAGGTCGATTGCGCCCTTCGGGTACGTCAACGAGAGGAGGGCCATCGCCCCTCCGCCAACGGTCGGGTCGGGCGGCGGATAGTCGTCCCGCCCGGTCAAGTGCGGCAACTCCGCGGGGTGGACGTAGACCGGCACGTCCCACCGCTCGAAGAGTTCGGGGAACGCTCCGACGTGGTCGAAGTGCCCGTGCGTCAGCACGATCGCTTGCGGCGCGTTCCCCGCCCCGAACCGCTCCTCCGCCGTGGCGACGATGGTGTCCGCGCTCCCCTGCAGCCCGGCGTCGATGAGCACCCACGAGTCGGGGGTGCCCCACAGGTAGAGGTTGACGAAGAGAAACCGGAGCCGGGTCAGGTCGCCCGTGACCTCATCGACGCTGCTCATGACCGCCATTGTCCGTCTCCTACACGATCGGACCGTCCCGTCGCTCGGCCGTCGCCGAGCACGGTGGTCGGGCCGTAGAACCGCTCGCTGATGACCAGAAAGAAGATTGGCCGGGCAGTACAGCGCGGGAGCGGCCCCACCGGGAACGGGATCGGGTCGAGGAGGGCAAGAGCATCCCGTCCCGGCGCCCTCTGCTCCCTGCCCAGGCTCGGCGGC
The DNA here is from genome assembly GCA_902806405.1 of uncultured Thermomicrobiales bacterium. Lineage (GTDB taxonomy): Bacteria > Chloroflexota > Chloroflexia > Thermomicrobiales > UBA6265 > CADCWL01. The sequence goes on along the minus strand of CADCWL010000237.1, from coordinate 8,343 downwards.
CGCCGCCGGCCTCGCGCCGGAGAGGCACGAGAGCGAGCCGCCACCTCAGGACGACGACGATCGAGAGCGGCGCTTGCGCGACGCGGGCGCGGCGGCGACGACCGCGGAACCGTCGCGGGTTCGCCATGCCGACCGCCATCCCGGAAAGGTGGGCATCTCCACCGCCACCGCCGCCTCCTCCGGGGTACGCCTCCGTCGAGATGGAGGTCGGAGCCGCAGATCGCGGTCGAGTTGGTCCTGATGATCGCGTCCGTCGGGTCGACGATCGTCGGATCGGGGACCGTGTCGACGCGGACGTCCTCTTTGCCGTGCCAGACGAGTGACTTCACCCCGCTGATCCTCCCGAAACGGGGGGGGTGGCCGCCAACGGCCCTCTGCCTCCTGACCTCTGGCCGCTGCCCGCTACGGGATAAAGACCGACCGCACGCAGCCGTCCTCCTTCGTCTTGAACATCTCGTAGCCGCGCGGCCCTTCCTCGAGGGGCATCGTGTGGGTGGCGAGGAAGGAGGGGTCGAGCTCCCCCTTCGCGGCGTGGTCCAGCAGCCGCGGCAGGTACTTCTGCCCGTGCTGCTGCGCCGCGCGAACCGTGAGCCCCTTGTTCAAAACGACGCCCATCGGGAACTTGTCGGTCAACCCGTAGACGCCGACGACCGAGACGATGCCCCCCTTGCGGCAGGCCATGATCGCCTCCCGCAGCGCTTGCGCCCGGTCTGTTTCCAGCCGGAGCGTCTGCTTGACCCGGTCGTAGGCGTACTGGACGCCGGTCCCGTGCGCCTCCATCCCGACCGCGTCGATGCAGGCGTCCGGACCACGCCCGCCGGTCATCTCCTTCAAGGTGTCGACGACGTTCTCGACCGCGGTGTAGTCGATCGTCTCGGCGCCGCAGTGCTCCCGCGCCATCCGCAGCCGCTCCGGGTAGCGATCGATCCCAATCACCCGCCCCGCGCCGAGGAGGTAGGCGCTCCGCTGCGCCATCAACCCAACCCCGCCGCAGCCCCAGACCGCGACGGTTTCGCCCCCTTTGATGTCGCAGAAATCGGCGCCCATGAAACCGGTCGGAGCCGCGTCGGAGAGGAAGAGGACCTGCTCATCGGGCAACCCCTCCGGCGCGTGGAAGCAGTCGGTGTCGGCGAACGGCACCCGGACGTACTCGGCGTGCCCGCCGGCGTAACCTCCGAAGGCGTGCGTATAGCCGTAGATCCCGGCCGTGGGGTAGCCGAGCAATGGCTCCTGCAGCTCGGGCTTCGGGTTGGTGTTGTCGCAGAGCGAGTAGAGCTCCCGGTGGCAGTACCAGCACTGATCGCAGGCGATGAAGGAGGGGACGACAACGCGATCCCCCTTCTTCACCTTTGTCACCTCGGGGCCGACCTCCTCGATCACCCCCATGAACTCGTGCCCGATCACGTCCCCCTCACGCATCGACGGGAGGTAGCCGTCGATGAAGTGGAGGTCCGAACCGCAGGTCGTCGACATCGAGACCCGCAGGATCGCGTCGCGTGGGTTCAGGATGGTCGGGTCGGGGACGGTCTCGACCCGCAGGTCGTTGACCCCGTTCCAGCAGAGCGCGCGCATCGCCGTCGCCTCCTCGTTGCTCGGGTCTCCGTGCCCATCCTCAGCTCTTGTCGGCGCGGGCCGCGGGCTGGGGCTCGGTGGCCGGGATCTCGCCCGTCTCCGCCAGGTTCTGGAAACGTCGCAGCGCCTTGGCGACGGCGATCCGCTGGGCACCGCCAGGCAGCAGCGCCGCCGCCGCCGCGAGCAGCCCGCCCGGTGGGTCAAGACGGACGCGGAGCGTTACCTCCGTCCCCCAGCCGGCCGGGCCGGGCCTGAAGCTCGCGGAGCCCTCGTTGCGGACCGCGGCGCCCGGCATCGACTCCCAGCGCACCAGCTCACCAGGACGCTCCTCGACGATCCGCGTCTCCCACTCCAGGGCCCGGCCGAGCGGGCCGCTCAACCGCCATCGTGCCTGGCCCGCGCCGGTCGCGACCACGTCGGCGGTCCCCGCCATCACCCGGGGGAGCGTCCGTGGCTCGCGCCAGAGGTGGTAGAGCTCGTCGGCCGGTTTGCCGATCGTCAAGGTCCTCGTCGCCCCGATCCCCCGCGCCGGCGCGCCCGCGCCACCCGCCGCCCCGCCAAGCTGTTGGGCGCACACCACGTCGAGGGCCGTGATCCCGGCAACGGCCGCGAGCGCCGCGCCGATGCGGCCCTGCTTCCCTGCCGCGCCCGGCAGCGCGAAACCGAGCGCCGCCAGATCGAGCGCATCGCCGCCAACCCGCGCCCAAACACCCGGCGCGGGGTTCCCTTGCGCCAGGATGGCAACCCCCGACGCGACCTCCCGGAGACCGAAAACGCGAACCAGCCCCGCGCGCTTTTCCATCCCGAGGGAGCGGCTCAGCCGGCCGCCGGCCACCGCCTCCGCCAGGCCCAGGCCGATGCTGAACCACCCCAGCCCTCGGGCCAACCGTTCTCCGCTCGCCACGTCGTCCCCCTTTTCCGACTTTGGTTCCGCTGCCACGGTGCGGGCCGCCACGGTCGGGCACGGCCCGGAGCGAAGGGTGCAAAGGATCCCCTTGGTGGCGCACGTCAGCTACAGGAGCAGAGGAATGCCCCGCCCCGCCCCATCATCGCGTGCAGCGCGGTATTGCCGGCGCGCCGCTTCTCAGCCGCGTCATGCGGGGGTATGGGGTCGTTGCGGCACGGCCGAGGACCGAACCACCGTCGCGCCGCCAGGATTCTCCGTCGCGGCGCCGGCGCCGCGCTTCGCAGCGCGGGCGCCGCCCTCCGGCTACCCGTCCGTCGTCGCGTCCCAGTCGGTCAGCGCGTAGACCGTCGCCAGCAGCCCCAGCGCGACCCCGAAAAAGGCGCGCGCCTTCGGCTCCTTCAGCGCGCCGGTGATGGTCGGCAGCAGGACGAAGGCGGGCCCGCTGGCGAGCTCGATCGTGCCGTGCGTCCGGAACGGCACCAACCGCTTGACCGCCAGCGGCTGGTCGGTCACCGCGTTTAAACCGCCCTGGACCCCGCCGACAAGGTACGCCAGCGTCTTCGCCGGGCCGGTCAGCCCCAGCAGCGAGGGACCGGCCAACATCATGCCGAGAAAGCCGTAATCGATGGCGCCGTGCGCCTTCTTCGAGATCGGTTTCGTAGCCACGCGGGGTGCGCTCCTCTCGATGGGCGACCGATCGGGTCGAACGTGCGGCACGGATGGCGTCGGACTCGCGGAGAGGGACGACCCTGGGTCGCCACCTTGCCCAAGACCGCGGCTTGCATGACCGATGCCAGCGGAGGAGCGCGCTCGGGCGAACGGCTGACGGCCTCCGACGCCGGGACGACCGGCGCGAGGCGTGCCTCCTGGACGATCGAGTCGCCTCGGTCGCGATCGGGCGACCGTGGCCGCGGCCCCGACAAGGGACCGCCGGCCGTGAGCGCGTCCTCGCCAACCGCAGAACGGCGGAGGCGGAGGAGACGGACGATGGGACCGAGCCCCCGCGGCAACGACCCCGGATTCGCCCGGCTGTTCCCGACCGCGCCCTCCCTGCACCTCGACGCCCCCGCACCCGCCCGGCACAATGGCGCCGGGACGACCAACCTCGTCGGTCCCAAGTCAGAAGCCGGAGCTCCGACCGCCGATGCCCGCCTCCCCCCCCTTCGCTGCCCGCGTCTACGATCTGGTCGCCCGGATCCCGCGCGGCCGCGTTACCACCTACGGCCGGATCGCCCGCGCCATCGGGGACCCGCGGGGTGCGCGGATGGTCGGCTGGGCCCTGATGGATGCGGTGAACGATGCGCGAGACCTCCCCTGCCACCGGGTCGTCAACCGCGTCGGCCTCCTCTCCGGCGGTTGGCACTTCGGCCACCCCGATCTGATGCGCGGCCTGCTGGTGGCCGAGGAGGTCCCCTTCAAGGACGACTACCAGGTCGACCTCGACCGCTGCCTGTGGGAGCCGTGGAACGAGGACGAGGGCGCGGCGCCTCACTCGGTCTGAGCGGGTACCGGCCGCGGCGGCGAGGCACGGTGCGGCGGGCTACGGCGGCGGGCCGCGCATCGGTCGGGCTGGCCCCGTCCGTGCTTCTCCGGTCGCCGCTCTAGCGGTGCAACGGCATCGACGGCTTTCGGGAAGCGGCAGGGGCGCGACGGCAATGCGAGGGGTCAAGAAGTGCGACCTTCCGACTAAGGTCTGCCCCCGCTGCCACCGTCCCTTCGCCTGGCGGAAGAAGTGGGCGCGGGACTGGGACGAGGTCCGCTACTGCAGCGACCGCTGCCGCGCCGCCGCCCCGTCCACCGCCCGAAGAGCGCCGCGGCGACCTCCGCCACTGCCACCCCGGCTCCGGACAGGACCCGCGGCGTGACTTCGCCGACGGCGACGACCTCTTCTCGCACGCCGTCGCTGGGTTCTCCTACGCCGCCCGCGACCCCCGTGTCACCGAGATCCGGAGCGGGCATCGGACCGCCGAGGCGGGACCGCCCGCCCTCCACGTCGGCGACTGCGCCCAGTCGCGCAATCACCTCACTGGCACCGCCTCCCGCCTCTCCGCCTACCTCCGTTCCGGCGATGCCGCCCTGGCCGAACTCAGCGACGCCGCCCTCGGCCCGGTCCGCCGCCGGGGCGCCGCCGCGAACGGATTGGCGCCGGGTCGACCACCCGCCGCTAGCCCGAAAGAGCTAGCGCAAAGCCCCCGTCCGCGGGATGCCCATCCGCCGCCCTCGCCGTACCATCGTCGGGGGTGGGCGGCACCCTTGATGCGCGATGTGTATCCTCGCGTCGGCTCGTCCCTCTTGGGGAGCAGCGACCGGGTGCGCGTGCGCCGTCTTGCGGCCGGGGAATAAGGACAGCACCGATGGACGGGTTTCGGATCTTGGTTGCCAACGAGCCGATGGCCTACCGCGAGGCGATGGCGGCCGCGCTCCGCTGCCTTCACCCGGAGGCGGAGATCGCGGAGATGGCGGGACCGCACGATGCCTCGGTCCCCAGCCCGCCGCCCCACCTCCTAATCTGCAGCGATCCCGCCATGCCCGGACGCCTCCCCGCGCCGGTCTGGGTGCTCCTTTACCCGGGCGGTACCTCCAACGTCGTCGTCTGCCTTGACGGCAAGCAGCGACGAGTGACCAACATCACGTTCGACGAGATTCTTGCCGTCGTCGGACGGGCAGCACGCCTCGCCGCCCAGGCGTAGCCCCTTCGCGGCACCGTCCATCCGTGGTCGCGAAGCACGACGATGCCCTCCACCGCACCGCCACGGGAGGGTACGGCCCCCGACGGCGCGAACGGCATCCGGTTCCGCGAAAGCGGCATGCTCCTCGGTAACTCCGCGGCGCTTCCGGGCGTCCGACCGCGTTCCACTCGTCGTTCGATCGTGCCGCCCCCGGTCCGGATCCGATCCGTGCGGTGCTCGGCGGACGCTACCTCGGGGTCTCACCCCCCCGTCGGCGGCCCGAACCCCGCCGCGCTCTCCCGCGACCGCGCGGCCAGTTCGACCCGGTCCCCCGCCGCCAGCACCGTCTCGTCGAACAGCCGCCGCGCCAACTCCCGCCCGTTGACCGCGACGACGACCGCCGCCGCGGCCAACCCCTCGTCCTCCAGCAGATCGGTCACCGTCGTCTCCGACTCGACCGCGACCGGCGCGCCGTTGACGACGATCGGCACGATCGCCGGCGCGGCCCGGGCTAGCGTCGGGCCCGGGATCGGCTCCGGCACCGCCGCCGCCAGCGCCGCCCGAAAACCCCGCGCCGCCCGCTCCGGATCGGCTGCCGCGCCTATCGCGCCGCCGACGGCGACCCCGTGCGCTCCCGCCGCCAGGACGTCGGCGATCGCCTCCACCTCAACGCCGCCGCCCGCCAGGACCGGCGACCACGTCGCCTCCACGATGCCGCCGAGCCCACTCAGACCGATCGGTCTCGCGCCGGCGCTGGCCCCCGCAAAGATCGGCTCCGCGACCAGGTAGTCTGCCCCGATCGCCGCGGTCGCCGCCGCCGCCGACCCGACCGATCGCCCCAGCAACGCCCGCTCCCCCAGCCGTCGCCGCGCGGCCCCGGTCGCCGGCCCCCGCTCGGGCAGATGCAGCCCGAAGCCCAGCTCCGTCGCCAGCGCGGCGTCACCCTCCACGATCAGCGCCGCGCGGCCCGCCACGATCTCCCGCAGCCGCGCCGCCGCCGCCGCCAAGACCGACCGCGATCCATCGCCCGCGACCAGGCGGACCGCGTCGACGCCGCCGGCGACCGCCGCTGCGACCAATTCCGGCAGCGGCCACGCGGCGCGTCTCTGGGCCGTCTCCGCCACCAGCATCAGCCGGGGCACCGTCCGCTCCGCCGCGTCATTCATCGCCCACCCCCGCGCGGCGGCATTGCCGGCCCGTGTCCGCCCTCCCGAACGCTCCGACCCCATCTGCGAAGAACGGGGGCGGCCATGGTTGGCCGCGACGCCGTCGGGGCCGGGCGGCGGCGCCCGACGGTCCTCTACGCCCCCTCAGGCTCCCCCTCCGCCGGGAATCGGACGCCGAAGAAGTGGTTCACCGGGGAGTGGCCCTCGCCCACCGCGTAGCCCGCCCGCAAGGCCTCGGTCAGGTAGCGCTTCGCCGCCGGAATCGCCTCCTCAACCGACCGGCCGTGGGCCAGGTAGGCCGCGATCGCCGCCGAGAGGGTGTCGCCCGTGCCGTGGTCGTTCCGGGTCGCGATCCGCTCGCCCGGGAGGGGCGTGAACGTCCGCCCATCGTAGAGCAGATCGACCGGCGCCCCCGCTCGGTGCCCCCCCTTGACGATCACGTAGCGGGGCCCGAGCGCGGCGATCGCCTCCGCCGCCGCTCGCATCGCCGCCTCGTCGCCGTCACCGATCGTCAGCCCGGAGAGCACCTCCGCCTCAGGCAGATTCGGTGTCACCACCAGCGCCAGCGGTAGCAGCTTCCGCTTCAACGCCCCGATCGCCGACGGCTGCAGCAGCGCGTCGCCGCTCTTGGCGACCATCACCGGGTCGACCACCAGCGGCGGCGCCCACGCCTCCAGCCGATCGGCGACCGTCTCGATGATGCCCGCGCCCGAGAGCATCCCCGTCTTCGCCGCCGCCGTGCCGATGTCCTCCATCACGGCGTCGATTTGGGCCGCCACCACCTCCTCCGGCACCTCGGCGATGGCGAAGACCTGGCGGGTGTTCTGGGCGGTCACCGCCGTCACCACCGACGTGCCGTAGACGCCGAGCGCCGCGAAGGTCTTCAGGTCGGCCTGCACGCCGGCGCCGCCACCGGAGTCGGACCCGGCGATCGTCATCGCCTTCGGCGGGGTCCGCGTCGGCACCGGCTGGCCCATCTTCCACCTCAACCGCTCGGACGCGACGGGCAAGCCCCGCGGGACGACCGCTCTCCGCGGCGATGGCGCCGACGGTGCGCACCGTCGGCGCCATCGCCGCCTCTCCGGAAGGCTATCACAGCGCTGCGGTTTCCCAGTCGGGCCGAGGGTGCCTCGCCACGCCGGCCGATTCCGGCAGCGCGTCGGCACGGAGCGCGACTCGCTGCGCTCCGTGCCGGTCTCCGCGTTGCCCCTTGCCTTTGCCCCGAACGGGACACCTCCTGCCGCCGACCGCGCTCGTCCCACCACTAACCCCAACACTCGATCGGCGGCGTGCCATCCCACCCGGGTCGGCGCCGACGAGCGACGGTTTGGCCACGGTAACGGACCGGTGCGGCTCCCCGGGCGGCCCGCGCCCCTGTCGGGGGCGCGGGCCGTGCTACAGTCAAAGACGGTCGCGTCGAATGCTGTCGCAGCCGGCGCGGCAGCTCCGCGCCACCTCGCTCACCCCACCGTCGCCCCGGCTCTGCCTGAAAACCGTCTGCCCGAACCACGTCGCCGACGCGCCGCGCCGACCGGAGCTCCCCAGCCGATGAACGATCTCTCCCGGTCTCCCGTCGCCCGGCGCCTCGCCGCCGCCTTACAACAACCGACCATCCTTGCGGTCGCTGCCGCTGCCGCGGTCACCCTCCTCCTCGCCGCCGCCGTCCTCACTGCCTGGAGCGCCGGCCCCGACGACGCCGGTGGGTCCCGTGCCGGCGCCGACTCGTCCGCGATCGCCGCTCCCGCCGGCGGCCCCACCCCGACTCCCCGCGTCATCGCCACCCGGGTTCCCGCCACCGCTGTGCCCTCGCCGGCGGCCGCCGCGCCGACCGCCGGACCGACTGCGAAGGCGTCCGCCGCCCCGGTCGCATCCACCATCCGGAACGACTCCGGAGCCCCACGGGCGTCCGCTCCCCCGCCGGACGGGGCTGCCCGCGAAGAAGCCCCGCAGATCGCCGCCGGCGGCAGAGCGCCGGACGCGCCGGCGCCGATCACGGCCGCCCGGACGACGCCGCCCGAGTTGACGGCGA
>CADCWL010000236.1 GCA_902806405.1 uncultured Thermomicrobiales bacterium | reverse complement strand
TAGAGAGCGGGGGCGGACAGACGTTGCGCGCGGTGGACGGTGCCTGGCTTGCACGGCGTCGGCGTCGTGCTCGCTGCCCCCGTCCCGAAGCACCGCTCCCGATGGCGAGAGACACCGGCCGCCGCCGGCGGGGCTCGGCCGGGGGGCATGCCCGGCCCTGATAGACTGGCGTCACCCCAAAGCGGTAACGTCCCGACGTCTCGGCCACCGAAACGAGCCCCGCCATCGGTCCCAGCCGCACCGCCCGCCTCGTCACCCACGCCTCGCTGCTGGTGGTTGCGGGCCTGTGGGGCGGCAACTTCGCCGCGATGCGGTCGCTGCTCGACGAGCTGCGGCCGCTCGACGTCGTCTTCGTCCGCGGCGCCGGCGCCGCCTTCTTCTTCGCCCTGGTCCTCCTCGCCACCGGTCGGCCGCGGCTGGCGATGCCGCGGCGGGACGCCGTGCGGCTGGTGCTGATCGGCGTCCTCGGGGTCACGATCCTCAACCTGGCCGTCGTCTACGGCCAGGCCCGGCTGACGGCGGCACTCTCCAGCCTGATCGTGACCTCCAACCCGATCCACACCGCGGTGATCTCCCGCTTCCTGCTCGGAGAGCCGCTCGGGCGGCGCAAGCTGGCCGGGATCGGACTCGCCTTCGCCGGGCTGGTCGTCGTCCTCCTCTTCGGCTCGGCCGAGGCCGCAGCGCTCGGCGCGCGGGAACTGGCCGGCGTCGGCATCCTCGCCATCGCGCCCTTCGCCTGGGCCTTCTACACCGTCCTCAGCAAGCCGCTGCTGGCCGTCTATCCCTCCGTCCACGTCGCCGCCTACACCACGATCGCCGGCGCCCTCCCCTTCTTCGCGCTGCCGCTCACCGGGGAGGGGATGATCGGCCGGATCGGCGCCCTCGACGCGCGGGGCTGGCTCGCCGCCCTCTTCGTCACCCTCGTCTCGTTCGTCCTCGCCTACATCCTCTGGTACCGGGCGCTGCGGGTCCTCTCCCCGAGCCAGACCGCGGTCTACATCTACCTCGTCCCCGTCTTCGGCCTCCTCTTCGCCTGGCTCCTCCTCGGCGAGCGCCCGACCCCCTTCCTCCTCCTCGGCGGGGCGACGATCCTGGCCGGCGTGATCCTGACCAACAGCGCGCCGCGGGAGCCGACCGCCGCCCCCGCCGTGGCGGTGCAGCCGCGCGCCGCCGGCGTGGTCGACTAGGGTTCGCGCCGTTCTTCTCTTGGCACCCGTCGGGCGGTCGCCATCACCCACGCAACGGACGACCGGTGCTCCGGCCCCCGCGCCGCGCCTCGCGAAGACCTCCAGGAGGTGGCTCGCCTGGCCCGGCGCCGACGGCACGCAGACGGAGTGGGGCGATGGGGAGGCAGTCTCCTTCATGCCACCGGCGTCCTCCGAGCGCGCATCGTGGGCTTCCTGCGCGGCCTGCTCGCCCGGTCCGGCGAGGCGCACGGGCTGGGCGAGGTGCTGCGGGAACCGGTCGGAATCCGCTCCGACGGGAGCGTCACGCGCGACCGCGTCGAGAAGGTCGCGGAGTACCGGACCGCCGGTGTCCCCACGTGCCGCCTGCTCGCCCCCGCCCCGGCCATCGCCACGCCCGGTTCCTCCGGCTCACCGGTGGCATCTCCCGCCCCATCGAACCGGACGCCGTCGGCCGTGACCGATCGCGAACGTGCCCGGCTTCTGGTTCCGACCCGCGTGGCTCTGGCGGGAGCCGCTTCCCACCCGCCGATCCCGCCTGCCGGAGAGTGTGCCCGAGACGTTCGGAGCCGGCGCCGTCGCTGTGTCAGCACGGGTGACCGGGTCGAACCCTTGGGGGAGCGTCCGCGGCGCGTCGGCTCGGGTGTCCGTTTCGCTCACCGTCCGTCCGATCCGGCCCCGACCCGGCCCGGATGACGCGCCGCGTCGCGCCGTCCCCGTCTTCGACCTTCCCCCCGCCTGGCGCCTCCTCGGCGGGCGACCGACGCCGTTCCTCCTCCCCGTGGGGTCGCGATCCTGCCCGACGTGATCCCGACCACCAGCGTGCCGGGTGGTCGGGCCGTCGGCGTCCCGCGGCTTCCCGAGCCGGTCCCGCCGGACGCCGACGGTCGCGTCCACTCCCACGGCCTGCCCCGTTTCCGGCTCGATCCCGCCCAGCATTGGCAGGACCCACCGCCGAAGCCAGCGGCGCTCCTCGCCGTCGCCCCCGGTGGCCCCCGATCGTCGGCGCCCGCTCGGTGCCCGGAGCCGCCTTTGGGCCAATTGCCCAATCCGGGGCGGCGTTTTGTCGCGGATCGCACGATGACGGCGCCGATACGTCCCGCTACGCTTTGCGGCACCACGCCGTCAGCGGCGGTCGCGCCGTCGAGTCCGCATTCCGGTGTCCTGGGGCGCGGCGCCTTGGCCGGGGGCATCCCCGGTTGAGCGCGTCCCCGGTGAACACGTGGGCGCTCTACACGGCAGGGTCGGCGAAGTCGGGCGCGGTCGTTGGCCGCGCCGCAAGGGAGGCAGGGTAGCGTGGCGACGGATATCAAGACGATGAACGGGGTCTCACGGGAGGCAATCCTCGGCGCCCAGCCGAGCAAGGAAGAGATCCTCAAGCGCGTCGCCGACGAGGGGGTCCAGTTCGTCAACCTCCAGTTCACCGACGTGATGGGGATGGTCAAGAGCGTCACCATCCCGGCCAGCATCCTCGACCACATCATCGACGGCGGGCAGTGGATCGACGGCTCCTCGATCGCCGGCTTCACCCGGATCGCCGAGTCCGACATGTACCTCATGCCGGACCTCTCCACCTTCGCCGTGATCCCCTGGGAGCGCGGCGAGTTCACCACCGCCCGCATCATCTGCTGGGTCTACTCCCCGAACGGCGACCCCTTCCCCGGCGACCCCCGCGGCGTGCTGCTCCGCCAGTTGGAGCGCCTCGCCCAGCTCGGCTACACCTACAAGACCGGGCCGGAGCTGGAGTTCTTCCTCTTCACCCAGGAGAACGGCGAGATCGCCCCCCTGCCGCACGACCGCGGCGGCTACTTCGACCTCTCCACCGACCTCGCCGGCACCGTCCGCAAGGACATGGTCAAGGCCCTGACCGAGATGGGGATCGACGTCGAGGCGAGCCACCACGAGGTCGCCTCCGGCCAGCACGAGATCGACTTCGAGTACGGCGACGCCGTCCCGACCTGCGACCGGGCCGTCACCTTCAAGTACGTTCTGAAGGCGATCGCCCAGAAGCACGGCCTGCACGCCACCTTCATGCCGAAGCCGATGGAGGGGATCAACGGCTCCGGCATGCACTGCCACCAGAGCTTCGCCTTCCTCGACGGCGGCAAGAACGCCTTCGTCGACGAGGACGACGCCTACGGCCTCTCCAAGACCGCCAAGCACTTCATCGCCGGCCAGCTCGCCCACGCCCGCGGCATGTGCGGCGTGATCGCGCCGTTGGTCAACTCCTACCGCCGCCTCGTCCCCGGCTTCGAGGCGCCGGTCTACGTCGCCTGGGCGCGGACCAACCGCTCGGCCCTGATCCGGGTGCCCGCCATCCGCGGCGGCAACACCGCCGCCACCCGGATCGAGCTGCGCTGCCCGGACCCCTCCTGCAACCCGTACCTCGGCTTCGCCGCGATGCTCGCCGCCGGCATCGACGGCATCGAGAACGAGCTGCCGCTGCCGGAGCCGGTCGAGGAGAACCTCTACCACTTCACCGACGAGGACCTGAAGCGGCGCAACGTCCCCGTCCTCCCCGCCACCCTCGGCGAGGCGGTCGACGAGATGGAGAAGGACCCGATCATCCGCCAGGCCCTCGGCGACCACGTCTTCGACCGCCTCGTCGAGGCCCAGCGTGCCGAGTGGGGCGAGTTCCGCCGCCACGTCTCCCAGTGGGAGCGCGACCGCTACCTCGAGGTCTACTAGGGCGCGTCCGCGGCCCCGTGACGTCCAACCCTTGGCGACACGGGAAGGAGCGACTTGGCCGACGCGCTGGGGCCCCATCGCCGCCCGTTGCTGCCGCCCCACAAGGCGCCGGCCACGGGCGGCGGTCGGCCGCCGGCAGGGCAAGGGAGCGGCCGTGAACGCCGCGGACGTCCGGCACCTCTTCGACTACAACTCCTGGGCCAACGCGCGGGTCCTCGACGCCGCGGCGAGGGTGGCCGCCGATCTGTTCGTCGACCCCGCGCCGGTCACGATCCGCAACCTCCGCGGCACGCTGGTGCACCAACTCGACGTGGAGTGGAGCTGGCGCCGGCGCTGGCAGGGGCTGGACGAAGCCGAGCTGCTGCGGGACGAGGATTTCCCGACGGTGGCGGCGCTGGGGGTGCGCTGGCGGGAGGACGAGCGGGAGATGCGCGCCTTCCTCGCCGGCCTCGGCCACGGCGACCCGAACCGCCCGGTCGACCTCGGCGGGCCGCACCCCCCGCCGCTCTGGCTCCTGATGCTGCACGTGGTCAACCACGGGACGCAGCAGCGCGCGGACGCCGCCGTGCTGCTGACCCGCTACGGGAGCTCGCCGGGCGGGCTCGACGTCGCCGACTTCGCGCGGGCGCGGGCCGCCAACGCCGGCGATCGCGTGGTCCCGACAGCCCGGGACGTCAGGCCGGGGTCTGCGGACACGCCCGAGCGTCGATCGTTCGGCGCTCGGGCGGCGCGACAATCTCGGACGCGGGGCCGGCCAGCCTGGCCGGCCCCGCGTCCGGTCTCCCCTCGAACGTCATCCCCACCCCGCTCCCTCGCCGCCTGGGAGCGATCCCCCGTCCGCCCGGGATGGCGGAAAGCGGGGTGTCGGGATGCGAGACACCGGAGACGGTGACCGGTCGCTCCCCGACCGCCGCCCCCGTCATCTCCCGCCGTCGCGCTCACGGCCGCTCGCCGAAGTACGCCGTCCCCGGCCGCACGTACCGCCGCGCCACCTCGTCGTTCACCTCCAGCCCGATCCCCGGCCTGTCGGTCAGGACGACGTGGCCGTCTTGGATCACCGGCCGCTCCTGGATCGTCAGCTCCTCCCAGCCGGGGTAGTCGATCCAGTGCCACTCCAGGACCAGGAAGTTCGGGATCGAGGCGCAGACGTGGGCCGAGGCCATCGTTCCCAGCGGGCCGCAGACGTTGTGCGGCGCCAGCGGCACGTAGGAGACCTCCGCCATGTTCGCGATCTTGCGGCACTCCGAAAGGCCGCCGCACTTCGGGATGTCCGGCATGATGTAGTCGACCGCCCGCCGCTCCAGCAGCTCCCGGAACCCCCAGCGCAGGTACAGGTTCTCCCCGGCGCAGAGCGGCACCCGCGATGCCCGCCGTACCTCCGCCATCGCCGCCGGGTTCTCCGGCGGCACCGGCTCCTCAAGCCACATCAACCCGAACGGCTCCATCGCCCGCGCCACCGCGATCCCGCTCGCCACGTCGTAGCGTCCGTGCATGTCGATCGCCAGATCCACCCCCGGCCCGACCGCCTCCCGCACCGCCGCCACCCGCTCCGTCATCCAGCCGATCTCGGCGTTCGAGGCGTGCCAGTTCCAGCGGTCGTTGCGGTGCCCCGCCCCCGTCTCGTCGACGTCGAACTTCAGCGCGTCGAACCCGAGCGCGACGGTCTCCCGCGCCCGCGCCGCGTACGCCTCCGGCGAAAAATCCCTACCGCCGCGGCTGTCGCAGTAGAGGCGTACCGTGTCGCGGAACTTGCCGCCGAGAAGCCGGTAGACCGGGACGCCGAGCGCCTTGCCGGCCAGGTCCCAGAGCGCGATCTCGATGCCGGTCATCGCCGTCACCGTCGCCCCCGCCATCGCCCCGTCGAAGAGGCGCGCCCGCCGCATCTTCTCGAAGAGCATGTCGACGTTCAGCGGGTCCTCGCCGATCACGATCTCGGCCAGGGCGTGGACCATCGCCGGGCACCCCTCGCCCCCGTGGATGCACTCCCCGTTCCCGATCAGCCCCTCGTCCGTGAAGACGCGGACGTACGTCGAGTACCCGTGCCCCTTGATCTCGGCCGTCCGCACGTCGGTGATCTTCACGCGGGGTGCCTCCTCTCCTGCGCAGACGACGCGGCGCCGGTCGTCGCCCGCGCGGTGTTCCGGCCGCTCCGTGCGGTTTCGCGGGCGCGTGATGCCTCCCGTTCCGCTCCATACCGACGCGTCGAGGGGCGGGAACGCGCGCGACGGATCGCGCGACCTCCGACACGCCCGGTACCGCGCTCCGCGCCCCGGTCCGGAGCCCCGGTCCGAGCGCGCGGGCGGTGCCCCTCGGCCGTTCGCCGTCCGCCGTCGGAGCCGGGTCAGGGGTGGGGTGGATGCTCCACCCGCCGCCCCGTCTCCCGCGCGTACTCCGCCTCCTTTTCCGGGGACGGCGGGTAGTAGTCGTGGACGGAGCCGCCCGCCGCGATCTTGCCCCGGATCCACCCCTCCAGCCGCTCCTTCGCCGGCCCGTGGGCCGCCACGTACTCCGCCAGGTCGAGCGGCATCGCGACGATCCCCTCGTCGTCGGCGAGCAGCACGTCGCCGGGGACCACCTGCGCGCCCGCCATGTCGATCGGCCGGTCGTAGTCGATCGCGACCAGATCGCGCCCACTGTGCGACGGGTGGACCGCCGCCGCGAAGACCGGCAGGCCGACCTCCTTGATGTAGGGCGCGTCCCGCACCGCGCCGTGGATCACCGCCGCCGCCGCCCCCCGCGCCAGCAGCCGCGTCGCCAGGATGTCGCCGATGATCCCCGCCGTCGGCACCCCCAGCGCGTCGACGCAGAAGACGTCCCCCGGCTCGATCGCCTCGATCAGCGCGATCTCCGCCGAGCGCCGCCGCGCGACCGGATCGTGCGGCCCCTCCGGCCCCCGCCGCATCAGATACCGGCACGTCCGCGCCCGCCCCACGATCCGCCGCCCCAGCCCCAGCGGCGCCAGCGGCAGCAGCCCCCGCAGGTACGCGTTGCGCCATCCGAGCCCGATCAGCATCTGGCACGCCGACGCCGTGCTGACCCCCGCCAGGTCGTCCCGGATCGCAGCGAGCCGGGCCGCCTCGTCCGGCCCCCAGGAAATGCCGGCCATACCGCGTCCACCCCCTCCCGCCGCAACCCCCGCCCGCACGTCAGCGGCGCCCGCGCGTGCCCCCGCCCCCTCGCGAGGGAGCCGGGTCGGCGGTGAGGGCGGCCTATCCCCCCCTCGCCCCGTGCGGCGCGGCCACCGGCTTCGACCCCGGCAAGCCGCGCTGCCGCAGAAAGATCGAGACCCCGACCATCGCGCCGATCGAGAGAGATCCGCGCTCCCGGTTCTCGAAGACCGCCTCGACGAAGTAGCCCGTCCGCAGGTAGCCGCCGAAGCCGACCGGCGCCTCCCCGTGCGCTCGCCGGGCCCCGTCGTCCGGCCGCCGGCCCGTCCCGCTCCGCCCGATCGGGGAGACCGCGAAGAGCCCGCGCATCGCCGGCGCCGGACCGTTGGTGCGCAGCGTGCGTCGCACCGGCACCATCTCCTCGCCGCGACGCTCCGGTGGCTGTGGAGCGCCGGATCACCGCGGCGGCCCATCCCCCGGTCACGCAAGGGGCCGGGCGTCGGCCCCCGCCGATCCGGACCGTCCTACGCCGAACGCCCCTCGTCGGTGATCCCGAAGCCGCCGGCCCCGCCCACCGGTTCCACCCAACCCCGCCGCACCAGCGCCTCCGCCACGTCCCCCGCGGCGAGCGGGAGCGCGCCGTGCCCGACGATCCGGGAGACGCCGAGCGGCATCCCCGCCCGGTCGAGCAGCGAGAGGCGCACCAGCGCGTCGCCGTCGTTGGCGACCAGCAGGAATGAGCCGGTCCCGCCCGCGTCCGTATCCCCGGCGGCTAGCTCCGCCATCATCTCGCGCCACGCCGCCGCGTCGGCGTCGCTCAGATCCCAGGCGTCCTCGCGTTGCATCGTTCCCTCCCCGTCCGCGTTCGCCGGTGTCCCCCGACGGTAGGGGAATCATCGCGCCCGCGGGCCGTTCGCCGCACCCCCCGGCGATCGACCGCGTTGGAGCGCGCCGCCAACCCCGGGTCGGCGCGTCCCGGTCGACCCCAACGGCCGCCCCGACGGTCGTCATCGTCCTCCCGCAGCGGCTCGCCGCCCGTCCGCTGGAGCGCGCCAAAGCGCCCCCGGGCGAGACCGCGGCCCCGCCTCGCGAACGGCGCCTTACCCCGCCTGACGCATGGCCGCGCGCAGGCAGCTCACCATCTCACCGACCGCCACCTTGCCGTCGTGCGCCTCGACCGCGAAGTCCACGCACGCCTCCAGGTGGCCGGCGATCACCATCAAGGCCACCTCCCGCGCGGCGGCCGTGAGGGCGTTGATCTGCTGCACGTCGTCCAGGCAGTGGCGGTCGTCCTCGATCATCTGCTGCAGGCCCCGCACCTGCCCCTCCATCCGGCGCAGGCGCCGCTGCAGTTCGTCCTTCTCCTCGCGGGTCCGGTGCAGGAAGAGACGCCCCTCGTCCAACGCGTACCGCACCGATACTCCCCCCCAGTACGTGGCATGCCCATTGCGTCCGTCCCGAACCGACCGACCCCGATGCTAGCACTCCGGGGGCGGGGCAACGAGGCGGCGGGGCCGATGCCGTCGGCGGAGAGTCGGCGCCCCGATCGCGGGCGCGAGGAGTGAGCCGGTGTTCTTCCACACGAAAGAGCTGCAGTACCAGGCCAGGCCGGAGCGACCCGACCCGCTCTACGCCAAGAAGCTGCAAGAGGTCCTCGGCGGTCAGTTCGGCGAGATGACCGTCATGATGAGCTACCTCTTCCAGGGGTGGAACTGCCGCGGCCCGCAGAAGTACAAGGACATGCTCCTCGACATCGGCACCGAGGAGATCGCCCACGTCGAGATGCTCTCGGTGATGATCGCCCGCCTGCTCGAGGGCGCCCCCGTCAGCGCGCAGGAAGACGTCATAGGCAGCAACCCGGCCGTCGCCGCCGCCGTCGGCGGCACCGACATGCGCGACGCCATCTTCGCCGGCATGAACCCGCAGCACGCCATCGTCAGCGGCGGCGGCGCCCAGCCGAAGGACAGCATGGGCGTCCCCTGGAACGGCGCCTTCGTCGCCGCCAGCGGCAACCTCCTCGCCGACTTCCGCTTCAACCTGATGGCGGAGTCCCAGGGCAACCTGCAGGTCGGCCGCCTCTACAACATGACGCAAGACACCGGCGTCCGCGACATGCTCTCCTTCAACCTGGCCCGCGACATCATGCACCAGAACCAGTGGGCGGCCGCCATCGAGGACCTCAAGACGGACGGCCTCGAGGGCTTCATCGTCCCCGGCACCATGCCGCTCGACCGCGTCCGGATGGACCAGGCCCACACCTTCTGGAACCTCTCCGCCGGGGTCGACAGCCAGCAGGGCCGCTGGGCCTCCGGCCCGACCCCGGACGGCCTCGGCCAGTTCCAGTACCTCGCCGAGCCCCAGCCCCTGACGACCGACCAGGGCGAGGCCCCGATCCCCGACCCCCGCCTCCACGGCACCGCCAAGCAGCCGACCCCCGCCGCCGCCGCCACCTCCGGCCCGAACCCGGTCACCGGCGACGGCGCCTCGGGCGTCCTCGGCACCGTCGTCAAGACGCTGACCGGCAACAGTTAGCCGCGGCGAAACGGACGCGCGGCAGAGCGCCGCCCGTTCCACGTCGACGGTCCCAATGCGCGCGAAGCCGGGCGGCGCTCCACCACGGGAGCCGCCCGGCTTCGTCTCGGTCGCGGCCCGTGCCCCCCGTGGCGGGCACGGCCCGTTCGGCGGAGCGATGCGTCCACCGAGCCGGCAGCCGCGGGATGGCGGCGCGGGCCATGCCGGAGGACGTGGTGAGCGTTGCACAAGATGTGTAAGGCCGGTGTGCTACAGTGTAAGAGAAAGGTCCCGTCGACAACCGACCCGAGAGCGCGCTTCGCCGGAGGCCCCCGCGTGGACGACCGCCGCTTCGACGACCTGGCCCGCGCGCTGAGCGGCGGGCCCGCCCCCCGGCGTGCCGCCCTCCGCCTCCTCGGCGGGGGCGCCCTCGGTGGCCTCCTCGCCGTGCTCGGCCGGGAGGACGCCGCGGCCGCCTGCCGCGCCCCGAGCAAGGTCTGCGCGCGGGACAGCCAGTGCTGCTCCAAACGGTGCTCGAGGAAGGGCCGGTGCCTCTGCACGAAAGCCGCCCACTGCCCGAAGCCCGCCCGGGCCTGCGAGGTCGCGGTCTGCGCCGGTGGCCGGTGCGGGACCGCCCCCGCGCCCGCGGGGACGGTCTGCCGGCCGGCGGTGGACGCATGCGGCCTCACCGAGGTCTGCGACGGGACGTCGCGCGACTGCCCTGCCGATCAGCACAAACCGGACTCGCCATTCGATCCGTGCCCCCCGGGCAAGTATTGCTGCGAGGGTCGCTGCGCCTTACCTCCCGACGCAAGCTGCACCGCGGACAGCGAGTGCTGCACCTCGCAATGCATCGGGGGATACTGCGGCGGAGGATGATCCGCCGGGGTGGGATCAGGGTCGCCGGCTGCGCGCTGGAGACTCCCTACGGCGCAGCCCGTGCGCCCCGACCGTCTCGCCGACATGGACGCGCGCGCATCCTGGCCCCGCGTCTCTGCGCCGCGAGTGCCGGCGGTGACCGGCCCTCCGGCCCCGATATAACCGAACAAGGTGCAGCAGCATCGCGGCCCACCGTCGGGCCGGGCGCGCGGGATGGATGAACTCGTTGTGCCGCTGCCCCGCCACAACATCGACGCCGACAACGACGGGATCGCCTGCGAGTCGGGCCCCTAAGGAGGGGCACAGGCGCCCACGGAGCACCGACGCGGTCCGACAGCGACCAAGGGAGGGGATGACCATGGACGGGGGACGGTTCGACGAGATAACACGGGCGTTGACCGGGACGGCGGACCGGTGAGGAGCGATCCGCCTCCTCGCCGCCGGCGCCCTCGGGGGCATCCTGGCCCTCCGCGGTGTGGGCACCGAGGCGCACGACGCGGTACCGCGGTGCCGGCAGATCAAGGACCGGAGGCGCCGCCGCGCCTGCCTCCGCCAAGCCCGCCTGCACAACGGCGAGCACGTCAGCCCGCCTCCCCCTGATCGGTGCGCCACAATCCTCCAGGCCGCCGGCTGCACGCAAAGCTACGGCGCCTGGAACTGCCTGCAGCCGGACTCGACCGGGGTGAACCTGACCGGGGCGGATCTGAGCGGATGCGACCTGAGCGGTTCCGGCCTGCCCCACTCGACCCTCTCCCGGGCGAATCTGGCCGGCGCTGCGCTGCGCGGCACCAACTTCTTCGAGTCGTCCTTGGACGACGCCGACTTGACCGGGGCCGACCTCTCCTATGCCCGGTTGTATTCCTCCAATCTGTCCAACGCGAAGTTCGCGAACGCCAACCTGACCGACGTCAGTTGGGACAGCGCGGTGTGCCCGGACGGGGAACGGATCAGCGCTGACGGGACCTGCTGCGGTCGTCTGATCGACACCCCGAGCGCCGGGTGCCCAGCGCCTTAAGGCGGCCGGTCTAACGCTCCCGGCGCGATCCGGGAGGAGGGGGAGGCGGACGCCCCGCCGCCCCCCTTGCTTGCTTCTCCCAGCGCGGGCGCCTCGCACGCGGCGCGAAGGCGGAGCGGGAACGGGGGCGCGTCCCGCCGTCGACGCGGCTCAGGCCGCGCAGACGTCGGGGAAGACGCCGAAGTTGCGCCGGTTGTCGGCGTGGTACACGAGCCGCCGCTCCGGCGCCCCGGCGGCCGCGACCACGAGCCGGAAACCCTCCGACGTCACGGCGAGGCAGATCGCCCCGAACGGCACGCAGCCGAGGCAGGCGTCCCCCCAACCCGCGCGCTCCCGCTCGAGCACCCGCACCCGGCGGGCCGCCACGCCCAGCCGCGCGCAGGCGTCGGCAAGGAGGGCGCGGCACGTGGCCTCGCACTCCCGGATGATC
This sequence comes from uncultured Thermomicrobiales bacterium, assembly GCA_902806405.1. Classification (GTDB taxonomy): domain Bacteria; phylum Chloroflexota; class Chloroflexia; order Thermomicrobiales; family UBA6265; genus CADCWL01. Next base: position 5,442 of record CADCWL010000236.1, on the reverse strand, counting down.
GCCGCGCAGGCGCAGGTGCCCCCGCGGCACCGGCCGAAGCAGCAGTGGGCGTCGCTCCGGCACGTCGCGCCGGTCTCCTGCCCCGCGGCGACGGCGTCGACCGGGCCGAGTCGGGGGACCAACGCGCCGATGACGCCCCCGGCGAGCAGCCGCGCCGCGCCGCGTCGCCGCCGCGGCCGAGGCCTGGACGACCCGGTCGAACCGTTGCGCATCCACGGCCACCCCTCCCAACGGTGCGCGGCGCCACCCGCGCGTCCGCAACGATCAGGCGCGGCGAGCGTACCACCGCAGGGAGCTTCCGTCGCGGTCGCAGGGATGGTAGGCGCCGTCCAGGTCGGTGGCGACGGCATAGGGGGCGAAGCCGCCGGGGGTGGCCCCTCCCGTGGTCACGGCCGTGGTCACGGGGGCGGCGAAACGGGGCGGGGTTTCCGGCGTTCGTTGGTTCCGTGAAGCGGGGGGGAACGGTATAAACCCTCGTGTCTGCGCCGTTTCTTCGGGGACAACGGGTGACGGCGGGGGATGCGGTTGGCGCCTAGGCGTCCCGCAAGGACTACTGCAGGTTCACGAACAGCCCCCCGTCCACCAGCAGCCCCGCCCCGTTCACGTACCGCGCCGCCTCCGACGCCAGAAAGACGACCGGCCCCGCGATGTCGTCCGGCTCCCCCAGCCGCCCGACCGGGATCCGTCCCTCCACGGAGGCCCGCTTCGCCGGGTCGCTCAGGTCCTCCCGGTTGATGTCCGTCGCGATCGTCCCCGGCATCACCGAGTTGCAGGTGATCCCGTGCGGCCCGAGCACGATCGCCAGCGACTGCATCAAGGAGTGGTCGCCCGCCTTCGTCGGCGTGTAGTGCGTCTGCATCGCGCCGCCGACCAGCGCGCTGATCGAGCTGATCGCGATGATCCGCCCCCCCCGCCCCTGCTCCACCATCACCCGCGCCGCCGCCTGGGAGCAGAGGAACGTGCCCTTCAGGTTGACCGCCTGGACCCGGTCCCACAGCTCCTCCGGCATGTCGAGGAACCCGTGGAAGGGGCAGATCCCGGCGTTGTTCACCAGGATGTCCAGTCCCCCGAACCCCGCCACCACGGCCGCCACCATCGCCTCCACCTCGGCCTTGATGGAGACGTCGGCCCGGACCGCCAACGCCCGCCCGCCCGCCGCCTCGATCTCGCGCACCAGGTCGCCCGGCTCCGTCTCGTGGTAGTTCACGGCCACCGCCGCCCCCGCCTCCGCCAGGCGGCGGCAGATCGCCCGCCCGATGCCGCGCGAGCCTCCGGTGACGAGGGCACTCTTGCCGCTCAGGTCCATCCGGTTCCGTCCTCCATCGCGTGACGCCCAAGGGGAGCGCGATCGTCGGGCACACCGGCGGCGAACGGCCGGCGAGCCCGCCGAAGCCGCGGATCGACGGCGCCATCCGCCCCCGTCGGGAGGCTTCGCGCGTTCAGCCCGAGGCCGTGAGCCCCGGGCGACGCCGGCCCGGCGTCGATACCGGCCGCCCCGCCGCCGCAACCCGGTTCCCTTTCGACGAGTCTACCGACCGCGGCCCCGCCCCGCTCGGTCCCGCTCGGTCCCGCTCGGTCCCGCTGGGCTTCGCGCGGGCCGACCCCCGCTTGACACCGGGCGTATCATTCTCGGGTTTCGCGGCTCGGCGCCGCGCCGCGCTCGCCGCCGTCTCGCCGTGCGCCGTGCCCCATCCACCACCCCCCAGGAGTGCCCTCCATGCCGACCCCCGATCGCCTCTCCGCCCCGCCCGCCGACGCGGCGCCGGCGACCGGAGGGGGGGAGGCCGGCGGCAACGGCTTCGTCTCGTCGGCGAACGGCCAACCCCCCGGGCCCGACCTCGGCGCCGCTCCCGTGCGCCCAAAGACCATCCGCGCCCCCCGCAAGGAGGGGCCGAAGGTCCAATCCGACCTTGTCGGCAAGCAGCAGCTCCAGGGCAAGCACCCCGGCGACCGCTACGTCCGCGTCTGCCGCGTCCAGGGCGACGACCTGGAGCGGGCCGGCCCCGGCCACCTCGTCGCCACCGAGGAGTCCATGGAGGGCCGCGGCAACGCCGGCCGCGCCTTCGGCCGCGTCAAGCGGGTCGTCATCGGCGCCCCCCTCACCAACGCCGCCTCCGCCCACGAGCGGCTCACCAAGCTCAAGGCGCTCGCCGTCCTCTCCTCCGACGCCCTCTCCTCCGTCGCCTACGCCACCGAGGAGATCCTCCACGTCCTCCTCATCGCCGGCCTCGCGGCGTTGAGCCTCAGTCTCCCGATCGGGGCCGCGATCGTCGCCCTCCTCGTCATCGTCGGCGTCTCCTACCGGCAGACGATCAAGTCCTACCCGGCCGGCGGCGGCTCCTACATCGTCGCCAAGGACAACCTCGGCGAGCTGCCGGCCCTCACCGCCGGCGCCGCCCTCCTCTTCGGCTACGTCGTCACCGTCGCGGTCAGCATCGCGGCCGGCGTGGCGGCGCTGGTCTCGGCGGTGCCCGAGTTCGCGGCGCACCGCGTCGCCCTCGGCCTCGGCTTCATCGCCCTCGTCACCCTCCTCAACCTCCGCGGCATCCGCGAGTCGGGCAGCATCTTCTCCGTGCCGACCTACCTCTTCCTGGTCGGCATCCTGGCGATGATCGCCTTCGGCGTCATCCGCAACGCCGGCGAGGGCTTCGCCGCGCGGGAGCCGGTCCTCCCCTCCGGCGAGTCCGCCGCCGCCACCGGCTCGCTCGGCCTCCTCCTCATCCTGACCGCCTTCAGCCGGGGCTGCGCGGCGCTGACCGGGGTCGAGGCGATCTCGGACGGGGTGCCCGCCTTCAAGCCACCCGAGTGGAAAAACGCCCGCACCACGCTCACCTGGATGATCGGCATCCTGGCGGTGACCTTCTCCGGCATCACCTTCCTTGCCCACCAGTACGGCATCGTGCCGCTGGAGCCGGACCACCCCGGCGGCTACGAGACCGTTGTCTCCCAGATCGCGCGGGTCGTCTTCGGCGGCACCAACGCCGCCTACTACTACATCCAGTTCGCCACCCTGGCGATCCTGATCCTGGCCGCCAACACCGCCTACTCCGACTTCCCCCGGCTCGCCTTCTTCCTCGCCCGCGACCGCTTCCTCCCCCGCCAGTTCACCTTCCGCGGCGACCGCCTCGCCTACTCGACCGGGATCGTCACCCTCGGCGTCCTCTCGACGCTGATGCTGGCCGGCTTCGGCGGCGAGACCAGCCGGATGATCCCCCTCTACGCCGTCGGCGTCTTCACCGCCTTCACCCTCTCCCAGGCCGGCATGGTCCGCCGCTGGCTCCGCCTCAAGGAGCGCGGCTGGCAGGCGGGGCTGACGATCAACCTCCTCGGCGTGACCGCCACCGGCGTCGTCGCCGTCGTCGTCGGGATCACCAACTTCCGGAAGGGCGCCTGGATCGTGATCGTCCTGATCCCGCTCCTGATCCTCGCCTTCCGCGCCATCCACCGCCACTACGACCGCGCCGCCGGCGAGTTGGAGACGCAGACGCCGCTCGACCCGAACGACATCAACCACACCGTCATCGTCCCCATCGCCGCCGTCAACCGCGTCGCCCGCCAGACGCTCGCCTACGCCCGCTCCATGGCCGATAACGTCACCGCCGTCCACGTCACCGACGACGAGACCGGGATCGAGGCGATGCGCGAGGCCTGGGAGAAGCTCGGCACCGACGTGCCGCTGGTGATCATCGAGTCCCCCTACCGCTCCCTCGTCGGCCCGATCCTCTCCTACATCGACGAGATCGACCGCCAGCGGCCGGACGACACGCTGACGATCGTCCTCCCGGAGTTCGTCGCCCGCCACTGGTGGGAGCAGCTGCTCCACAACCAGACGGCGCTCCGGATCAAGGCCGCCCTCCTCTTCCGCCCCGGCACCGTCGTCACCAGCGTCCCCTACCACCTGGAGCGCCAGCGCGCCAAGGGCCCGGCCGCAAGGCCCGGCCTCGGCCGCCGCCTCTGACGGCCCCCGGCAACGCGATCCCGGACGCGAGGGGCAGGATGGCAATCTCCGCCACCGCGCTCGTCAGCGAGGAGACGTACCGGCGGATCGCCATCGGCGGCGAGTCCAAGCGGGTGGAGCTCGTCCGGGGACGGCCACGGGAACAGCCGGCGGCGGCGTTCTCGCCCACTCAGCGCTGGTTCGAGCCCGGCATCATGCCGGAGCGGCAGCTCGATCGGGATGGATTCGTCGTGGGCGTAAATGGGGGTCGGCTCCGCCGGTCCACCACCAACGTCGCCATCCCCGACGTCTTCGTCACGCCGACCGCCGTGACCCGCCCGCTCCGCACTTGGAGCGACGGACTCGCACTGGACGAGGAGCCGCTTCCGCTCGTCGTCGAGGTCCGGTCGCCCTCCACCGGCAACGTCGACGAGAAGTTCACCGAGTACCGGGCCCGAGGCGACCTCGAGATCTACCGCCTCCACCTGTCCGAGCGGACGCCGACCGCCTGGCGCCGCCGCCCCGACGGCGGCGAAGATGGGACGCCGCACCGCGAGGGAATCATCCGTCCGGCCTCGCCACCGGGGGTGGCGACCGACCTCGGGGACCCGTTCGCCGTGATCGGGTAGGGGAGGGCTTCGGGCGGCGGGCATGGCACCGGCGCCGTCCCGGCGTCGCCCGGGGCTCGATGCCCCGGGCTGAACGAACGAATGCCCCCGAAAGGGGCTGGACTCGCCATCGACCCGCGGGTGCCGCGCCCAGCTAAGGCCCTCCCGCGTCGGCGGGCGACGCCGGTGCGCCCCGCTACCCGACGTTCGGCATGACCTCCGTCGCCAGCAGCCGCAGCGTCTCCTCGTCGGCGGCGTCGAGCTGGACGACGAAGTACTGGATGCCCGCCTCCGCCAGCGCCCGGTAGTGGGCCGCGACCCGCTCCGGGGTGCCGCACACGAACGCGCTCGGTTGGGCGCGGCGGGTGGCCGGCGAGGCGGACGCGTCGGCCCGCTGCGCCGCCAGCTTCGCCGCCGCCGCCGCCTCGGTCGGGGCCAGGACCAGCTTCAGGGTGAAATGGGTGCGCAGGACCTCGTCGTACGGTCGGCCGGCGTCGGCGCAGTGGCCGCGCAGGGCGTCGAGCTTGCGGCGGATCGTCTCGACCCCTCCCACCGCCTCCTGCCCGTCGCCGCGGTCCTGGAGTTCGCTGACGTTGCAGGCGTCGGCGTGGCGGGCGACGAGGCGCAGCGTGACCCGCTCGCCGTTGCCGCCGACCATGATCGGCGGGCGCGGCCACTGGACCGGCGGCGGCTCCAGCTGGAGGTTGTCGACCCGATAGTGGGCGCCGACAAAGGAGAACGGTTCCCCGCGCCACGCCCCCTCGAGGATCGCCATCGCCTCGCCGAGGGCGGCGTGCCGCTCCGGCGCCGGGGCGAACGGGACGTCAAAGGCGCGAAACTCCGACTTCAGCCAGCCGATGCCGAGGCCGAGCATCAGCCGGCCGCCGCTGAGGGTGT
>CADCWL010000235.1 GCA_902806405.1 uncultured Thermomicrobiales bacterium | reverse complement strand
CCTCCATCGGACTCGAACCGATGACCCCTTCCTTACCATGGAAGGCGAGGGCGTTCATCGTGTCCCCCCGTGTCCGGGAGGCCCGATGAATGCTGGACATGCCGGACTCGATGGTACTTGCCGGACGCTGTGACCGGACCCAGAAGCGCCCCAGTTCCTCCGCTCAATTAGCCGCTCAACTGACGGCTTCGGAGACGGGATTCAATAGCGCCGGGAGCCAGCCAGTCGTTCGAGCTTGAGCCAGAGGGAGCCGGACAGCGCCTCGGCTGACAACGCGCCGACGTCGGCCTTCGACGGCGACGGCGACCGCGTCTACGCGTCGCGGGACGCCGGGACACGCACGTCCCTGCTCGGTAGCCTGCGGTCGATGGGTGTGAAGCGTGATGCTCCAGCGGCAGAGCGTGATGCTAGGGCGGCTGAGCGCGATGCCAGAGCGGCTGAGCGCGATGCCAGAGCGGCTGAGCGCGATGCCAGAGCGGCTGAGCGTGATAAAGCTGCGGCAGCCGCCCGGGACGCCGCGGCCGCCGGCCGAGACATGCGGGCGTCGCTGCGCGACAAGATGGCCGGCCGCCACGCGAGCGTTGGTGAGAAGGGTGCTCGCGCCGACGCGCGCGCGGACCGCTTGAACGCCGCACTCGACCGATCGTCCTCGGGGGTCGACCGCAGAGCGTCGGCCCTCGATCGGGAGGAGGCGGCGGCCGACCGGCACGCCGCCGCCAAGGATCGCGCCGCCGGTCGCGGTAATTGACGGCGAGGTTCTTCCCTGGCTATGCGACCCCTCCACGCGGAGGTGGTCGGAGGGGGCGGGACGCCCTCGACACTCGCCGGTGATGACGTTGCGGCGGGCGGTCCGGGCGACGAGAGGGTGTCGGCGTCGAATTGGGCTGGAGGCGGGCGCGGACGTAGACGCGGTCGTTCTGCAGCATCGTGGGCGCGCGCTGCCGGTCGTGCTCAAAGTGATGGCACCCGCGTCCCGCAAGCCTCTCCGAACGTCGCGCCGGCGCCGAGGGGTAGTCCCGGGCGCCCGTCCGACGCCGGCTTCTCGCGCGCAGGAGGTGCAGGTCTGCGTATAAAGAGGCACGGATTGCGCCGCAGGGCGTGCCCGTCGACTGGGTCGTCACCGTCCAGCGAGCTGCGGTCGACTGCTTGGCGGCTTCGCAGCCGTGTGCCTGGCCGGGTAAGCGGCGCCGCGGTACCGCGATTCACACGCCGACCCGTCGGGCCGGGTGTGGGGCCGGCACGCTGTCCTCAGGAGGCACCATGGACGAGACGGCCGCCGCTCCGATCGGCGTTGATCCCGACCCAAGCTCCGCTCCTGAGGCCGAACGTGCTATCGCCGACACCGAGGTCACGGCCCTAGCGTTGGTGTCCCGGCACGAAGATGTCGATACACCGCGTGCCGGGACTTGGCTCTGGAGCACGGCCGTCCGCCCGCCAGGTCGTCGGAGGCACCTCGCGAGCCGCTGGCGCTTGACGGCCCGGATCGCGGCAGCAGCTCTTTCGTGCCATGCCGAGCGATATGGGTGTCCGGTCCGCAGTGGATGATGGGCGCCATGCCACATCTGACGCCGTCGTGACGGAGGTCACGGTCCAGCGATCGTTTGTCCTTCTCGGCGTCCTGGCGACCGCGCTGGCGGTGTCGGCGTGCGGCACGTCGGGTGACCGCCAGCAGGCCCGCGCGGTGGTCGAGCGCTTCTACGAGGCCGTGCGCGAGGACGACGGCCAGGCCGCGTGTCGGCAGCTCGGGAAGTCTCTGCGCGAGCAGGTCGAGTCCCAGACCGGCCAGGAGTGCCGCGCCGCGATCACGCGCTTTGACTACGACGGCGGCGCGGTGGTCGGCGCCGAGGTCTACGTCACCAACGCCAAGGTGGACCTGCGCGGCGGCGAGAGCGCCTTCCTGGCGCAGGAGTCCGGAGCCTGGAAGCTGTCGGCGATCGCCTGCACGGCCGAGGACGGCAAGCCGGCCGACCGGCCGTTTGACTGCGAGGCCGAGTCCTAGGTGCGCCTGCTGTACCTCGCCATCCTCGCGCTGATCTGCGCCGGCATCGTCTACGCGCTCGTCCTCGGAGCGCTCGCCCGGTGACCGGCGGAGACGATCGCGGGTTCCTGCGCGACAACGGCCTGACCCTGTTCTTCGTCGTGCTGTTCGTCGCCTGCGTGGTCGTGCAGGCGTTCGTCGGGCGCGCCGACTTCAACCACGAGCAGGTCGCACACGGCAGCGAGGCCGTCTCGCTGAGCCGGTACGTGACCTCCTCGGCGTTCTGGGTCGACGTCATGGAGAACTGGCAGTCGGAATACCTGCAGTTCACGCTCTACGTCCTGGCCGCCGTGTGGTTCGTCCAGCGCGGCTCGACCGAGTCCAAGCAGCCCGGCGACGAGGGCGGCGAGTCCGACGAGGAGCAGAAGCTCGGCGAGCACATCCAGCGCGACTCGCCCGCGTGGGCCCGCGCCGGCGGCCTGCGCACGCTCGTCTACTCGAACTCCCTCCTGCTCGTCATGGCCGGCATCTTCGCCGGCTCCTGGCTGGCCCAGCTCATCACGGGCCGCATCGAGTACAACGAGGACCAGCTCGACCACCAGGAGGCCGCGCTCGGCCTCTG
>CADCWL010000234.1 GCA_902806405.1 uncultured Thermomicrobiales bacterium | reverse complement strand
TGGCCCGGCGGCGCCGACGACGAGCCGGTTTGCGGCGGTCTCCGTCGGCCGTACCAGGCCGGCGTGGGGGCGGGGCAGGAAGTCGGTGCGCAGCTCCGCGAAGGCGGCATCGATGTTCGCCTTCCACCGCTCCGGCGGGAGGCGGTTCCCGAAAAGATCGCTCGGCATCACGCTCTGAGCGAGGTCGGAGGTCTGCTGAACCTCGAAGATGAGCGTGTCCGGTCCGAAGGCGTGGATCACGCCACCGGGGACGTAGACAGTGTCGCCGGCGCGGATCGGGTGGCCGGGCATCACGGCGTCGTACGCTTCGGCCTCGAAGGCGGCGCGCACCTCGTCGCGCCCGAGGCCGGGCTTGATGCCGGCGAGGATCGTCGCCCCCGGCGCCGCCCAGAGGATGTGCCACGCTTCCGTCTTGCCGTGCGGCTCCCCGTGGAGGCGTCGGGCGGTCTCGTCGTCGGCGTGGAGGTGGACGGGGAGGGCGTGGGAGGCGTCGAGGAACTTGTCGAGGAGCGGGAAGTGGGGACCGCGCCAGCCATCACCGACCAGACCGTCCGGCTCGGCCGCGACCAGGTCGTGCAGGGGCCGACCGGCGAAGGGGCCGGCCGTGATGGTCGCCCGGGCGCTCGCGTGGTCGCTGATCTCCCACGTCTCGGCGACCACGCCCTCCGGGACGCCCGTCTTGCCGAGGCGGTCGGGGATCAGGCGCTCGCCGAAGGCGTAGGATCGGACGTGGACGGTCACCTTCACCGGGGACCACTGCATCGCGCACTCCTCCCGCATTCGCGCTCGTCTCCAACCGCCCCTTCGCCGTGCGGCTCGGCAGCGGCCGAGGCGACAGGATGCGACGGACCACCACACCGGCCGTCGACGTACCCGGCCGCTGCCGTAGAATCGCAAGCTGGCTAAACCGCGCCATTGTACCTGGAGGCCCGTATGCCCCGCTCCGTCGCCCTCGGCTTCGACTCGAGCACGCAGTCGACGAAGGCGCTCGTCCTCGATGTCGAAACGGGGGAGATCGTCGCCGAGGCACGGGCACCGCACAGCGGGGCGGATACGCAGCACCCGGACGAGTGGTGGACCGCGCTCCGGTCGGCGACGCGCGCGGCGGTCGGCGCCGAACACCGGGTCGTCGCCCTCGCCGTCGCCGGGCAGCAGCACGGGTTGGTCGCGCTGGACGCGGCCGGCGGTGTCGTCCGCCCGGCGCCGCTCTGGAACAACGTCGCCGCCGCGCCCGACGCGGCACGGCTGAACGAGGCGGCGGACTTCGCCGGGCAGGTCGGCAGCCGCCTCGTCGCCTCCTTTACCATCGCGAAGCTGGCGCACCTGGCGCGGACGGCCCCGGCCGACCTCGACCGGACCGTGGCGGTCGGCCTCCCCCACGACTGGCTGAACCTGCGCCTGACCGGAGAGCTGGCGAGCGACCGAGGGGATGCCTCCGGCTCCGGCTGGTGGTCCCCGCGGGAGGGCCGGGAGCGGCGCGACCTGCTGGCCCTGGCGGTCGGTCCCGAGACGGCCGGTCGCCTCCGCCTGCCGGCGGTTCGGGGGGCCGACGAGCCCGCCGGCGTGCTCTCGGCGGCGGCGGCGGCTGCGCTCGGTCTGCCGGCCGGGATCCCGGTCGGCGCCGGCACCGGCGACAACATGGCGGCGGCGCTCGGCGTCGGCGCGGCGCCGGCGGAGTTGACCATCAGCCTCGGCACGAGCGGCACCGCCTTCGCGGTCGTCGACGGGCCGACCGCCGACCCGACGGGCGAGGTCTGCGGCTTCGCCGATGCGACCGGGCGCTTCCTGCCGCTCGCCTGCATGCTCAACTGCACCCGCGTCGTCGACACCGTGGCCGGCCTGCTCGGGATCGAGCGCGGCGCGGCGCTCGACCGGGCCGGCGCGGTCGCGCCCGGCGCCGGCGGGTTGCTCCTGCTGCCCTACCTGGCCGGCGAGCGGACGCCGAACCTGCCCGAGGCGACCGGATCGGTGACCGGGTTGACCGGTGCCACGGCGACCCCGGACGCGCTCCTTCGCGCTGCGCTCGACGGCGTCGCGGCCGGCCTCGCCTACTGCGTGGAGGCGTTGGCGCGCCTCGGCGTCGTCGCCCCCGCGGTCACCCTGACCGGCGGCGGCAGCGCCCATCCCGCCTGGCGGCAGGCGATCGCCGACGCCACCGGCCTCCCGGTGACGGTGCGGGAGGGGGGCGAGCACGCCGCCCGCGGGGCGGCTTTGCAGGCCGCGGCCCTCGCCCATGGCGAGCCGGTCGCGGACGTCGCGGCCCGGTGGCGACCGGCGGTCACGGCCGAGGTCGCGCCCCGGCCCCAGGCTCGCCCCGCTTTTGCCCTCGACGAGCGGCGCCGGTTGATCGCCGAGCGGGTGGGCCACGGCCCGTCGGAGGCGGTGCCGACCTTGGGGTCGGAGCAGGGCCGCCCGTCCGTTACCGTCGGGGCCGACGCGGTGTGACCCGCTCCCCGGCGGGCGCCTCGAACGCCGCCAGGCGGTGGCTCGTCTCGCTCACCTGGGCGTAGGCGTCCCGAAAGAGGGCGCCCAGTTCGCGGTACCGGGCGTGGCGGGATGGGTTGGGCTCAAGGGCCGAGGTCTGGTCGGCCCAGGCGTGGGCCGTGGCGATCGGGTCGGCGCCGCGGACGCCGACGGCGGCGAGGAGGGCGGCGCCGAGGGCCGCCTGATCGACCGTGGCCAGGGCGTGGACGGGGAGGGCAAAGACGTCGGCCGCCATCTGCCGCCAGACGGGGCTGCGGGCGCCGCCACCGGCGATCACGATCCGGTCCGGGGCGGCGCCCTGCTCCCGCAGAACGTCGAAGGCGTCGAGGCAGGCGAGCGTCACCCCTTCCATCACGGCCCGCGCCAGCTCGGCCCGACCGTGGCGGGCGGTGAGGCCGAGGAACGCGCCGCGGGCCGCCGGGTCCATGTGCGGCGTCCGCTCTCCCGCCAGGTAGGGCAGGAACAGGAGTCCGTCGGAGCCGAGCGGCGCCTCCCCTGCCCAGCCGGCGATCCGGTCGTTGGCGTCCTCCCCCCGCAGGTCGAAGACCCGGTCGCGGAGCCAGCCCATCGCCATCCCGGCCGCCAGCGTCGCCCCCATCTGGTACCAGCCGGGGCGCTCCGCCGTCGGCTCCAGGGCAGCGCAGAAGGTGTGGGTGCGGCCGCCGGGGTCCGGATGGACGCCGCGGGCGGGCACCATCACCTGCGAGCCGGTGCTGAGCGACAGGAGCATCGTCGCCGGGTCGACGATGCCGGCCCCCAGCAACCCGCTCGGCGCGTCGCCGGCGCCGACCACGACCGGGGTGGACGCCGGCAGCCCGAGCGCCTCCGCCGCCTCCGCTCCCAGCCCGCCGGCGACGGCGATCGACTCCTGGACGGGCGGCAATCGCTCGATCGCGATCTCGAGCGCGGTCAGCACCTCCGGCGACCAGTCGCGCCAGCGGACATCGAGGAGCAGCGTGCCGGAGCCGTCGCTGGGGTCGGTCGCGATCTCGCCGACGAGCCGTCGCCGCAGCTCGTCCTTCGGCAACAGAACACGGCGCGTCTTCCACCAGAGCGAGGATCGCTCCTCCTGCAGCCAGCGGATCGTTGCCGCCTGGAAGCCGGCGGCGACGGGGCTGCCGGTCAGCTCGATCAGGCGCGCGGCGCCGACCCGCTCCGGGATCGATCGCACCTGCTTCCCCGCGCGCTGATCGGCCCAGATGATGGCGGGGGCAATCGGCCGGTCGTCGTCGCCCAGCAGCACCGTGCCGTGCATCTGGCCCGACAGGCCGATCCCGGCCACGGAGCTCCCCGCCCCCGGCCCTGCCCACCCCAGCGCCTGCCGGGCGGCCTCGCCCGTGGCCCGCCACCACGCCTCGGGGTCCTGCTCGGCGTAGCCGGGCTGCGGCCGGTCGACGGGGTAGCCGGCGCTGCCGCTGCCGCGCACCCGGCCCGCCTCGTCAACCACCAGGACCTTGACCGACGAGGTGCCGAGGTCGATCCCGAGGAACAGGTCGGTCATGTCTGGCTCCGCACCCATCGTCGTGGTCCCACGTTGTGCCCCAGCATCGCCGCCTGGCGCGGCGGTCCGGCCCATTGCCGGGGCCGCCGGAAGGGAGGGTACGCGGCTCTCCCGCGGCGAACGGCGCCCCCGTCCCACCTCGCCCAGCCGACCGAGCACGGCGGGCAGCGGGTCGGCGAGCGGGCAGGTGGTCCTCCGCTACGGCACCGGTCGGGTCCGGCCCTCGCCGGATCGCGCCGGTGCAGCATACGACGAGAACCGACCAATGGCGGCTTGCTGGTCGGCGATGGCGTGACCGATCGGAGCAAGGCTTGGGTAGAGCAGGGAGTAGATCTCTCGATAGATGCGGTCGTAGACCGGGACCTCCGCGGCGACCGGCTCGATCCGGATTCGGCCGTACTGGAGGGCCGCGATCGCCGTCGGAACGTCGGGGTAGACCCCGGCGCCGAGGCCGCCGAGGAGGGCGGCACCGAGGGCGGTCGCTTCGTCGACGTCGAGCACGTCCGTGGCCCGGTCCCGAATCGTCGCCCGGACCCGCATCAGAAGCCGGTTGTGGGTCACGCCACCGATCGCACGGACGTCGTCCAGCGCCTCGAGGCCCGCGAACGCGAGCAGCGGCTCGAGGATGCCGCGGGCCTCGAACCCCAGACCTTCGAGCAGGGCGCGAAAGAGGGTTGCGCTCGTCGCATCCGTGCTCAGACCGACGTAGGCCCCGCGGGAGCGCGGGTCGACGTGGGGCGGGCCGGCGAGGCGTAGGTGCGGCAGGAAGCAGACGCCGTCGCTACCGGCGGCGATCCCCTCCGCTGCCGCGATCAGGGCAGCGTACGGTTCGCCGGGGGCGATCGCTTCCCGGAACCACTCGATCGCGGCGCCGAGGGTGAACTGGCCCCCGAACAGGTAGGCCCGGTCGGGGATGACGTGCGCCCCCTGCGAGAAGCCCTGCCGTCCCAGCGCCGGATCGGCCAACGGCGCCGCAATCGGGACGAGCAGCGTGCCGGTCGTCCCGAGCGATTCCAGGAGCGTCCCCGGCTCCGTCACCCCGGCCGCGAGGGCGCCGCAGACGTGGTCGTGGCCCCCGACCGCCACCCGCGCCGTCGTCGGCAAGCCGGTGGCGGCCGCCGCCTCCGGCGTCACCGGTCCGAGCGCCGTCCCTTCGGCCACGAGCGGCGCGAGCAGCGACGGGTCGATCCCCGCGGCCGCCAGGATGCCGTCGTCCCAGCGTCGCCGGCGCAGGTCGAGCGCCAGCGTGCGGGAGGCGAGGGAGGCGCCGGTGGCGGCCTCCCCGGAGAGTCGGAAGGCGACGTAGTCGGAGACGTTGAGCCAGCGGACGGTCCGGCGCCACGCGTCCGGCTCGTGCTCCTGGAGCCAGAGCATCTTGCAGAGGCCGAAGATCGGCTGGAGCGAGAGACCGGTCCGCGCGAAGAGCGCGTCGGCGCCGACGACGGCATCGAGCCGCGCCGCCTGGGGCTGGGGACGGGTGTCGAACCAGGCGATGACGTCGGCCGTCGGCCGGCCGGCGGCGTCGATGGGGACCCCCGCCTCGGCCATGCTGGCGACGGCGACGGCGGCGATCCGCCGCGTGTCGTCGACCCCGGCCAGCGCCGTGCCCAGGACGCCGGCGACCTGGTCCCAGAGCTCCTCGGCCCGGTAGAACGCCCAGCCCGGCCGCGGGTAATGGGTGATGGTCGGCGCGGTCGCCCGCGCCACCGCCCGCCCGTCCGGTTCGTAGACGACCGCCTTGACGTTCGTCGTCCCGACGTCGAGGCCGACCAGCAGGGGCGTCACGCGCGCCGGCAGTCGGCGGTCGGCAGCGGGTGCAACGATCCCCCTAACGGCTGTGCCATCTCCAGAAGCATGACGCTGCGGTTCCTCTTCCGCTAACCGCCGACCGGCGCGTACCGCCCGGCCTACCCCTTGACGGCCCCGAGCGAGAGGCCGCGAACGATGTAGCGCTGGACCATCATCGCCGCGAGGAGCGGGACGGAGGCGGTGAGGAGCAGACGGGTACCGATCGCCTGGTAGTCGACGCCGCGCGTTTGGTCGCCGCCGGCCAGGAGAACCGGCATCGGCCGGGCGTCTGTCTGCGTCAGGGAGAAGCCGAAGAGGAACTCGTTCCAGCTGAAGGCCAGGCAGAGGATCCAGCTCACGACCAGCCCGGGCAGCACGAGTGGCACCGCCAGTTGGAGAAAGATCCGGAGCCGGGAGGCGCCGTCCACCTGTGCCGCCTCCTCCAGCTCGATCGGCACCTCGCGGAACATCTGGGTCAGGATGATGACCGGAAACGGAAGGTTGAACGTCGCGTTGAGGAGGATCAGCGCCCAGACGGTATCGTAGAGACCGAGCTTGTTCATGATGAGGTAGGTCGGCGTCACGAAGATCACGGGAGGCAGCACCCGCTGGGAGAGGAACCAGGTCGTCAGGCTGCCGTTGCGGGGCCGGTCGAAGCGGAAGCGGGCGATGCCGTAGGCGGCGAGCGTGCCGAGAACGAGGGCGATCGTGGCGGCTCCGCTCGAGACGATCGCGCTGTTGAGCATCGAGGCCCGTACCTCGCGCACCCCCCAGAGGTCACGCCACGGCTTCAGCGTCGGCTCGAACGACAGGAACGGGACCCACTTGCCGTAGTTATCGGCCGGGTTTTTGATCGAGCTGATGAACGCCAGATAGAACGGGAAGATGGTCCAGATCAGCAGCACCGCGAGCAGGGCGACGATCAGGAGGGTACCGAGCAGATGGCCTCCCCCATTCCGTCGGCTCGTCCGTTGCGGGGCGGGTCGGATCGGCGCGTTCAGGCTGGCGCTCACGTTCGCCCCCCCTCGTCCTCGTACACGTGCTTGATCCGGCCCCAAAGCAGCGAGACGAGCAGCATCACGATGAAGAGGAGCAAGAAGGCCTGCGCCGCCGCCCCGCCATAGTCGAACTTGATCCGAGCGGTCTTGAAGTTGAAAAGGCTGAAGTACTCCGTCGCCCGACCTCCGGGTCCACCCCCCGTCATCCCCTGGGCGATGTCGAGCACCTTGAAGGCATCGATCGAGCGAAGCAGAAAGATCAACCAGAGGATGGGCGCCATCAGCGGCATGGTCACGTAGCGCATCACCTGCCAGGGGCCGGCGCCGTCCACCTCCGAGGCCTCGACCACGTCCTGCGGCAGCGCCTGCAATCCGGCCAGGGCGATGATGAACACGAACGGCGTCCACTGCCAGACGTCGACGATGATCGTCGCCACGCGCGCCCAACTCGGGCTCGACAACCAGGGCGGCGCCCCGAGGCCGAGGGCCGCGAGACCCCCGTTGACCGGCCCGCTCTGCTCGTGGAACACGACCCGGCCCAGGTACCCCAGCGCGATCGGCGTCGCGAAGATCGGGAGCGTCATCAACGCCCGAAGCACGCCGCGCCCACGCAGCTCGCGGTTCATCAGCAGTGCGATGAGGAAGCCGAGCACCAACTCGATCAGGACGGCAACCGCGACGAAGAGGTAGGTGATCCCGAGCTGGGGGCCGATCGGGTCTTTGAAGATTACCCCCGTCAGCGAGACGAGCGCCGCCGGGACGGCAAAGATCGGGATCAGGCCGGCGCTGCGGCGAACGTCGCCGCCGGTCACCTCCCGATTGGCGAGGTAGGAGACCAGGGCCCCAATCGCGACGACGAGCACCGCCGCTCCCGCTGCCCAGAGCAGCGCGGTGCCGACGGCCCGGCCGGGGGAGGTAACGTCGAAGATCCGCTTGTAGTTGTCCCAGCCGATGAAGCCGCCAATCCGGCCGCCGGCGCGGAAGGCGTAGCGACTGGTGGTGAAGGCGAAGATCAGGGGAAAGACGGTCATCAACAGGACCCAGACAACGGCCGGTAGCAGGAAGAGCCACTTCGCCCAGTCCCGCCCCAACAGGGGTCGCGTCCGATCCCAGCCGAAGACCGCCGTCCACGGCAAGACCGCGGCGGCGCCGAAGCAGACCCAGGCGAGAACCATTCCCCGACCGAGACCGGTCGCCTCGTCATCGATCGTCGTCAGGCGGGTGGCGACGTAGTAGGGGAGGGCCATCGCCACGATGCCGCCGCCCGTGATCGCGACGCTTTGGATGAAGCGCTCCGAGCGCGGGAAGGTGAGCGCCGCCAGGACGCCGACGATGCCGGCGAACCAGCTCAGGGTCGTGAGCCACCCGTTGCCGGCGACGGTGAGGGTCGCGTTCAGGCCGTCGAGATCGAGCCGCTCACCGCCCGCCAACTCGACGGCCGGCAACGACGTGGCGAAGACGGCCCCGAGGACGAACGCGGCGACGACGGCCACCCTCAGGGTCCAGGTGCGAATCGCCGTCGAACGCGCGGCGGGCGCGGCCCGGAGCCCCCCAACCGCCGCGCGCGAGGACGGGATCGATCCGGTGGTCTGGAGCTGAGCCATCGCTCCTCCTTGGGACGGGGAGACCGGTGGGAAGCATGCACGATGGAGAGGTTATCGCGCGGGCAACACCGACGGCGGGAACCCTCCCGCCGTCGGTGTTGCCCGTCGCCCTCGTCCCGCCTCAGGCAGCCCGCCTCCCGCCGGGATGCTCCCTGCCTCGGCGTTCGACCGACAGGGCGGCGCTCGGAGCCCCGGAGAGGCGGGTCGTCGCTCCGTTACAGACCGAGCGACTTCTTGTAGACCTCCAGCTGCTGCTCGACGCCGTAGCGATCGTTGATGTCCCGAAAGTCTTGCGCCATCTGGGCGAGCGCGTCCTCCGGGGTCGTCTCGGCGGTCAGCGTCTCGGAGAGGCGAACGTCCATCTGCGTCCAGTAGTCGAAGGTGCCGGGGATGCGGAGGAAGGGGAGTTGGTTCGGGTTCTGGTAGTTGTCGTAGTACGCCTTGACGTACTCCTCCGCGTCCTGGGCCACCCAGCCCTGAGCGGTGTAGTCCTCGATGTTGCCGGTGCCCTCCGGGACCACCGTCGGCGGCATCTGCGACAGCCGGCCCGGGTCAACCCCGTCGGTGCCGCGAGCGGCGAAGAAGCGCTGCTTCTGCTCGGTGGCCGTCAGGGCCAGGAAGTAGTACGCGAGGTCCGGGTTCTCCGACGCCTTCATGATCACGCCGGCCCAGGAACCGCCGGTCGTGTTGCCGACCAGATTCGGCGTCTGGGTGACGTACTCCTCGCCCGTCTTCGGGTTGACGTAGGCCATCGTCCCCGGGAGCGGGGCGGTGCCGACCTTGCCCTTGACGAACGAGTTCCGCTCCACCGCCAGCGCCGCGACGTCTCCCCAGGAGTAGGTGAAGACGGCGTTGCCCTGGAGGAAGTAGTCCCACGCCTCGCCGAGCGCCCAGCCCCCCATCGCCGGCGGGCCGTACTGCACCAGCTCCAGGTAGAGCTCCATCGCCCGCCGGTGGCCTTCGCTGCCGACCAGCGGATCCATGTTGTCCGGATCGAACCAGAACAGCTTCGGATTCTCCGGTCCGACCACGAACGGTGCCGCCAGCGACATGTAGTGGAACATCCCCTGGCCGCCGACCTTGAGATGCATCGAGATGCCGTGGCCGGCCTGTTCGGGGCCGCCGAGCGGCTTGCCGGTGAAGTACTTGGCGATGTCGCGCAGGTCCTGCCAGGTCTGGGGAACGCCGAGCGGCTTGCCGTACTCGGCCTGGAATGCCTCCATGTGGGCGGGGTCGGCCAGCAGGTCGCGCCGGTAGTAGAGGACCTGGCCGTCGGCATCATACGGGACCACGTACTTCTGGCCGCCGTACTCGCGCAGCGCCCGCATCCCCGGCAGCTCGTCCTCGTAGGTGAAGGCGGGGAACTTGCCAGTCGTGTCGTCGTAGAACTCGTCGTAGGAGCGGACAAAGTCGCCGGCGACGAGGTCGCCCAGCCACCACATGCCGATCATGGCCGCGTCGAAGCGTTGGCCGGCCGCTGCGTCGTCGAGCAGCCGCGGGAAGGCGTCGCCGATCGGGTCGGCCACGATGGTCAGCTTGGCGCCGGTCGCCGCCTCGAACTCCTCCCGGACCTCACGCCAGGGGATCAGGACCGAGTCGTCGATGCTCTGGACGGTCAGCTCCTTGCCCGCCCAGCCGGCTGCGCTGGCCGAGCCGGGTTGGGCCACCACCGGCGCCGCGCCGGCGCCCCCGGCGGCCGGAGCGGGGTCCTGGGCCAGCACCGGGACGGCGCGCAGCGCCTGCCCGACCGCGGCGAGCGAGAGACCCATCGCCATCGCCCCGCGGACGAAGCTCCTTCGGTCGATCCGCCCCTGGACGAACGCGTCCACCAACTCCCGTGATCGCTGGTCTGCCATCGTTCCGTCTCCTCGATGATGCGTTGCCGGCCTCGTCGCCGACCGTTCCGGTGAGCCGCACTCGCGGCCCCCGTCGGAGCCCTGCTCCCTAGCTCCCTAGCTCCCGAAGGTGATGGTGGACGGATCGTCCTCCGAAGATTTTGCGGGACCTACCCGTCAGGTACCGTTCCCGCTTACACCCTCGCCAGCGCCCCGCCGTGGATGATCTCCCGCAGTTGGCGGGCGACGTCGAGGGGATCGTCGGCCTGCCAGACGTTGCGGCCGTACGCGACGCCGCGGGCGCCGGCCTCGATCGCGCCGCGGGTCGCCTCCAGCAACGGCTCGGGGGTGTCGGTCTTGGCGCCGCCGAGGACGAGGACCGGGGCCGGGCAGCCGGCGATCACCTGGGCCATCGTGGCGCGGTCCCCCGTCCACTCGGTCTTGATCGCGTCCGCGCCCAGCTCGGCGGCGGTGCGACACGCGTAGGCGAGCAGCTCCGGGTCCTTGCGGTCCTCGATCCGAGAGCCCCACAGGACCGCCTCGACGATCAGGGGCAGGCCGACGTGGTGGGCGTCCTCGGCGGCGGCGGCGATCGCGCGGGCGTTGTCGGCGAACATCGCGCCGCTCCCGACGCCCATCACCAGGAACATGATGAAGGCGTCCGCCCCGAGCTCGGCGGCGTGCTTCGGCGAGCAGAGGACGCGGTACTGCTCCCCCTGCTCCAGCGCCGCCAGGCGCGGGTCGTTGATGATCCAGTCGGCCCGCAGGATCGGCGAGGGCGCGCCCCGGAAAGCGAAGAGGTGTCCCGTCTTCGCGAGCAGGCCGGGGCCGATCAGGACCGCGTCCGGTTGGCAGGCAACGACCTTCTCGACCGTCCCGATCGCGTCCTCGGCGCCGCTGGGGACGCCAATCGTGACGCCGTGGTCGATGGCGGCGATGAACGAGCGGCCGCTGCCGCGTTCGAAGATACGGCCGAGTCTGAGGCTGGCTCCGCTCACGGGGTGAGGTTCCTCCGGTGGTCGGGTCGTGCGCGCCCCGTCGCCGCGAGACGCGGCCAGGGGGCTATGCGGGACGGCGGCGGGGGCGGGCGACGGCCGGATCATAGGGTCGACCCTTGGCGCCGTCAAGCCCGACACCCGCCCCCCATGTTGTCACACGCCGCCGCGCCACGCCGCCCGCACGCGGCGCCTCACCCGCCGACGGCGGTCACCCACCCCAGACCGATCAGGACGGTGCCGACGGCCACGCAGGGGAAGCAGGCGAGCACGCCGAGCCGCGGTCGGGCGAGGTAGAGCAGGGCGTCGAGGCCGACCAGAACCGCGACGGCGAGTGCCGCCAGGCGCACCGCCAGCGGACGCTCGACCAGGGCCGGGGCGAGGGCGAGGGCGAGGGCCGGGGCCGACAGGGTCGCCACCCAGCAGGCGAGCATCGCCCGCCGCTCCCCGAGGGCGCTCGCCAGGTTGCGGACGCCCGCCGCCCGGTCGCCCCGGGTGTCGGGCAACGCCTGGGCGAGGTGGACGCCGACGACGGCGCAGGCGCCGAGCGGGTAGAGCAGGAGCAACCGGCCGTCGAACCCGTCCAGCGCCGTCGCCACCCAGATCGGGAGGAGCGGCAGGGCGACCAGGTAGGGGAGCCAGGAGAAGA
The DNA here is from genome assembly GCA_902806405.1 of uncultured Thermomicrobiales bacterium. Classification (GTDB taxonomy): domain Bacteria; phylum Chloroflexota; class Chloroflexia; order Thermomicrobiales; family UBA6265; genus CADCWL01. The sequence goes on along the minus strand of CADCWL010000234.1, from coordinate 5,840 downwards.
TGCTCCGCTTGAACCGGAGGTCGTAGACGAGCCCGGCGCCGGTGCCGAGGAGGAGGAGCGCCAGCGACGCGGCGCCGAACCCCGCACCGAACCCGACCATCGCCAGCAGGCCGACGGCCGCGAGAGCGAGGGCGCCGCGGGCCGAGACCAGGCCGGCCGGGATCGGCTTCCACGGTTTGGTGGCGGCGTCGAGCTCGGCGTCGACCACCTCGTTGACCGCTCCGATCGCGACCTGACCGCCCAGCATGGCGGCCAGGAGACGCGCCAGGTCGCCGAGGCGGGGGACGCCGTCCGCGGCAAGGACGGCGAAGCCCGCCGTGGCGCCGAGGACGACGAGGATCGGCACGGCGTGCGGCAGGACGAGGTAGGCGCGAAGTGTGCGCAGGTGGCGGCGGGTGGACGGCGCCGTCTCCCCGGGCAGCGACAGCCTCCGGGAACGGAGCGGGGGCGCCGGCGAGGACGCCTGACCGGGGGGTCTCATCGAGGGAGAATGACGGGAGGCACGGGGGGTGTCAACCGCGGGTGTTCACGACCGAGGCATTTAGCACTCTCACGTGGAGAGTGCTAAAATGACAGCGGTCAACGGAGCGGCCAGCGTGGACGGGGCGGCCCGCCCACGAGCGGCCGAAGGAGAGGAATGCCATGAGCAGCTCGCGCTGGGACCCGGTCAGCGATCTGGTCAGCCTGCGGGAGGCGATGAACAACCTGCTCGAGGAGAGCTTTGTGCGGCCGCGGCCGGGCGCTGCCCCGAACGCCCCCGCCGGGCTCGCGCTCGACGTTCAGGAGACGCCGGACGCCTTTAAGGTGACCGCCTCGGTCCCCGGCGTCGGCGCCGAGGACGTGGATATCACCGTCCTCGGCGACACCCTCCGCATCCGCGGCGAGCGGCGGGCGGAGAACGGTGAGGCGAACGGCCAGAACGGCCGCTGGCTGATCCGGGAGCGCCGCTTCGGCGCCTTCGAGCGGACGGTGACCCTGCCGACCACGGTCCGTTCCGACGGCGCCATCGCCGACTTCCGGGACGGCGTCCTGACCGTCACCCTGCCGAAAGCGGAGGAGGCCAAGCCGCGGAGCATCCCCGTCCGCGGCGCCGCGAGCGCCCAGCCCGTCGCGCCGGAGGCGATCGAGGTCGAGTCGAGTCAGGGGAGCGGCACCGGGGCGTAAGCGCGTTCGCTGAGGAACCGTCGCCTCGGGGCACGACGCAACACCTCCCAACCGAGCGGCGGCGGGGCGATCGGCCCCGCCGCTGCCGTCGACCCGGCCCCGCCGGTGCCGACCCGGCAGACTCCATCGGCCGGTCCTGCGGCTTCGACGCCGTCCCGCAACGGGAAGAAGTCCACCGCCCGCCGGGGCGGGCTGCCGCCCCATCCCCCTGTCGCCCTCGACGTGGCTTCGACCTCGGCGCTCATCGCGGAGAAGCAGGGGATCAGCCGACAGCGGCCCGCCGGCAACGGCGCTGGCCCGGCGGGATCGCGCTTCGCCGAGGCCCGGGTTGCCCGCCTCGACACCCACCGGTAGCCGTTGGGAGCCCGGTCTGGGCCGAACCGCTCCCTGGCGGTGAGCACAAGCGAGGCGAGGCTGCCGCTATCCACCCCCTTAGGGAGCCAACGTATCCGAGCCGGGGTTCCGGGGGTCACGGTGAGCCGCCGGGTGCGCTGGGGACGGCCAACGTCGGGATCGAAGACCAAATCGCGCCGTGGAGACCGCAGCGCAACCGAGCGGTGGTGAGCGGGAAGGCCTCGTCCGGCTCCACCCGACGAGCGTCAGGCCATGAGCCGTCATGCTCGTCGAAAAGGCGATCCACCGCGGACCCGGCCGAATCGGGTCCGGTGCGCCGCCGTGCGGACGTGTCCCGAGGCCCAAGCCACCGAGCCGCGTCCCGGGCAGCCCGGGCAGAGCCCTCCCGGGCAGCCCGCCACGACACGGAGCGAGGGGGTCAGGATCGCCGGTGACGGCTCAGGTGTTCGTGTTGCGGTCGGTCTGCCTAGGACGTTGCCCCCGCGTCGCCCTCAAGGGTCGCGCCACCGATCGGAATCGACGGCGCGGGAGGGGCCGGGGCATCGAGCGGCGACGTCGTACCTCGACGGGCGTCGTGCACGGCGAGGGCGCCGGCGCGGGTAAAGATCTGGGCCACCGCGGCGGCCCGGCCCGGCGCGGCGACGACGATCAGCACGGTGTCGGCGTCGCCACCGGCGGGCAGCGCGACGCGCAGGCCGGCACGGCGCAATTGGCCCGCCAGATCGCCGCGAGCACCGTCCAGCACCCGCGCGTGCGGGCCGAAACCTGCCCGGTGGGTCGCCGCCAGGGCGCTGCTCAACCGCGACCGGTCGAAGACGCCGACGACGGCATCGCCGCCGGTCGCGGCCACCGGTTGCTCCATCAGGTGTCCACCCCCGCGCCCGGGACGTCCTACGCTCGGGGGTCTGAGGTGCCGGTGGTGCCGGCGCTCGCCGCGGACAACGCCGACCCCCTGACCCGGGACAACGCCCCGCTCGGGTCCTCGATCTCCACAACTTCCCGCCGGACCGTGTCCTGCACGGGGATCGACTCCGTCACCTGGCGCCGGGTGACCCGGATTTCCTCCCGCAGGACGAGGCGCTTCTCCGTCACCACGACCTCCTCGACCACCGGGATGACGAGCGTGTCGCCCTCCTGGCGGGGCGATGGGACGGCATTCACGTCCTGGTTGAGCGTCACCCGCTCGACCGAGACGTCGTCGCGGGTCAGGTCGACCAGCGTCTCGTAGGGAACCGTCTCGACCCGCTTGTGGATGCGCACCGCGCCGAGTTCGATCGGCCGCGTCGTCGCGACCAGCACCTCTTCCCGGACGGGGACCACGATCCGGTCGCCGACGGTGGCCAGATCCTGTCCCTCCGCGGACGTGATACCCGTCTCCACGACGGCAGCGCGACCGACCGTCAGCCGGACCTCCCGCGCCGTGGTCCCGGCGCCGACGAGCGACGCCGGGATCTCAACGAGGCGACCATCGACGGTTCGCACCACGAGCACGCTCGCGCTGCCGGTCGTCGCGCCGGGGAGGACCGACTCGACGGTCCCGACTTCGCCGTCGGTCGCGACCACGATCGCGCCGACCTCTACCGTCTCGATCATCGGTCAATCGCTCCCCACGCGCCTGCGTGCGCGCCTAGCCGCCTCGGATCGGATACCGAACCCGCGGCGGACGTTGCACGGCGCGTACCAACGGCCCCATACGGTGCAACGATCGGGACGCCTACCCCTTGCCCTGGGTGCGCCGGATCGCGTGGACGAGGCGGGCCATCCGCATCCGGCGCGCGGTCCGCTCCTCCACGGCGATGGCCGCCGCCTCGTCCGCTTCGCTCCGGCGCGCCGGACGAACCTCCGGCACGGCCACGGGAACGGTGCGGACCACCGCCTGCTCGTCGTCCGTGCTCGTGATGTAGTAGCGAACGGGCTGCTGGGGGTGCTGCACGGTCTGACCGCCCTTCTCGCCGGACCAACTCCGTGGCCGGGCGATAAGCGCCCCGGACTCGGCCGAGGCGGGCAGTCGCCGCGCTACGCGGGGCGGGGCTGCGGCACCGGGGAGTCCGGACGCGTCTCGGTTGTCGACGGATAAGGACTACCGGCGTCCAACGGGACTCCCTTACGAGGGACCAGGTGCGGCGCGGTCTGGCCGGCGAGCCGACCGTTACAGAGGGCGCACGCCGCACGCCGACGGGGACGCGGCCGGACCGTCGTCCCCGTCCGAAGAATACCCGACCGCCCCGGCCCCGGCAACGCCCGTCCCCCGATCCTGCCCCCCGACGGCGGACCCGGCGGCCTTTGTCCCGGGCGCTGGCCGCCGGGTCCGCCCCCGGGGGTGCCAGAATGGAGCCGGCCGGGTCCCACCGCTCGTTCGCCCGGCGCCGTCCCGTATCTGGGGAGAAGGGAACGAGGAAAACGATGGCGACGCGCCTGATCCTGGATACCGACATCGGCACCGACGTCGACGACTGCCTCGCGCTGGCCTTCGTGCTCGGCTCGCCCGAGTTCCGCCTCGAGGGCGTCACCTGCGTCTACGGCGACGTCGCGCTGCGGGCTCGGATGGTCTCGAAGCTGCTCCGGTTGGCGGGGCGGCCGGACGTGCCGGTGATGCTCGGATCGAGCCAGACACTCCTCGGGGTCCGACCCATCTTCTGGCCCGGGCACGAGGGGGTCGGGCTGCTCGACGCCGACGACGAGGCGCTCGCCCCGGCGCCGGAGCACGCCGTCGACTATCTCGTCCGGACGGTGATGGAGAGCCCCGGGCAGGTCCATCTGCTCGCGATCGGGCCATTGACGAACGTCGCTCTCGCCTTCCGGCGCGAACCGCGCCTGGCGGAGCGCCTTGCCCACCTGACGGTGATGGGCGGGGCGCTCCGCGGTCGGGACGCGCTCGCGTTGCCGTTTGCCGAGCACAACTTCAAGTGCGACCCGGAGGCGGCCCACGTCGTGCTCGCGGCCGGCGCGCCGACGACGTTGGTGCCGCTCGACGTGACGACCAGGGTCGAAATCCGCCGGGACGCCGTTACCCGGCTGCGCGAGGCCGGCACGCCGTTCCACGACGCGGTGGCGCGGCAGGTGGAGCTCTACCCCCGCTTCGCGCAGACGGGGTCGACGCTGCTGCACGACCCCTTGGCGGCGGCCCTGATCGTCCGGCCGGAGTTGGCCGAGACCGTCGCGGTCCGGGTCGAGGTGGAGACCCACGGCCGGCTCGCGGCAGGGGCGTCGCTGATGCGGACCCCGACCGCCGAGGAAACGGCCACGGCCCGGGTGGCGCTCGGCGTCGACGCCGCCGCCGCCGAGCGCTTCGTGGCGGAGCGGCTGGCGGCCCCCCTCGCGGCGGCGGGCTAGCTCGCGGACAGTCGGCCCACGCCGACCCGGAGCGATGAGACCGTGCGGCCGGTCGGCGTCCGCCGGCCGATCCGCCCAGATTCCCGACGGCGCCCGCCTTCCTCGCAGCCGCCCGGCTTGGGCGACGGGCGGGTAAGCGCCGTGGGACCGACTGCCACGTGGTTTACACCCCGCCGGGGCCGCCGTATACTTCCGCCACGATACGGAGCCAGGGGCGGCCGCCTTTGGCTCCTTCTCCATTTTCCGGGTCGATGGGGTGGGCCGGGGTGGCCCGACTGTTCGTGGCGTCCCCGCGAGGGCTCCGCCGAGGTCCGCCCGCGGCGGCCCAGCCGGTCGACGACGATCGGGAAAGGACGCGACCATGGTGAAAGATCGAACCGTGCGCCTGACGGCCGCCGGCCAGGCCCGTCTGTCGGGGGAACTGGCCGACCTCCAGACGCGCCGGCTGCCGGCACTGACCGCCCGCATCCAGGAGGCGAGCCAGCATGGCGACGTCACCGACAACGGGGAGTACGAGGAGCTCAAGGAGGAGCGGGCGACGCTGGAGGCCCGCATCCGCGACCTCGAGCAGACCCTGGAGCGGGCCGAGATCATCCACCGCGACGCGGCGGACGAGACGGTCGGTCTCGGCTCAAAGGTGACCTTGCGCAGTGACGACGGCGACGAGGAGACCTGGGTGCTGGTCAGCCCGGAGGAAGCGAACGCCCTCGACGGCACGATCTCCACCGCCTCCCCCGTCGGCCGCGCCGTTCTCGGCTGCCGTGCCGGCGACGCGCCCACGGTCACAACGCCGGGCGGCTCGATCGTCTTCACGGTGCTGAGCGTGGCGTAAGCCGTCGCACCTGAGCCGTCGGTGGAGGACGTGGCGCGCGGCGGCTCCGTGACCGTGAAGCAGACGCAAGGGCCGGTCGCGGTGGGCATCACGGCCGTATCGATGCGGGGACCGGCGATGGAACTTTCCGAACTGCAGGCGCTGCGGCGGGACAATG
>CADCWL010000233.1 GCA_902806405.1 uncultured Thermomicrobiales bacterium | reverse complement strand
CAGGAACGCGTCCTGCACGACCTCCTCGGCCGTCTGGGCGTCGCCGAGGACGCGGTAGGCGAGGGCGAACGCCACCCGACCGTGCCGGTCGTACAGCGCCAGGAGCGCCGTCGGGTCCCGGTGCGCTACCCGGAGCAGGAGGTCGTCGTCTCCGGGTTCGGCCACGAGCGCCCCCTTCGCCGGTCCTACGCCGCGGGCGGGAGCTCCGGATCAATCGCCCCACCCGCCCGGCGCGAAACCGCCCGACGACGCGGCGGCCCAGCGGGGCGGCGACTGCGTGCCGGCGGACGCGTCGGCCCGTTGCGATCGACCCCGGCACCGGCGACGACCTCGGCCCCCCGGCCCAGCTTCGACCTGCAAGGCGTCGCGGCGGCGGAGGGCGAGGCGGAGGGCGAGGCGGAGGGGCCGACGGTGGCTAGGCCCGCCGTGATGTCGGCCACCGTCGTCGAGGCCCCGCTCGGCGACCTCCTGACCGAGGAGTCCGAGGCCGTCGTCCTCGCGCCCGACCCCAACGGGCGGTCGGGCGAGGCCGGGGAGGTGGCGGCCCGCGGGGAGATCGGGGGCGTGCGGAGCGCGAGCGCCCTCCTGGCCGTCGGGCTGCGCGAGCAGGCCGGTTCCGGCGCGGCGGGCATCGCCACCCTCGCCCCCGACCAGACCGGAGACGTTCGGGCACGGGAGCCGGACTTCGTCGCGCCACGTCCAGCGTAGGCGGACGAGGACTAACCGCCCTTCCCGTCGGGCGTGCCGGCAAAGTCTCGGGCCCGGAACCGCCCCCTACCCGTCCGTCTTCGGAGTGTCCTTCAACCGGAACCCGGCGGCGAAAGGGCGCAGAGGTCGTCGAAGCGGGACTGCGAGGCGGAGCGCTCGGTCAGCGTCACCCCGGACCACTTGGCCTGGAACTCGGGGAGGTTCATGGCGGGGGATTGTACGGGAGCCGGAGGCGGCGCGGTGCAGGGGCGGAATCGACCGGACCGCGGGCGCGGCGGTGATCCGGCGTCCCCCGTTTGCCGTACGAGGAAGCGTGCCGGTCGGCCATCGTGGCCCGCCGGCGGCCCGTCCACCCCCCCGAGGAGACACCAGACCATGCGACCGATGCACGAGCAGATCCTGGAAGCGGTCCACGCCGAGCGGCGTCGGCTCAGCTCCCGCCGCGGCTTCGTCGCCGGCGGCGCCAAGCTGGCCGGCGGCGGCGCCCTCGCCCTGGCCTTCGCCGGCGCCCCCGGCGCGGGCGCCCTCCGCTCCGCCCTCGCCCAGGAGTTCGAGGACGACGTCGACGTCCTCAACTACGCCCTCACCCTCGAGCACCTGGAGTACGCCTTCTACCGCGACGGGCTCGAGGAGTTCGGCGAGGACGGCTTCGCCGAGGCCGGCCGGCCGGCGAGCGTCTTCACCAACCTGGAGATGATCCGCGACCACGAGCAGGCCCACGTCGAGGCCCTCACCGCCGCCGTCGAGGGCGCCGACGGCAAGCCGGTCGAGGAGCAGGAGTACGACTTCGGCTACGAGGACGTCGACGGCTTCCTCGAGGTCGCGATGGCCCTGGAGAACACCGGCGTCGCGGCCTACGCCGGCGCCGCCCCCGCGATCGAGAACGCCGACATCCTCGCCGCCGCCCTCGGCATCCACAGCGTCGAGGCCCGCCACGCCGCCTACCTCAACATCCGCAACGAGGAGTCCCCCTTCCCCGCCGCCGTCGACGAGGCGCTGACCCGGGAGGAGGTCCTCGAGATCGCCGGCCCCTTCATCACCTCCTAGGACGCGCCCGCGCCGCCGGCCGGGCGCGGACGGAGTCGAGGCCGCCGGGGTTGCCCCCGGCGGCCTCGCCGCGTCCGGTCCGTCTTCGGGGGAGAGGTGCCCCGCCCGACACCGATACGCGCGACGGCGCGCGGCCGGTGCGTTCGGGTGGTGGCCGGGCAGGTAGCGGCTGGCGCGGCGGCGCGGGGCACCGCCGCAGCCGCAGGCGCACGCGCGGGCGCCGATCGTCGGTTGGTCCATGCGTCCCCGAGGCCGCCGGTTCCTGCACTGGAACCGGCGGCTCCCTGCCTCGATACGGTGGACCCGGGGGCCGGATCCGGGACGCCCGTCGGGATTGGGGACGTCGACGGCGGGGCGATGCCGGGCGGAAGGAGCCTCGACGATCGTAAGGGGGTGCCAAGGCCAGCGAGCCGAACCGGTCCCCCAGGCCCTGGCAGCGCCACTCTGGGCAGCCTCGCTGGGGGAGCGCCCCGTCGTTCCCCACGCGACGGGACCGGCGGAGGGTGGGGATGGGAACCCTACGAACGTTGGGGAACGTCCTCGGCCACGGTGGTGTGTGCCCCCCCACCGTGGAAGAAGTGGTTGAGGTTCCCCACGTTCCCGAGGTTCCCCGGCCTCCTGGGCGGTTTGCGTACCCGTAGACGGCGCCGGGTGTCCGCTCGGCGGGTCCCGGACCGGCCCGACGGCGTCCCACCCGGCCGTCCACGGGCCCGACCACCTCCGCGGCCCGGCGCGGAGGAACCCCGGCGGCGCCGCCCCGCAGACGGCGCCCAACCGTTCCCCTCCGGGGGTCGACCGGCGTCGTCTCGTCGCGCCGGCACAACCCCACGGGCTTCGCCGCTGCGGCGTCCCGGGGCGCCGCCTTGACAGCCCCATCCGTGCCCCCGATGCTTGCGCCCACGGGACTCGCCGCACGCCGACGTCCGGGGCGTTGACCGGCCTTCGCGGAAGGGGCGGGCATCACCTATGGGCGCAGACCTCGCGGCCCGGGCCACGACGCGCGCGCTGTCGGCCATCGACGCGACCGCCGACGAGCTGATCGCCTTCCTCTCGGCGTACGTCCGGCGGAAGTCCGTCAACCCTGGGAGGGCGCCGGCCGACGACCCCGGCGAGACGAGGTCCTGCCAGGAGTGGCTGCGGGGCGAGCTCGCGCGGTCCGGCGCGTTCGACGTCGTCGACGCCTGGGACGGCGCGCCCGACCAGCCGAACCTCGCGGCCGTGATCCGCGGCGCGGGCGGGGACGGCCTCCCCCTGATGTACAACGGGCACACCGACACCGTCGGGGCCAGCGCCGAGCAGCGCGAACGGTGGCGGGGCGGCGACCCGTGGAGCGGGCACGTCGCCGACGGCAACCTCCACGGCCGCGGGGCCACCGACATGAAGGGCGGCAACGCCGCCTTCCTCTGGGCGGCGAGGGTGCTCCGCCGGGCCGGCTACCGGCCGGCGGCCGACGTGATCGCGACGGTGAGCGTCGGCGAGGAGACGTCGGAGGCGGCGATCGGCCCGCTCAGCGTCCTCGACCGCGGCTACCGCGCCCCGCTGATCGTGATCGGCGAGCCGACCAACCTCCGCATCGCGCCGGCCGGGATGGGCTGGTTCTTCTTCAAGCTGACGGTTGCGGGCAAGAGCCTCCATCCCGCCGCCCGATACCGCGCCGTCCACCCCCAGCCCGGCCCGCCCCCCCCGCCCGGCGTCGACGCGGTGGCGAAGGCGCGCACGATCATGGACGCCCTCTCCCGCCTCGACCACGACTGGGCACTGTACCGGACGCACCCACTGATGCCCCCGGGAGGGGCGAACCTTGGCCCCGTCTCCATCCGGGGCGGCGGCTACCGCGCCGAGATGCCGCCGGAGTGCGAGGTGGTCTACGCCGTGGTGGTCGATCCGTCGTCGACGTGCGCCGGGGTCATGGCGGAGATCGAGGAGGCGATCGCGGGCGTGGTCCGCTCCGACACCTGGCTGCGGGAGCACCCGCCGTCGATCGAGTTCCCCGTCATCCACATGGCGCTCGAGCCGGTCGACGTGCCGCCGGACCACCCCGGCGTGGCCGCTGCCGCGCGGGCGTTCCGGGGCGCCCTCGGCCGGGAGCCGGAGTACGGTTGCATGCCCGGTCCCTGCGACGCCAACATCATGGCCGCCCGCGGCGAGACGACCCTGATCTTCGGGCCCGGCGACCTTTCGTTCGGAGCGCACGGGACGGACGAGTTCGTGCCGGTCGCGCAGGTGATCGAGGCCTGCAAGGTCTACGCCGCCCTCATCGTCGCGTGGTGCGGCGTCGTCGAGGCGTGACCGGGTCCGACCACTCCCCCCCGTGGCATCCCTCCCCAGACGCATTCCGCCCGCCCGGAAGCCGGTCCGACGGCGACCGCCGCCTGGCCCCTCTGTGAGCCCACTCGGCCTCGCAGGGGGGCGCCGTCGATCCCGCCCCCCGTCCGCTCGGTCGGCGTGGCCGTGCGGTCGGGGTCTTGCGCTTCCCGTATGACCTGTTATGCTCGGTTATACCGTTCATGCAGTAGTCGATCCGGCGTCCACGGGTTCGAGCCGTCCCCCTGGAGTCGCGACGTGGCCATCGACCGTCAGGCGTCGACGCCGCTCTACATCCAGCTGAAGGACATGATCGCCGCGGAGATCCGCGAGGGCGCGCTCCAGCCCGGTGCGCGCCTCCGCTCCGAGGCGGAGCTCGAGCGCACCCACCGCGTCAGCCGGATCACCGTGCGCCAAGCCCTCGGCGCCCTGGTCCAGGACGGGGACCTCTATCGCGTGCCGGGCAAAGGCACCTACGTTGCCGTGCCCAAGGTCGCGCCGCTTGCTGCCTTCACCAGCTTCTCCGAGAACATGGCCGCGCAAGGGCTCACGCCCTCCTACCGCGTGCTCTCCGTCGCCTGGGTCGCCCCCCCCCCCGCCGCGCGCGACGAGCTCGCCCTCGGCGGGGGGGAGCAGGCGCTGCGGCTCGAGCGGCTTCTCCTGGCCAACGGGGAGCCGATGTGCCTCCAGGACGGCTACTACCCGGAACGGGCGCTCGGGGCTGCCCGGGACCTGCTAACGCCGGAGGCGCTCGGCGCGACCTCCCTCTACCGGCTGCTCGAAGGGCGTCTCGGACTTCGGCTCTGGAAGGCCGAGGAGACCGTCGAGCCCGCGATCGCGAACAGGGAGGAGGTGCGGCAGCTCGGGATCGCGCGGGAGACGCCGGTCCTCGTCGTCCGTCGGCGCTCCTACCTCGTCTCGGGCGATCCGATCGAGACGGTCAAGCTGGTGTTCCGCGGCGACACGTACCGGTACCGGGTCGACCTGTTCCGGGGCGACCCCCCGAACGGCCGACCGGCCGGCCCCGCCACCTAGCGGGGCCGTGAAAGGTCGACGGGGCGCCGTCGCGCGCCCGGAGGGCATCGAGATGACTGACGACCGCACGGCACAACGGCTCGACGCGCTGATCGGCGACTACCTTCGGGGCCGGACTTCCCGGCGCCGCCTCGTCGCGGAAGCGACCCGCCTCGGCGGCCTCGGCCTGGTCGCCGCCGCCCTCGCGCCCGAGCGGCGTCGGGCGTTCGCGGCCCCCAACGTCCGAAGCGCCGTCGTCTCCTCGGCGCAGAGCGACAAGCAGCCGATCACCGACATGACGACGCCCGAGCTGCTCGCCTTCTACGACGAGGTGCTCCCGTTCCGGGACCAGCTTCCGATGGAGGCGGGCGAGGTCGGCGGCGGCCCGATCAAGGTCGGGTTCTCCCAGACCGGGTTCAACCACCCCTGGCGCGTCGAGATGATCAAGGCGGCCCAGGCCGAGGTCGCGCGCCACCCCAACGTCTCGCTCGTGATCACCGACGGCAACGTCGACATCCGCAAGCAGAACAACGATGTCGACGACCTCCTGGCGCAGGGCGTCGACGCCATCGTCATGAGCCCGGTCGAGTCGGCCGGCCTCGCCCCGGCCGCGCTCAAGGTGATGGCCGCCGGCAAGCCGATCGTCCTGCTCGACCGCGACGTTCCCAACGAGAAGACCCTCTTCATCGGCCAGAGCAACGTCACGATGGCCAAGGGCGTCGCCGAGGCGATGGTCAAGGCGCTGAACGGCCAGGGCAACGTCGTCGAGCTCACCGGACTGATCGGCTCGTCGCCGGCGATCGACCGCCAGAAGGGCATGCAGGAGGCGCTCGCCGCCGCGCCCGGGATCAAGGTGGTCGCCAACGGGGACGCCGAGTGGATCCGCGACCCTGCGGTCAAGCTGATGGACGACTTCCTCGTCGCGCACCAGGACATCAACGCGGTCTTCAGCCACGCCGAGGAGTCGTCCTGGGGCGCCCAGTTCTCCGTCGCCCGCGCCAACCGCTGCGCCGGCAAGATCCTGCACTTCACCCACGACGGCTCGAACGCCGGCTTCCAGTCGGTCAAGGACGGCCTCTTCGCCGCCGACGGCAACTACAGCCCGTTCATTGGGGACGTCGGCGTCCGCGCCGCGCTGATGGCCCTCCAGGGCCAGGAGATCCCGAACCGTGAGGAGTACGAGTTCGAGGGCTTCCTCTACCGGCTGCCCGACCTCCCGGTCGTGACGGCCGAGAACGCCGACGCGTGGATCGGCAAGGGCTGGGGCGACTTCGCGCCGCCGGAGAACCCCTGCGGCTAGGAACGCCGGCGGGCGGGTCGGGCACCGGTGCCCACCCCGCTCGCCTGCACGGTCGGGAGCGACCCATGGATGCTGCGCAACCCGTCCTCGAGGTGCGGGGGGTGACCCGGCGGTTCCCCGGTGTGACGGCCCTCGACGGGGTCGACTTCTCGCTGCGGGCCGGCGAGGTCCACGCCCTCCTCGGCGAGAACGGAGCCGGCAAGTCGACCCTGATCAAGATCCTCGGCGGGGCGGTGCGCAAGGAGGCCGGCGAGATCCTGCTCGACGGCCGGCCGGTCGACTTCCACGCCCCCGCCGAGGCCCTGGCGGCCGGGATCGCCGTCATCTACCAGGAGCTGGTGCTCTGTCCGCACCTGACGGTCGCCGAGAACGTGCTGATGGGGCACCTGCCGCGCGCCGGCGGCGTGGCGGTCAACTGGCGCACCGCCAAGGCGCGGGTCGCCGAGCTGTTCCGCTCGCTCGGCGCGACCGTGCCGCTCGACGTCCCGGTCGGTCGGCTCAGCACCGCCCAGCAGCAGATGGTCGAGATCGCGAAGGCCCTCTCCCGCGACTCCCGCGTCCTCGTCCTCGACGAGCCGTCGGCGGCGCTCGGGCAGCGGGACCTCGAGCACCTCTTCGCGGTCGTTCGCCGCCTCCGTGAACGCGGCGTGGCGATCGTCTACATCTCGCACCGACTGGAGGAGGTCTTCGAGATCGCCGACCGGGTGACCGTCCTCAAGGACGGGCGCCTGGTCGGCTCGTGGCCGATCGCCGAGGTCGACATGGGGCGGCTGGTCCGCGCCATGACGGGCCGGGACCTTGGTGCGGTCCCCGGCGGCTCGGCCGCGCCGGACGCGCCAGTGCGGTTGGAGCTCCGGAACCTCGGTCGGCGGGGTGCCTTCTCCGGCGTCTCGCTGCGGCTGCGGGCCGGCGACGTCGTCGGGATCGCCGGCCTGGTCGGCTCCGGTCGGACGGAGGTCCTCCGCGCGGTCTTCGGCGCGGACGTGCCCGACGCCGGCGAGGTGCTGGTCGACGGCCGGGCGGTCCGCTTCCGCTCCCCGGGGCAGGCCCGTCGCCGTGGGCTCGGGTTGCTGCCGGAGGACCGCAAGAGCCAGGGCCTCCTCCTCAACCGGGCGCTGCGGGAGAACGTCAGCCTGGCCAGCCTGGCACGGTTCACCCGGTTGGGGGTGCTCGGCCTCGGTCGCGAGGACCGGGCCGTCCGCGAGCTGATGCGGGAGCTCCGGATCGTGGCGCGCGGCCCCGGGCAGCAGGTGGTCTCGCTGAGCGGCGGCAACCAGCAGAAGGTGGTGCTGGCCCGGTGGCTCGCCCGGCGCTGCGGGATCCTCCTCATCGACGAGCCGACCCGCGGGGTCGACGTCGGCGCCAAGGAAGAGATCTACCGCCTGATCCACGACCTCGCGAGCGGGGGCGCGGCGGTCCTGGTGGTCTCGTCGGAGCTGAAGGAACTGTTCGCGCTCTGCCCGCGCATCCTCGTCATGCGGGAGGGGCGCCTGGCGGGCGACTTCACCGGGGCGACCCTGCGGGAAGAGGACGTGGTTGCGGCGATGCTTCTGGGAGGGACGGACGATGGCACTGCAACGCTCGCTGCCGGCTGATCGGGCGGCGCGGGGACCCCGCCGCGGCGTCGACGTCCGCGACGTCCTCGCCCGCTACGGGACGCTGATCGCGCTCGTCCTGCTCGTGGTGGTGGCGGCGGCCCTCTCGCCCCGCTTCCTGACGACGGTCAACCTGATGAACGTCCTGCGCCAGACGTCGATCGTCGGCGTGCTCGGCATCGGCATGACCTTCGTGATGCTGACGGCCGGGATCGACCTCTCGGTCGGCGCGATCCTCGCGGTGAGCGCCGTCCTCCTGGGGGGCACGCTCGAGCGGACGGGCAACATCTGGCTGGCGCTGGCGGTCGCCCCGGCCGCCGGGATGGTGGTCGGGCTGGTCAACGGCCTCGGCGTCACCTGGGGCCGCGTCCAGCCCTTCGTGATGACGCTGGGGATGCTCGGCATCGCCCGCAGCCTGGCCTTCCTCTACACCGGCGGCGAGCCGATCCCGATCCTCGACATGGGCTTCCTCCGCCTCGGCATCGGCTACGTCGCCGGCGTCCCCGTCCCAAGCGTCGTCTTCCTCCTCTTGCTCGCCGCGGCCGCCCTGGTCCTCCGCTACACGCCCTTCGGCCGCTACGTGTACGCCATCGGCAGCAACGAGGAGGCGGCCCGCCTCTCCGGGATCAACGTCGGGCTCTACAAGATCCTCGTCTACGTCCTCTCCGGCGCGACGGCGGCCATCGCCGCCATCCTCTACGGCGCCCAGTTCGCCGCCGCGCCCGCGATCGCCGGCGAGGGCTACGAGCTGGACGCCATCGCCGCCGTGGTCGTCGGCGGGACCTCCCTCTTCGGCGGGCAGGGCGGGGTCATCGGCACCTTCCTGGGGGCCCTCATCATCGGCATCCTGAGCAACATCCTCAACCTGACCGGCGTGAGCCCGTTCGCCCAGCCGCTGGCCAAGGGGGCGTTGATCATCGCCGCCGTCTGGATCGTCGGCCGCGGCCAACGGGCGTAGCGGGGGAGGGCCGTGGTCGAGCTCGTCACCGTTGGCTACCTCACCCTCGATGACCTCGTCCTCGACGACGGCCGGGTGCTTCGGGACACCCTCGGTGGGGGCGCCCTCTTCTCGGCCGTCGGCGCCCGGGCGTGGGGGCACGCCGTCGGCATCCACTCGTGCACCGGCGGCGACTACCCGGACGCATACCGCCGCGGGATCGAGGAGGCCGGGATCGACCTCGCGGGCGTGGGAGTGGGACCGACGAGGAGTCTCCGGCTCTGGCTCCTCGGGGAGGGCGCCTCGCGCAAGCAGCAACTCCCGAAGCTGTCGTCCGCCCGCGTCGAGGAGATGGACGCCGCGCGGGGGCCCCTCCCCGAGGCCTACCGCGGCGCCCGCGGGTTCCACGTCGCCACCTCCCTGCCGGCGACGCAGGCGTCCGCCGTCCGCGCCATACGTGAAGCGGCGCCCGCGGCGGTCGTGACCCTCGACGTCTGGGTCGAGCCCTTCTTCGACCCGGCGCCGTACCGTGACCCGGCCTTCCTGGCCGGGGTCGACGCGTTCTTGCCGAGCGACAAGGAGGTCGAGGCGCTTTGGGGACTGGACGATCCGCCCGCGACGATGCGCCGGTTGGGGCGCCACGGCCCGCGGGCCGTGGCCGTGAAGCGGGGAGCGCACGGCTCGCTCGTTTACGACCGCGCCCGCGACGCCGTCTGGGAGGTGCCGGCCGTGCCGGTCGCGGCGATCGACACAACGGGCGCCGGCGACGCCTACTGCGGCGGGTTCCTGGCCGGCCTCGTTGCCACCGGAGACGTCCTCGAGGCGGCGCTCCGGGGCACCGTCTCGGCCTCGTTCGCGGTCGAGGGCCACGGCGCCCAGGCCGGAATGGGTGCGGACCCGGGGGAGGCACGGCGCCGGCTGGCACTCCTGCGGCCGCGGCTGCGGCGGGTGTTCGGGTGAGGGGGAGACGGCGGTGATCGACGAGATCCTGCGGACGCTCGACGACGTGCCGGCGCTGTTCGCCCGCCTCGAGCGCGAGATCACGGCGGAGCGGGCACACCGCTACCTCGCGGCGCTCGAGTCGGTCCCCGCGCCGTCGCAGACTGCCCGGTGGGGCCGCGTGCCCGTCGTCGAGCGCCTCCTGCGCGAGGACGGGGTGCTGGACGGGCCCAGGGTCGGGTGGGAGCCCGACTTCGCGGCCGGGGGCAACGCGGCCCTGACGCTCGGCGTGGAGGGACGCGCCAAACGCGTCTGGCTGCTGGCGCACCTCGACCAGATCTCGTACGCGCTCGACCCGGGCGACCACCCGACCTACCCGCTGGTGCCGCTCTGCTTCCACATGCAGCGCGGGGGACGACACCCGGCGCTCGCGGTCGGCCACGACCTCGCGACCGGGACGGTCGTCGTGCACGCCCGCGGCGAGATCGTCGTCGACGGCCCCTCGATCGCCTTCCACGCCGCCGACGACCGACCGCTCGGCCCCGGCACGCGCGTCGTCTACGACCCGCAGCTCGCGTGGGACCCGGGGACGGGGGCGCTCGCCGGCCAGCTCGACGACACCGTCGCGTGCGCCGCGATGCTGCTCGCGGCGGGCGTCCTCCGGCACTACCCGGTCGAGGTGCTGATCGGCCTCACCGACGAGGAGGAGGGCGCCCCCGGCGACGCCAACCAGTCCTTCTGCCGGGGGGGGCGACGGCTGGTGCGCTTCTTCGATCCGCCAGCCCTGGCGATCGTCTCCGACGTCCACGAGTCGGAGGCGATGATCCGCGGCCCCGGTCCCCGGGACCTGCGCCCGGGCGACGGGGCCGTCTTCGCCGAGCGCTCGAGCAGCGGCCGGGGGACGGTGACCCCCCCCCTCCTGTACGCGTTCCAGCAGGCGATGGCGGAGTCGCTGGGGGAGCGGGGGGTTCTCCTGCGCGAGAACTGGGGAGGCTACGTGTCGCGCAGCGAGGACATCAACGCCACGATCCTGACCCCGAACATCGCGCTGGTCGGGTTCCTCTGCAGCAATCGCCACTACGCCGCGGACCGGCCGCGCGCCCACATGGACGACCTTCTGCACCTGGCGCGCGTCTTCGTCTGCTACACGCTGCTGGCCCACAGCGATCTCTGGGGCCGCGTCACCCGAAGGGAACCGTAGCCCCGAGGGGGGAGCCGGCCGCAAGCGCCGGCCGAGGGGGAACGCATGGTCACGGCCACACCGTCGGCGGTCGAGGAGCGCCGGGTCCCGTCGCCGCCGGGACGCAACCCCGGCGCGCCGCTCGACCTCGGGTGGGTGCGCGAGGCGCAGGCCAACCGGAGCGCCGCCGAGCGGCGGGCCGCGACGATGACCGCCCGCCGCACCGTCAAGAAGGACTGGCAGGCGGCGTGGCTGCTGCGGGCCGTCACGACGATCGACCTGACCGCCCTGGCGGGCGACGACACGCCCGGCAACGTCCGCCGGCTCTGCGCCAAGGCCCGGCAACCCGTCCGCCAGGACGTCCTCGACGCCGTCGGCGCCGGCGATCTCGGCGTCCGGGTCGGTGCCGTCTGCGTCTACCACAACCTCGTCGCGGTCGCCGTCGCGGCACTGGCCGGCTCGGGGATCCCCGTTGCCGCCGTCTCGACGGGCTTCCCCGCCGCCCAGATCGCCCACGCCCAGAAGCTGGCCGAGATCGAGGCCTCGGTCCGCGCCGGGGCCGAGGAGATCGACATCGTCGTCTCCCGCGCCCACGTGCTGACGGGCGACGCGCAAGCGCTCTACGACGAGGTGCGCGACTTCCGCGCCGCCTGCGGCCCGGCCCACCTGAAGACGATCCTGGCCACGGGCGAGCTTGGCACGCTGCGGAACGTGGCGATGGCCAGCCTCGTTTGCATGATGGCCGGGGCCGACTTCGTCAAGACCTCCACCGGCAAGGAGGCCGTGAACGCCACGCTCCCCGTCGGCGTGGTGATGGCCCGAGCGATCCGCGAGTACCACGAGCGCACGGGGCACCGCGTCGGCTTCAAGCCGGCGGGGGGCATCCGCACCGCGAAGCAGGCCCTCGACTGGCTCGCCCTGATGAAGGAGGAACTCGGCGACCGGTGGCTGCGGCCCGACCTCTTCCGGATCGGCGCGAGCGGCCTGCTCTCCGACATCGAGCGCCAGCTGGAGCACCACGCCACGGGCCGCTACGCCGCAGCCCACCACCAGCCGATGGTGTAAGGCCCCGGAAGGCCCGTAGGGGAGCGGGGGCCGACCACCGACCGACGACCGGTCGCGGGGACGCCCCGCACGACCGCCCGAGGAGGCGCGATGAGCGTTGCCGAGATCTTCGAGACGATGACGTACGGGCCGGCCCCGGAGTCCCCGGCGCCTGCCCGAGAGTGGTTGGCCGCCCACGCGCCGGCCCTCGACCACGTCGTCGACAACCGTCCGTTGCCCCCCCGCGAGGGCGAGTACTTCGACAGCATCGACCCGGCCACGGGGGAGCCGCTGATCCGGATCGCCCAAGGCGGTGCCGACGACGTCGACGCCGCGGTCGCCGCGGCCCGCGCCGCGTTCGGGCCCTGGAGCCGCACCCCGGGCCACGTCCGGGCCCGCTACCTGTACGCCATGGCCCGCCAGGTCCAGAAGCACGCCCGCCTCCTCGCCGTCCTCGAGACCCTCGACAACGGGAAGCCGATCCGGGAGAGCCGCGACATCGACGTGCCGCTGGTGGCGCGCCACTTCTACCACCACGCCGGCTGGGCGCAGCTGATGGAGCAGGAACTGCCGGGGTTCGGGCCGGTCGGCGTGGTCGGCCAGATCGTCCCCTGGAACTTCCCGCTGCTGATGCTCGCTTGGAAGGTGGCGCCGGCGCTGGCGGCGGGCAACACCGTCGTGCTAAAGCCGGCCGAGTTCACCTCGATCACCGCCCACGCCGTCGCCGAGCTGGCGCGCAGGGTGGGCCTGCCCCCAGGGGTCCTCAACGTCGTCACGGGCGACGGCCGGACCGGGGCCCTGCTGGTCGAGCATCCCGGCGTCGACAAGATCGCCTTCACCGGGAGCACCGAGGTCGGACGCGCGATCCGACGCGCGACGGCTGGAACCGGCAAGCGCCTGTCCCTGGAGCTGGGCGGCAAGTCGCCGTTCGTGGTGTTCGAGGACGCCGACATCGACGGCGTGGTCGAGGGTGTGGTCGACGCGATCTGGTTCAACCAGGGCCAGGTCTGCTGCGCCGGTTCGCGCCTGCTCGTCCAGGAGGGCGTCGCGCCGCGGCTCCTGGCCAAGCTCCGGGCGCGGATGGAACGGCTGCGGGTGGGCGACCCGCTCGACAAGGCGATCGACGTCGGGGCGATCGTCGCCCCGGTCCAGCTCGACAAGATCCGCCGGTTGGTCGACGCGGCGCGGGACGAGGGGACGCCGATGTGGCAGCCGTCCTGGGCCGACTCGCTGCCCGCGGGCTGCTTCTTCCCGCCGACGCTCTTCACCGACGTGGCCCCCTCCTCCGCCATCGCCCAGGTGGAGGTCTTCGGTCCCGTACTCGCGGCAATGACCTTCCGGACCAAGGCGGAGGCCATCGCGCTGGCGAACAACTCCCCCTACGGGTTGGCGGCGAGCGTCTGGACCGAGAACGTCGGCATGGCGCTCGACGCCGCCCGGGCGATCAAGGCGGGCACCGTCTGGGTGAACTGCACGAACCTCTTCGACGCCGCGGCGGGCTTCGGCGGGTACCGCGAGAGCGGGTTCGGACGCGAGGGCGGCCGGGAGGGGCTGTACGAGTACCTCCGGCCCCGGTGGGAGACCGCCGCAGTCGCCGCGAGCCCCGTATCGTCGCCGTCCCCGACGCCGGACGGGGTCGCCGCGCCGGCGGGGAACGGGTCGATCGGGAGCAACGGCCACCGCCCCGACGACCCGGACGCGCTCGCGGTCGGTGCCGTCCCGGCGATCGACCGCTCGCCCAAGCTCTTCGTCGGCGGCAAGCAGGTGCGGCCCGACTCCGGGTACAGCCGAACGGTGCTCGCGGCGGACGGCCGGCTCCTGGGCGAGGTGGGGGAGGGCAACCGCAAGGACGTCCGCAACGCCGTCGAGGCGGCGCACGCGGCGACGGCGTGGAAGACGACGACCGGCCACGCCCGGGCGCAGGTCCTCTACTACGTCGCGGAGAACCTGTCGGCGCGCGCCGGCGAGTTCGCGGCGCGCCTGGGCGCGGCGACCGGCAGGGCCGACGGCGGGGCGAGGGCAGAGGTCGAGGCCGCGATCGAGCGCCTCTTCGTCTACGCCGCCTGGGCCGACAAGTACGACGGGCAGGTCCACGCGACCCCGCTGCGGGGGCTCACGGTCGCGGTGCACGAGCCGATCGGCGTCGTCGGCGTCGCCTGCGACGACGGGTACCCGCTCCTCGGCTTCGTCTCCCTCGTGGCGCCGCTCGTCGCGATGGGCAACGCCGTCGTGGCCGTTCCCTCCGAGCGCCACCCGCTGGCCGCGACCGACCTCTACCAGGTGCTGGAGACGTCGGATCTGCCGCCGGGCGTCGTCAACGTCGTGACCGGCGACCGCGACGCCTTGGCACGCGTCCTGGCGGAGCACGACGACGTCGACGCCGTCTGGTACGCCGGATCGGCCGAGGGGGCGCGGCGGGTCGAGCTGGCCTCCATCGGCAACCTGAAGCGGACCTGGATCCTGGGCCGCCCGCCGCGCGACTGGCTCGACGCGGAGCAGGGACAAGGGACCGAGTTCTTGCGCGAGGCGACGCAGGTCAAGAACGTGTGGGTGCCGGGCGAGGCGTAGCGGCCGGCGGAAGCGAGAGGAGCACCGACCGTGATCGAGGCCGCGGCGCTCGGAATCGACGGGTTGCTCGTCGAGTCCGAGGAGGCGCGGGCGCGGCGCGACGTGGTCGCGGCCTTGGACGACAGGTCCGGCGCGCCGTGCTGGACGCCAACGCGCGGCAGTGCTGCCGGCGCGTCGGCGAGCGGGTCGTCCCCACGATTGGGGCCGGCCGGGTCCGTCGCGCCGATCACCCGACGGATGGAGCAGGACCGCAAACCGCTCGCGGTCCTGGCGGGGGGGGGCCGCCGCGGTCCGCGCGCTCGCCGCGGCGTCCCCCTCCCGATCGCGTCCCCGTCACCGGCGGGGGTGCACCAGCTCGCGGCCGACCGGCTGCAGTACGGCGGCCGCGTCCGGTCGCCCGCCTCCTCCGACGAGGGCGAGCACGGCCAGCCCGCCCCCGACGGGTTCCGGCTGGCGCAAGGGCGCCGCGGCGGTCGACCTCGGGGACTCCCAGCCGGGCATCGGCGCGGCGGCCGCGGGCCCGCGAACGTTCGCGGTGCCGGACCCGGCCTGCCCGCCGTCCCCCGAGGCGTCGGGGTTCGCCGACCTCTTCCTTACCCCATTGGAGCCGTTCCGGCCGGCGGCGCTCGGCTCCTGGTGAGGGCCGACCGGACCGCGGTAGCGACGTCTGGTTCCGACGGACGGTGCCGTCGAAGGGCAGGGAACGCAGGGTCGGGGCGACGGGGTGTTCGCCGCCCCAACGTCGACGACGAGGCGGTCGACGAGCGGTTCGGGCGGCCGCTCCGGTCCGCCCGTTGCGTAGGAGGGCAGCGATGAACGGAGGGGCGCCGGTGTTGATCGCCGGCGAGTCGTGGATCATGCACACCATCCACCAGAAGGGGTTCGACCACTTCACGACGACCGGCTATGGGGAGGGGCACCAGTGGTTGCAGGCGGCCCTGGAGCACGGCGGTCGCGCCGTCGAGCACCTGCCGAACCACCTCGCCAGCGTCCGGTTCCCGACGACGCTCGAGGACCTCGAGCGTTACAGCGCGGTGATCCTGAGCGACATCGGCGCGAACACCCTGCTGCTGCACCCCGACACGTTCGAGCGCTCCGTGGCCATGCCCAACCGCCTGGCGCTGCTGCGGGCGTACGTGGCGGGAGGCGGCGGCCTGGTGATGGTCGGCGGCTACCTGACCTTCCAGGGCATCGACGCCAAGGCACGCTACGCGGGCACGCCCGTCGAAGAGGCCCTGCCGGTGACGATACTCCCGACCGACGACCGGGTCGAGGCACCGGAGGGCGTGCGGCCGGAGGTGCGGCAACCGGACCACCCGATCGTGGCCGGGTTGCCGCCGGAGTGGCCGGCCCTCCTCGGCTACAACCGGCTGTCGGCGAAGGCGGGCGTCGAGGTCGTCGCCGCCGTCGGGCGCGACCCCCTGCTGGTCGCCTGGGGGTACGGCCGGGGGCGGGCGGTCGCCTTCGCCTCCGACTGCGGCCCCCACTGGGCCCCGCCCGCGTTCGTGGAGTGGGACGGCTACGGGCGGCTCTGGCGCCAACTCGTCGGCTGGGCGGCCGGGGCGGCGGCCCCCGGGGTCGGCTGACCGCGCTCGCGTTCGACGGGCGCGGGCCCGGCCCGCCGAGGCGCGTCGCCGCGCGGGCGCGGATGCCTCCCGCGGTGAACCAGACGGACCCCACCGCCGCGCCCGTCGGCTTCACGCCGGGCCTCCCAGCGTCCGCCGCTTCTCGGGCAGCGGCGCCGGCGCAAAGTGCTCCATGGGGGAGAAGGCGGTGTGCTTCTCCTTGATCTCCTCCTGCCTGAAGTGCAGATAGACCTGGGTCACGGCGATCGAGGAGCACCCGATCATCCCCTTCCGGCACCGCGATGGGCGTTCGCTCTGAGCGGGTCCCTCTTGTCCGCCACCGCGGTTCGTCAAGCGGCGGCCGGACACCTCTTCATGGCCGTCTGGGTGGCCGGGCCCGGGGAAGAGTCCGTCAGCCGACGGGCGTCAGCAGGAGGACGTGCCGTTCTCCACCGAGCATCCCCTGGCCCACGATCTCCCCCGCGTTGTTGATGTCGAGCGCGTAGGTCACCACCCAGCCGGAGGCGGCCGGGATGAGGTCGTTGAGGTCGGTCATGGTCCCGTCCCGGTGGTCGGAGAGGAACGGCCGGATCGGCTCTAACGGCCCTCCGGGGGTCGTCACGCGTGCGAAGCCGGCCACCGGGCCAGCGTCATTGATGCCGAAGACCTCGCTCCGCTCGTAGCCCGGCAGCGTGCCGAGGTCGGTCGTTGTCCCGGTGGGGAGCTCGTACAGGAGCGCGCGACCGGAACCGAGGCCGCGGTCGGCGAGCCGAGCCAACCTTTGGGGCCCTGGTGGCGCCACCCCCCGGCGGTGGGAGGGGGGAGCGGCCGATCGTCCCGCCCGCGATCGGACCGACGTGGTGCGGGGGGAACGTCCTCGGCCACGGTGGTGTGTGCCCCCCCACCGTGGAAGAAGTGGTTGAGGTTTCCCACGTTCCTACGGTCCCCCACCCCCACCCGTGGACGGATCTCGTCCCCCGCGGCAGGATCGCGCTACCGGAACGCCGCCGAAGTCGCCGTCATCCGCCGCGCCGCGGTCGGGCCAGGAGCGACGCCACGGGGCTGTGCGCCGCGTGCTCGGCCGCGAGGTCGTCGGTGAGCATCGCCGTGTAACGGAGGGTGACGTCCAGGGAGGAGTGCCCAAGCATCTTCTGGACGGCGAAGGCGGAGGCGCCGTTCCTCAAGTAGGTGATCGCGAAGGTGTGCCGGAGCTTGTGGGGGTGCACGTGGACCCCGGCGCGGTCCCCGAGCCGGCGGCAGAGCTGGAGCAGGCCGGACGGCGTCAGCGGCCGGCCCTCCTCGCCCGCGAAGAACCGGTCGCCGCCGCCCCGCCGCTCCCGCGCCGCGTAGCGCTGCATCGCCTTCGCCGTCTGGGGGGAGAACGGCGCGTAGCGCTCCTTGGCGCCCTTGCCGAAGAGCTTGGCGATCCGCCGCTCCCAGTCGATCCCGTCGGCGGCGAGGGTGCAGACCTCGTTCGCCCGGGCGCCGGAGTCGAGCATGAACAGCACGATCGCCTCGTCCCGGAGCGGGTTC
>CADCWL010000232.1 GCA_902806405.1 uncultured Thermomicrobiales bacterium | reverse complement strand
ATGCGTCTCTGGGCTCGGACGCACGCCGGGGTTTACCGCCGGACGCGGGGCGCCCTCGGCGGCGTCATGCCCGGCCCGAACAAGGCGCGGAACCCGGTGCTGCTCTTGGTCACGACCGGGCGCACGAGCGGCAAGGCGCGAACGACGCCGCTCCTCTACCTCGCGGACGGCAAGGACCTGGTGGTGGTCGCGTCGGGCCGAGGCCCCAAAGGCACCACGGACTGGCTCCTCAACATCCGAGCCAACCCGATGGCACGGGTCCAGGTGGGGGAGCGGGAGTTGGACGTGCGGGCGGCGACGGCCTCGTCCGGGGAGCGCGCCCGTCTTTGGCCCGACCTGGTCGCCATGTTCTCCCGGTGGGGTGAGATGCAGAAACGTTCCTCCCGTGAGGTGCCGGTCGTGATCCTCCGCCCTGCCGCTGGGAGCGGCGTCGCCAGCGCCTGACGCCGCCGACAACTCCCCTTCCGCTCGGAGAACATCGGCTCGGCGGGTCCGCCGGACCCGTCGGAGGAGGTATGTGCCGTGAGGCTGCTCGGACGATTCTCGCCCCTCGTGGTCGCCTTCATCGTGGCCTTCTCGACGCTGCCGGAACTCGCCCAGGCTCTTCCGCCGGCCTCCCCGGCCGTGGGCGGTGGTGCGGCGCTCGTTCAACGCTACGTCGAGATCGTCAATGCCGGCGACCTCGCCGCCCTCGACGAGATCGTCTCCCCCGACTTCACCCAGCCCGCGGTCGGCCTCGCCGCACTGTTCGGCGGCGGCCAGACCGGACCGGACCTGCTCCGCCAGGAGATCGCCGGCCTGCGCGCCGCCTTCCCCGACCTTCGCTACGAGCTGAACGCGGTGACCACCGAAGGGAGCGTCGTCGTCGCGGCCTTGACGCTCACCGGCACCCATCGCGGGCCGTACGCCGCCGGCCTCGGCGTCGTTCCCCCGTCCGGTCGCCGGGTAGCCGTCCCCGTCACCGAGTCCCTCCGCGTCGTCGACGGCCGGATCGCCGAGCGGGCGGTCGTCATGGATCGCCTTGCGCTCGCCTCCCAGGCCGCGATACCGGGTCCGCCCGACGCCCCCCTCGCACCGGTGCCGTCGGAGGAGGTCGCCGCTTTCCCGGCCGCCTTCGAGCACGCCATGGAGAGCATCGCCATCGCCCCCGATGGCCGCACGTTCGTCACCAACTTCACCGGCGAGATCCGGGAGATCGCGCCGGACGGCACCTGGTCGGTCTTCTCCCGCCTCCCGGGCGTCGGCACCGTCGCCGTCGACGCCGCGGGGAACGTCTACGCCACCTCCAACATGCCCGACTCCGCGACCAAGGGGATCTGGCGCTTCGCGCCGAACGGCGCCGGCGAGCGCCTTGCGCCCCTTCCGCCCGAGGCCGCCCCGAACGGCATCACCCTCGGCCCCGACGGCGCCGTCTACGCCGCGGACTCCCTCCTCGGCCGCGTCTGGCGCGTCCCCGTCGACGGCAACGTGGCAACGGTCTGGGTCGAGAGCGACTTGCTCGCGCCGCGTCCCTTCCTCGCCACCTTCCCCGGCGCCAACGGCGCCAAATTCTTCGGCGGCGCCCTCTACGTCTCCAACCCCGACAGAGCGACCTTCGTCCGGGTCCCCGTCCTCCCGACCGGTGAAGCGGGCTCCCCCGAGGTTTGGGCCTCCGGCGTCAGCGTCGACGACTTCGCCTTCGACGTCCGCGGCAACGCCTACGGCACCACCCACCCCTTCAACTCCGTCGTCCGCGTCGCCCCCGATGGGACGCTGACCGTCCTCGCCACCCCCGCCGAGGGCGTCGTCGGGCCGACCGCGGCCGTCTTCGGCACCCGCCCCGGCGAGGAGACCAGCCTCTTCGTCGTCACCGACGGCGGCTGGGCCGCCCCCCTCCTTGGTCCGAATCAGCTGCTTGGCGGCGACCTTGGCCCGAACCCCCATCCCACCGTGGTCAAGCTCGACGTCGGCGTCGCCGGTCTGCCGCTGCCCTAACCGGACGCCGATCGACGTCCGCGCCGAACCCGGAGGGGTCCGGCGCGGACCTCCGCGTCGCGCTCGTGCCCGAGACGGCGACCGGCGGGCCGGCAGCGGAGCCGGCGTCGCCTTTGCGAGCGGCGGCGGACGGGCGGTCGCCGCCCCGCGCGGCACCGGACCGCGCCAGCCGCGCGGTGCGACAATGCCGCCGATGGACCTCGCCGACCTCTGGACCAAAACCAGCGGCACCTGGCTCAACGCCGCGACCGTGCTCTTTGGCACCGCCCTCGGCCTGCTCCTGGCCGACCGCCTCCCGGGGCGGATGCGCGACGTCATCGTCCAGGGCGTCGGTCTCGTCACCCTGGCTATCGGTTTCGGCATGGTCCGGAGCCTCGACCGAGGTGGTGGCGGCCGGATCGACGGCGTCGTCCTCGGCCTGCTCGCGATCGTCGGCGGCGGCCTACTCGGGGAGTGGTGGCGGCTTGAAGCGCGGCTGGAGGCGATAGGGGACCGACTGAAGCGGAGGTTCTCGGGCGGCGGCCGCTTCACCGAGGGGTTCGTCGCCGCCAGCCTCCTCTTCTGCGTCGGCCCCCTGACCCTCCTCGGCAGCCTCGACAACGGCCTCTCCGGCGACACCCGCCTCCTCGGCGTCAAGGCGACCCTCGACGGCCTCTCCGCGATCGCCCTCGCCGGTGGCTACGGGATCGGCGTCGGCTTCTCGATCCCCGTCATCCTCGTCTACCAGGGCGGCCTCTCGCTCGCCGCCGGCGCCCTCGCCCAGGCCGTCCCCGATCCGGCCGCCGACCCGCGCGTCCTGCTCACCACCGGCGTCGGCGGCCTCCTCGTCGTCGGCCTCGGGATCAACCTCCTCGGCCTGACCCGGATCCGCGTCGCCTCGTTCCTGCCCGCCCTCGTCATCGCCCCCGCCGTCAACGCCCTCGCCGCGGCGATCGGCTGAGAAACACCGGGGGCGGGACCGACCGGTCCCGCCCCCTTGCGATTCGGTATCCGGCTCATACCCGGTGGGTCCGGTCCGGCAGGCATCCCCGGCGCGGTGGTTGGTGCGGTCCACGTGACGTCGACGCCACGGAGGCCGATCCGGGGTCGAGAGCGGGCGACCCCGCCCCGCCTAACCGGCCGCCCTCCGCCCGCGTCTCTCGCAGGCGATCGTGCCCCCGGTCGCCGCAAGGACGGCTACGGCGACGAAGACGACCAGATTGGCCTCGGACGACGCCGACACGCCTCGCTCCACCCGCGTCTCGACGAGGACGAGGTTGCCCACCGCCAAGCGACCGAGGCTCCAGCCCGCCAGGAGGGCGGCGAAGCTCCAGACCCAAAAGAGGGACATCTGGACGGCAAAGGCGACCGCCGCGTTGCGGAGCCATGCCCGGGCCACCGGGAAGCGCTTCCCGCCCTCGGCCGGCAGTTGGGGGCGCAGGTGCGCGTCGGCCGCGCCCCGGACGACATCCAGCGCCGCCCGCGGCGTCGCGGGCGTCTCCTCCACCATCGCCAGGAACTCGGCCCCGTAGCGTTGCCGCCACTCGGACGGGTAGAGCCACAGCAGACGCGACCACTTCACGCCGCCACCAACCTTCCCAGCCCCGTCGCCGCGAAGGCGCGTAGGCCGCTCAACTGCTCCCGGAGGGCGGTGCTGCCGGCGCCCGTCAGGCGGTACGGCCGGCGCCGGTCGTCGGAGGGAACCGGCTCGATCAGTCCCTGCTTCTCCAGCCGGGCGAGGGCGCCGTAGAGCGTGCCCGGCCCAAGGCGCGTTCCGCCGAATGCCTCGATGTCCTCCATCATCGCGTAGCCGTGTTTCTCGCCGCCGGCCAGGCTGACCAAAATCAGCATCGCCGGCTCGGAGAAGCGGCCGAGGTCGAACCCCTCGGATTTCATCGCCGTTTCCTCCGCTCGTCGTCCGCGACGTGATATATCGTGTCGCGTAGTAACGTAGCACGTAGTAAGTCGGCGGTCAATCCCTCACCGTCTAGGGCAGGTCGGTGGACAATGAGCGGGAGGGGTCGCGGGACCGGGGGCACGACCCCTCTCTCTCTAGTGGCGCGATGGAAGGGAACCACGTGGGCCGACGGCCGGGACGGGCGAACGAGGGGGAGGACGCCGGCACCGCCCGCGCCTACGCCGCCTTGCGCCACCGCGACTACCGCCTCCTCTGGGCGGGTCAGGCCCTTTCCACCCTCGGCAGCCGCGTCCAGCAGGTGGCGATCGCCTGGCAGGTCTTCCTCCTGACGGGAGACGCCTTCCAGCTCGGCCTCCTCGGCCTCGTCCGCTTCGCCCCGATCCTCCTCTTCGGCCTCTTCGGCGGCGTCGTCGCGGACCGCGGGGATCGGCGGCGGACGCTGCTTCTCTCCCAGTTCGCCCTCCTCCTGAACGCCGCCGCGCTGGCCGGCTTGACGCTCGCCGGCGCGATTTCGCTCCCCGCGGTCTACGCCC
Organism: uncultured Thermomicrobiales bacterium; assembly: GCA_902806405.1. Classification (GTDB taxonomy): domain Bacteria; phylum Chloroflexota; class Chloroflexia; order Thermomicrobiales; family UBA6265; genus CADCWL01. Next base: position 13,344 of record CADCWL010000232.1, on the reverse strand, counting down.
TGACCTTCGTCTCGGCCGCCGTCGGCACCGTCGCCAATCCGACCCACCAGGCGCTCGTCCCGGCACTGGTGCCCAGGCGCGACCTTGCCGGGGCGATGACGATGAACTCCCTCGCCTTCCAGGTTGCCGCCGTCTCTGGCCCTGCCCTCGGCGGCTTTCTGATCGAGCGTGTCGGGGTCGCCGCCGCATATCTCCTCGACGCGCTCTCCTTCGCCGCCGTCGCCGTCGCCCTGCTCTCGATGCGGAGCCGGCCGCCGTCGCCGCCGGTGACGACGCTCGGTTTCGCCGCGGCACTGGAGGGGCTGCGCTTCCTGCGCGGCTCGCCGGCGCTGCTGGGGGTGATGGTCCTCGACTTCCTGGCCACCTTCTTCGGCGCCGGCACGGTCCTGATGCCGATCTTCGCCGTCGAGATCCTGGGCATGGGCGCCGGCGGACTCGGTCTGCTGCTCGCGGCCCCCGCCGCCGGCGCGGTTGCGGTCGGCGTCGTGATGGGGGTCATCCGTACCCCCGCCCGGCCCGGCGTCGGCGTCCTCCTCGCCGTCGCCGCCTACGGCGCCTGCCTACTCGGCTTCGGCCTCAGCCGCGAACCGTGGCTCGCGCTCGCCTTCCTCGCGGGCAGCGGTGGCGCCGATGCCGTCAGCATGGCGCTCCGCCACACCGTCCGGAACCTGCTCACCCCGGACGCCCTGCGCGGCCGGATCGCCGCCGCCCACTCCACGTTCGCGATGGGCGGCCCCCAGCTCGGCGAGTTTGAGGCCGGGGCGCTCGCGGCGGCCGTCGGCGCCGGCCCCGCCGTCGCCCTCGGCGGCGTTGGCACCCTCGTCACCGCCGCCGTCGTCGCCCGCCGCGTCCCCGCCATCGCCTCCTACCGCCTCTCGCACGGACCGTCCCCGGTGGTCGCCCCGGCTTCCCCGCCACGCGCGAAGATCGCGGACTGATACGACAACCGGATAGCTGGCGGGGAGGTGAGCCCGCGGCCGACGACCCCGCACCGGAGCGACGGAGACGGTTGGCCCCGTTCGGAGATCGGTGCGGCTCAGGCAGGGCGGTGGTCAGCGGGCCCACCGTCCGGCCCGCGAGGGGCGGCGCGGCGGGTCCCCCCCTATCCGTACCTATCGTTGCCCGGGCAATCCGTGTGAGGGTCGTGGTCCAGCATTCGGACGACGGCCGGGTCGCCCGCAGTTCGCCGGCGCAGGGGGCCGGGAACCCTAGGTTGAAGCACCAGGGCCGCCGGGCCGGATCGGGGTTGCGGCCGACCTCGAGCCCTGCTGTCTCCCCGATGCCCGTCTCACCCGACGCGACGTGCCCTCGAGCGGCATGCCATCGGGTGGGGGAGCGGTTCAGCACGCTCCGTGGCGGAGCCCGATGTCGCGCTTTGCCCTCGGCGTCGCGGTGCGCGTCCTCGTCGGCCAGGGGCATGCGTCGCCCGCGCGCCGCGTGGTTCTCCCTGCACAGCCCAAACGAAGGCCCCACCTCGGAAAGGTGGGGCCGGTCCGGAGCTGCGCTCGTGGCTGACCTCAGCGTCCACGGAAGGGCACGCTGCTACCCCTTCCGTCCCCGCTGTCGCTTCTCCTGTTTGCGCGGCTTCGGCGGCTTGACCGCCTTCTGGGACCGCTGCGGTTCGTCGCTTGCCGGGGCCTTCTTGACCGGGGGAGGCGATCCGTTCTGATCCGTCACCGTTGTGCCCTCCGTTCGCCGTGATCCGCTGTTCGGCGCCTGTTCGAACGCCGAGTCGCGTTCCGGTCCGCGCGACCGTGGATGGCGAATACTAAACCGTGGGCGGCATCGGAGTCGGGGGGATCGCCGCCGCGGCGCCCCGCGGGCTGACCGGAAGGGAGATTGTCGTGCCGCGACCCGATGCCGCACCCGAGGCAGGGCCGGCCGCGCCGCTCGTCCCCCTCCCGCTCCTCGGCGCCGTCGGGTTTGCCGTCACCGCCGATGCCCGCGTCATCGATCCGCTCCTGCCGGCCCTCGCCGCCGACTTCGGGACCGACATCGCCGCCGCCGCCCTCGCCGTCTCCGCCTACACCCTCCCGTACGGCCTCTTCCAGCTCGTCTACGGTCCGCTCGGCGACCGCCTCGGCAAGACGCGGGTCATGGCCGCCGCCCTCCTCTTCTTCGCCGTCGGCACGGCAGCCTGCGGCCTCGCGCCCGGCCTCGGGCCGCTCGTCGCGCTCCGCTTCCTGACCGGCGTCGCCGCCGCCGCCGTCATCCCCCTCTCGCTCGCCGCGATCGGCGACGGCTACCCCTACGCCGAGCGTCAGGCCGCGCTCGGCCGCTACCTGACGGCGCTGGCGCTCGGCCAGATCCTCGGCACCAGCCTCGGCGGAAGCGTCGCCGACTTCGTCAGCTGGCGGGTCGTCTTCGGGCTCTACGGCATCGTCGCGGTCGGCCTCGCCGCCGTCTTCTGGCGGGCGACGCGGGGATTTGCCGCGCCGCTGCCCCGTTCCGCGCCTGGCGCCGGCCTCGCCGGCTACGTCGCCCCGTACCGGGGTCTGCTCGCCGACCAGGCGGTGCGACTGGTCGTCGGTACCGTGTTCCTCGAGGGGTTCTTCTTCTTCGGCGGCTTCGTCTACTTCGGCGCCTCCCTGCGGGAGCGGTTCGGCCTGGCGTACGCGGCGATCGGCGCGATCCTGGCCGGCTTCGGGATCGGCGGCCTCGTCTACGGGCGGGCCGTGCGCCGGCTCCTGCCGCGGCTCGGCGAGCGCGGCCTGGTCCGGCTCGGCGGGGGCCTCGTCGGGGCCGGGTTCCTCGGCGCCGCCCTCCTCCCGGCGTGGCAACCGGCCGTCCCCCTCGTCCCCGTGCTCGGCTTCGGCTTCTACGCCCTCCACGGGACGCTCCAGACGCGGGCGACGGAGCTGGCGCCGACCGCGCGCGGCACGGCCGTCTCCCTCTTCGCCTTCTGCCTCTTCGTCGGCCAGGCGCTCGGCGCCGCCGCGCTCGGCCGCGTCGTCGACGCCCTCGGCTACGCCCCGACCTTTCTCCTCTCCGGCGTCGCCGTCGCCCTCCTCGCCGGCCGATTCGCCGGCCTCCTCCGGCCCCAACCGACGGCGACCGGTCCCGCGCCCGCCGCCGGGCCGGGCTGACCCGCCCGCCGCGCTCGTCCCTGCATCGGACCTCCCCCGCCTCTTCACGGCCACTTCACGATTGCCCACTACCTTTGTATCCAGAGACGGGAGCTGACCCGTCACGAAAGGAGACAGGAATGAACGATCCGGAAACAAAGCGGTTCGTCTACATCGGCGGGGCGATCCTGCTCGGGTTGGCCGTCGTGAACCAGATCTACGAGGCCGGCGTGAACGCCGGGTTGCGCGCCGCCAATCCCGGGATGGGGGGGTACGACGGCGACGGCTTCGTCCCCTTCCCCCTCCTCATCCTCGGTTTCATCGGCTTCCTCGTCTACCGTCGCCGCGCCAAGCGCAACGGTGCCGGCGGCCTCGGCTCCGGACGCGGCCACGGGCACGGACCCGGCTTCGGCCACGGTGGCGGTTTCGGCGGCGGCCGCCCGCCCCGCCTCTTCGAGGAGTGGCACCGTCGCGCGCACGAGGCCGCCCCGGTGACCCCGGTCAACGGATCCGCCCCGGCCACCCCGCCCGCTCCGGCGGCGCCCGCTCCGCCGAGCCCGGAAGGCACCCCGGTCGGGACTACCCTCGTCTGAAGGGCGGCTCGAGGGTTCCCAGGAGGCCGGACGCCGGGGGAGAGACCCGGCGCCCGGCCATGGGGTCGCGCTTCGACGCTCCCGCGGGTGGCGATCGATCAAAGGGGCTCCGATGCGCATCGCGATCGTTTCGATGGACACCCGTGGCGGCATTCAGCCATACATCGCGTTGGGCCTGGGTCTGCGCCGAGCCGGTCACGACGTGCGGGCGGTGGCACCGTCCGACTTTGCGCCGATGTTCGCCGCGGTCGGACTCCCCCTGGTGCCGCTCTCCGGGAGCGTCGAAGTGGCGGCCCGGACCTCAACCGGCGCGGCGGAGCGGGGGATGATCGCCAGCCAGCGCTTTGTGGCCCGCGAGCTGAAGCCGCGCATCCACGCCTGGACGAAAGAGACGCTCGAAGCATGCAAGGGCGTGGACGTCGTCACCGGGGGGGTGGGCGGGATCGTCGTCGGGCTTTCGGTCGCCGAGAAGCTGGGGAAGCCGTTCGTCACCATGCACCTGCGGCCGGTGGGCGCGCCGACCGGGGCTTATCCCGGCGTCCTGATGGCCGGGATGCCCTACTGGCCCCGGAACCCGGGCCGACGCCTGAGCCACCACCTTTCCGAGAAGGCCCTCTGGATGCCGTTCACGGGCGCGATGATGGCGGCGCGGGAGAACGTGCTGGGCCTGAGGGGCCGGCCGCGTGCGGCGGACGCGCAGCCGCTGCTGTACGGTTTCAGCCGCGAGGTCGTGCAGATGCCGCCGGCGGCGGGCGGGCGGGAGCGGCACGTCACCGGGTACTGGTTTCTTCCGGCGCCGCCGACGTGGAGTCCGTCTCCGGCGCTCGCGGCATTCCTCTCGCGCGGCGGTCCCGTTGTCAGCATCGGGTTCGGCAGCATGGCGAGCAGCCGGCCGGAGGAGGCGACGGCGCTGGTGCTCGCGGCCGTCCGCAGCGCCGGCGTGCGCGCGGTGTTGCTCGCGGGGTGGGGTGGGCTCATGTCCCTGCCCCAGAACGGTGATATCTTCGCCACCGATGACCTGCCGCACGACTGGCTCTTCCCCCGCGTCGCGGCCGCCGTTCACCACGGCGGCGCGGGGACGACGGGTGCGGCGTTACGGGCCGGCATCCCCGCCGTCGTCGTTCCCTTCTCCGTCGACCAGCCCTTCTGGGGCTCACGGGTTGCGGCGCTCGGCGTGGGACCGACGCCGATTCCGCGCAAACGCCTCACGAAGGAGCGGTTGGTCGACGCGCTCCGCCGGACCCTGGACGATGAGGCGATGCGCGGGCGGGCCGCGGCCATCGAGGCGCGGCTCCGCGCCGAGGACGGCGTCGCGACCGCCGTCGCGCACTTCGGGCGTCTGGCCTCAGCGCGCGGCGCGGCATGAGACGGACTCCTCCGCGGGGGCCGTGGGTGCGTCCAGCACCCGTGCCCTCGCCCCTACCGCTCCGCGATCCATGGGAACGAACACGATGAAGACGATCCTCGTCGTCGACGACGAAGCCGCCATCGCCCGCCTGGTTCGGGATTACCTGGAGCAGGCCGGCTTCACCGTCCTCGTCGCCGGCGACGGCGACACCGCCCTCCGTCTCGCCCGCGATGCCAAGCCGGACCTGCTCGTGCTCGACCTCGGCCTGCCCGGCCGCGACGGCCTCGACGTGACGCGTGAGCTGCGCCGCACCTCGGCCGTCCCGATCATCGTTCTCACCGCCCGCGGCGAGGAGACGGACCGGATCGTCGGTCTCGAGCTCGGGGCCGACGACTACGTCGTCAAGCCGTTCAGCCCGAAGGAGCTGGTCGCCCGCGTCCGCGCCGTCTTCCGCCGCTCCGAGGCGCGCCAGGACGGGGACGCCACGATCCGGATCGCCGACGTCGAGATCGATGTCCCCCGGATGCGCGTCACCGTCGGCGAGCGGCCGGTCGACCTGACGGCGACCGAGTTTCAGCTTCTGGCGGCGCTGGCCCGCGAGCCGGGCCGCGTCTTCACCCGCGGCCAGCTCCTCGACGCCCTGCACGGCGTCGCCTTCGAGTCGTACGAGCGGGCGATCGACGCCCACATCAAGAACCTCCGTCGCAAGATCGAGCCGGCCGCCGGTGCGCCGCGTTACATCCGCACCGTCTACGGCGTCGGCTACCGCTTCGCCGAGGCCTGAGCCGATGCCCCGCCGCCGTGGTCCGGTCCCCGGCCGCCTCGACAGCCGGCCGCCCTGGTGGCCGGAGGGCGAAGCCTGGCCGCCCCCTGTCGAGCATCGCCGCGGCCGCCACCGCTTTCTGCGGCGGGTCGCGGCACTCCTCCTCTTCGTCTTCGTCGTCGTCCCGACCGTCGGCGGCTTCGTCGGCTGGATCTTCGGCGGCGGCTCCGGCCCCGGACCGCCCGGCAACGACGGTCCCCCCGTCGGTTTCTTCGGCCTCTTGATGCTGCTCGGCGTGATCTTTTTCGTCACCCGGGCCGTCCGGCGCACCGCGGCGCCCATCGGCGACGTGATGGAGGCCGCCGACCGCGTCGCCGGCGGTGACTACGCCGTCCGCGTGCACGCCCACGGTTCCGGCGAGGTCCGCCGCCTCGCCGACTCCTTCAACGAGATGGCGGCCCGCCTCCAGGTGAACGAGGCGCAGCGGCGCGCCCTCCTCGCCGACGTCGCCCACGAGCTACGGACGCCGCTCGCCGTGATCCGCGGCAACGTCGAGGCGATGCTCGATGGCGTCTACCCCCGCGACGACGAGCACCTCCAGCCGATCCTGGAGGAGACGACGGTGATGGCCCGCCTCCTCGAGGACCTTCGCACCCTGGCGATGGCGGAGGCAAAGGCGCTCCGCCTCCACCGCGAGCCGACCGACCTGGCCGAGCTCGTCGACGACGTGGTCGCCGCCTTCCTGCCGCGCGCCGACGCCGCCGGCCTGGAGCTGGCGGCCGTCGTCGCCCCCCTGCCGCCGCTCGACGTCGACCCGATCCGGCTGCGGCAGGTCCTGGAGAACCTTGTTGCCAACGCGCTCCGCTACACGCCCCGCGGCGGCGCGGTGCGGGTCACCGTCGGGCCGCAGGCCCGCCTCGTCGCCGTCGTCGTCGCCGACACGGGGGCGGGGATCGCCCCGGAGCAACTCCCCCACGTCTTCGACCGCTTCACCAAGTCGGCCGACTCCGGCGGCAGCGGTCTCGGCCTCGCCATCGCCCGCAGCCTGGTGGAAGCCCACGGCGGCGAGATCGCCGCCGAGAGCGCGCTCGGCCGCGGCACCACAATCCGCTTCACCCTTCCCCTCGCCGGGCAGGCATAGCCGGCTGCGCAACCGCGGACCCCGAACGCCGGGCGGTGAGGGAAGCCGGACCGATGGTGTGGTCGGTGCAGGCGCGTGGGCCAGGGGAAGGTCGCGCGCCCCCGCGATGATCCCCTGGCCCACAAGCTTGGATCGACCGAGGAGCAGGCGGGACGCGCCCCGAGCCCGACGAGGGGGGCGTGGGACTCGCGTCTGGGAGGTTCGGGTGAACGCCGATGTTTTCGGCCGTGATCCGCCCCGGCGGTGGGGAACCGGGGATGTCGTCGCGTGGGCGTCGGCCCCCTGTCCGACCCGCCCGCGCTCGCTTCGCTTCCGCGACGATCGGTAGGAGCAGGGGGAAGTTGCGCCGCCACGGCACGCCCGGACGGGACGGACACCGGTCGGGCACCGGCGTCTGGCGTCCGGCCCGGCCCACGCCCGGGGACGCCGCGGTCAGCGGCCGAATTGCGTCGTACCCCGCCCCGAACGGAAGGCACGCCGCGGTGGGGATCCTCTCCGTGTCCGTGTGCGACGCCTTCGGCACGGTCTCGAGCTGGCCCGCCTGCACGCGGTCGGCGCCGAGGCATGCGTGCGCCCGCTCGAACCGGTGCGCCCTGGTCCGGGAGCCCGCCGCGCGATGGGAAGGTCCCTGTCGTCCGGCGCCACGTCCCACTCCCCGACCCGGGCGGCATGCGGCCGATGGAGCGCCGTGCCGATCGACCCGGCCGTCGCCCCGGTCGCTTCTCCGCCGAACGGGAGCCGCCCGTCGCCCGTCGGCATCGCGTAGCACGCCGTGGTCGCCGCCGCCGCGGGGACCCAGCCCGCTGCCGGAAGGAGCGGAGCCGGCCGGTGGACGGCCCTGCCGCCAGCGGAGTGCCGGTAAAGGAATAACCGCGGCTGCCGGCAAGGTGACCGGTCCGCTCGACCGAAGCTGGGCGAACGGCGAGGCACGCCGCCGTCGGGTTGCCGTCGATGGCCGCCGCGCGGGGTCGCTCGGCCACATCGCCCCGGTCCGCCGCTTCGGCGTCGGCTCGCCCGTCGTCGGGCTAGCCACGCCGCTGATCCTCACCGACCGACATCTCGCCCGCCTCCGGGCGGTCGGCGCCTGGCAGCCGAGCTGTGGCATCCTCGCCGTGAAGGGGATCGGATTGCGCTGCCGGCTTTCCGGTCTCCCCCTCGTTCCGCCGTCGACGTCGAGCACTTCCTGCCCGGCTCGACGGCGCCGCGGGTCACCCCCCAGGAGGAACAATGCCCGCCACGCCGCTCGCTCCGCTTCCGCACCGCCTGACGCTGATCTTCGACGGCTCCTGAGGGTTCTGAACGCGGTCGGCGCGCCTGATCCGGGCGATCGACCGCCGCCACCGCGTGACGGTGGTCCCCTTCCAGCGATCCGGTGTCCCCGCTGCCCACGGCCTCTCGGTCGCCGCGTGCGAGGCCGCGGCCTGGGCGGTGACCCCCGCCGCGAACGGCGTCCGCGACCGTTACCGCGGCGCCGGAGCGGTCAACGCCGCCCTGGCCGTCGCCCTCGGGGTCGCCCTCCCCATCCGTCTCTACGCGCTCCCCGGCGTCGGCCGGATCGAGGACGCCGCCTACGCCTGGGTCGCGCGCAATCGCCACCGGCTTCCCGGAGAGGTTCCCTACTGCGAACGGTACCCCGACGAATGCCGCTGACCGGCGTGAACCCCAGTCGCCCGACCACTCGCAAAGGGGCCGCCTGCCCCGGAGCATCGTCTCAATGAACTCCCCGGCGTTACCGGGGTAGTGCCTCCGCTCATGTATCGAACGCGCGTCGAGGGTGCCCGTCGTGCAGCGCCCGCTTGATCCGCATGGCGCACTCCGTCGGGCTCTCACCCATCGTCTCGAGTCCCAGGTCGTAGACGCCGTGCGCGTGCACCAGATCGTAGAAGGCCGCGGCGCCGCCCGGCCCGCGGTCGCCACGTTCCCGCTCCCGGCGCTCGGCGACCGCGAGTGGCACCCGCAGTCCGACGAACAGGACCGGGGCATCGCGCAAGTCCACGACCGCCGCGTACCCGCGGCGGTCGTGGATGACGTCGTCGACGATGACGTCGACCCCGGCCACGAAGGTGGCGGCGACGGCGCGATACATCCCCGCCAGGAGCTTGATCCCGCCCTGGCCGATTCGGACCCTGGTCAGTGCCTCGTCTCCGGAGACGGCCACCCCCTCCGTCCGTTCGTCGACGGTCGGTGCCCGGCCGCCCCCCTGGTAGACCAAGAGGACGTGGTCGGTCGCCACCGGGCCGCCGCCGTCGGAGACCGCGAAGCACCACGCCGGCAGCCGCGGCAGGAAATGGTCGACTCCGGTGTGCAGGTAGGGCGCCTCCATGATCTCCTGGAGCGCCTTCGCGATGCTGGTCTTCCCGGCGCTCGACGTGCCGTTGAGCGCGACCACATTGCCGTGGCCCATCATCGGCGGCCTCCTCACCGTCTCCCCGTTGGCTCGTGGGAGCGAGCCCCTCTCGGGCGACTCGTCGCGGCTCCGATTTCGCTCGGCGGCAGGTAGCCGGAGCTTGAGACGAGCCGCTTCCGGTTGTAGACCTCAGCGACGGAGCGCGCCAGGTTCGCCTCGGCCTCGGCGAAGGCCCGGTACTCGTGCAACCGCACCTCCTCTCGTCTTAGCGTGCCGTAGAAGCGCTTGTCATCGCGTTGTCGTACGGGTTGCCGATGGTCACCATGCTGGCGTCGGCGCCGATGTCGGCCAGCCGTTCGGCGTCACGCACGCAGGCGTACCGGACCCCGTTGTCGGACTGGTCGACGGGTCACTGGCCGGGCCGCCGGTCGGGGACCGCCCGTCTCGGCGCCGCCGAAGTCAAGTCGGCGGCGACCCGCGCGACAACTCCCACCCCGCGCCCCGCCCCAACCGGGCGTCGAGGACAGACGCGCGGTAGACGAAGGCGGTCGGCAGCGGGACGTAGGAGATGTCGGCGACTCGGGCCCGGTCCGGGCTGGTCAGGCCCTGCCCGGGCAACGGGTTAGGGTCGGTCGCCAACCGGTGACGCGGGCCGGTCGTCGGGACGAAAGGACGTCGCCAATGGCGAAGCAACGATTCCTCGCGCATGCGGCGCAGCACCCGCCTGTGGTCGACGACCCGGCCGTCGCGTCGCAGGGCGTGCGTCATCCGCCGGTAGCCGTAACCCGGGAACGCCGGCACGACCCGTTCGCTCCCGTCGCGCAAGGCCACGCCGTGCGGGTCTCGCTCCAGCCGCCCGGGACGCTCGTACACCGAAATCCGCCTGACGCCGAGGATGGAGCAGAGTCGGCGCAGGGACAACCCGCGGAATGCCGCCCGCAGCTCGTCGATCATCGCCTGCCGTTCCGCAACAACGCGAAGCTCAGACCCTATTTTGGGGCCGCGTTCTCCAAAGCGAGTCGGCCGCAGAAGCGTTCCAGCTCGCCGACGCATCGTTCGCGGACTTGCCGCTCGTCCGGCTCGTGGACACTGAACGCGGCCTCGACGCCTTCGGCGTGTTTACGACGGCGCCACAGCGGGCTCTCGCCCAGGCTATGCTCGCGGCAAAGCTAGGCCGCTCGCTTCTCGCGGCTGGCCGGCCGCCGCATCAGGTCGAGCTTGCATTCCCGCCTGGACATCCGTCCGCGCGCCCCCGTTGCTGCGGCGAGCCTACCGCCGCCGACTCAAAGGCGACTTTGCTGAGCGGTCCACGGAGGGGGGTCCAGGCCGAACCGCTGACCCCCCTCCGCCGGGCAAGGGGGAGGGCACCCCCACATCATCCCCGCAGCGGTTTCCCCGCCACCGCCGTTGCCGCCGCGACGAATTCCGTCGCGTCCGCCTTCAGCTTGGCCAGGACGTCCTTCTCCAGGTAGACCATGTGGCCGACCGGGTACTTCTCCGTCCGGAGGTTGCCCCGCGTCGCCGGATCAAGCGGCAGGTGGTTCAGGGTGTAGTCGGTCGCGAAGTAGGGAGTCGCCAGATCGTAGTAGCCGGAGGCGACGAAGAGCCGCAGATAGGGATTCCGGGCGAAGGCGTCGGCCAGCGCCGCGCTCGTCTTGGCGTAGCCCGTCTCCGCCGATCCCCAGTCCCACTCCAGGCCGCGGAGGATGTGGTACTCGGCGTCCGTCTCGTAGCCCAGCGTCGCGCGCAGGTGGTCGTTGAGCATGGCCGTGAAAGGCGGCCGGATCGCCGCCATGCTCGGGTCGAAGTCCGGTGTCTCCGACACCCCGGACGCGTCGAACCCGGTGTAGCGGCCGTCGAGCCGGCCGACCGTCCGGCCCTCCTCCCGAAGCAGCTCCTTGCAGAAGCGATGGATTTGGACCCGCAGGTCGCTCCGGGCAACGTAGTCCGTCGAGAGGCCCGTGTAGCGCGCCAGCCGCTCGGCCATCGCCGCCCGTTCCGCCGCCGGAAGCGCGTGACCCATCGCCAGCGCGGCCGCGTACGGTCCGGCCGCCCACGCCTCGACCTCCGCCAGCATCGACGCCAGATCGCGTCCCTGGAGGTCCTCAGGCAGGCGCCCGTGGTACCGGGCGATCGCGGCGTAGGTCGGCAGGAAGAGGACGTACGGCAGGTCGTTGCCGACGTCGAACCGGGCGGTCAGCAGGTCGAGGATGCTGGAGACGAGGACGATGCCGTTGAAGGCGATACCCTGCTCGATCAAGCGGCCGGCAAGCCCCGCCGCCCGGAACGTGCCGTAGCTCTCCCCAACCAGGAAGAGGGGCGACCCCCACCGCCGGTGGCGCGAGAGGTAGAGCCGGACGAACTCGCCGACCGCCGCCAGGTCCCCCTCCACGCCACGGAACTTCTTGGCCAGCTCCGGCGTCGACGCCCGGCTGTACCCCGTATCGACCGGGTCGACAAAGACGAGATCGGTCGCTTCCAGCCAGGTCTGCTCGTTGTCGTCGAGCTTGAACGGCGGCGCCGGCATCGCCCCGTCGTCCATCATCCGGACCCGTTTCGGCCCCAGCCCGCCGAGATGGAGCCAGACCGAGGACGACCCCGGACCTCCATTAAAAGAGATCATCAGCGGCCGCTCCGCTCGCCCATCGGGGACGTCGAGCGTGTAGGCCGTGAAGAAGAGGCTCGCCTCCGTCTCCCCCTGCTCGTTCTTGATCGGCAGCGTCCCGACCGTCGCGAAGTAGCGGAGCGTGCGTTCCCCCACCCGGAGCGCGTGCTCGGTGACGACCGGCGGCTGCTCGGGTCTCTCCGACGGCGCGGGTGGCGGCGGGGACGGCTCGGTCCGGGCCGACTCGCCGCCGGCGGCGGGCACGGGGGCTGCCGAGAGGGCGAGTGTCGCCAGCGGCAGCACCGGCGCAACGAGATAGGGGACCAGCTTGGCGAGCACCGCGCTCCTCCTCCGGACGGTTACGCGCCCGGAGCCTGACCGGGCGCTGCGGGACGGTTGCCCGGATTGAGCGCCCGCGAGCCGCCCCTGTCAAGGGTCTGTGGGGTCCCGCGGGCCGCGTCCGGCTCGCCTTGGGAGCAGGCCGACGATACGACGGCGTCGAGCGCGATGCGACGATGCGAGCAAAGGCCTCCGTGACGAAGTCGAGCGCAGAAAAACGGCTTCCGCCGCGTGTACATACACGGTGACAAGAAGTCACGTCTTGCCTTGCTGCTCTGCTGCCCCTAGAATCCGCGTGGGAACGTGGAAGGGAGAACCGATGAACCAGAGAAGACGACACCCATCCGGTCGCCGGTCGCTGCTGGCCGCGGCGCTGATCTTGTGCGTGATCGGCACCGGACCCGCCGCCGCCATCGCTCAGGAACCGGCGGAACCGACGTCCGCCGCCGAGTCTCCCCCTGCCGACGCGGCCGTTGCCGACGAGGCGCAGGTCGCGGAGGAACCGCCGGTGCCGGAGCCTGCACCGGAACCGGTCACCGGCGTCTCCGCGGTCGTCGCCAACCTCGGCCTCGGCCCGGAGGAGCCGGTGGTAGCGGAGCCGGCCGAGCCGGTGACCGAGGAGGTCCCTGCCCAGGAGGCCGCCGCGCCGGAGCCGATGGCACCGGTTGCGGATCCTGCCCCTGAGGTCGCGCCCGAGTCCGTGGCGGCCCCGGCGGACGTCGCCCCGGCCCCGGAACCGGTTGAGGCCGTCGCCGAGCAGGCGGTCGCGCCGGCGGCCCCGGCGGAGGCCGTCGTCGACGCGCCGGGCGCGGTCGCGAGCGAGCAGATCACCGGCGCCGAGGTGCCCATCGCCGCGACCGCGATCGACGCCGCGATCGAGGCGGCGGCGGTGGAGGCCGCGCCGCCGGTGGTAATCCCCGTGGTCGGGGCCGAGTCGGAGGTGCCGGCCGTGGCCGAGGCGGCGTCGAAGGTGGACGCACCCGCGGTCATCGACGCTCTCCAGCCGGCCGCCGTCGCGAAGCGGGACGCCCTTGAGGGCAGATTCGCCGCCGCGGACGATCCGTCCGGGGCGGTTGAACCGGCCGTCGCGGCCGAACCGCAGGCTGCTGAACGTGCGGAGGCGAGTCGGGCCTCGCAAGAGCC
>CADCWL010000231.1 GCA_902806405.1 uncultured Thermomicrobiales bacterium | reverse complement strand
GCCCGTCCGGCGGTCGCGCCCCCAGCCGCAGCCGGAGCGCGAGGCCGCGCGGGTCGACGAGGCGGACGAGCAGGCCGCCAAGGAGATCGTGCGCGAGCTGCTGGGCCACATGGGGGTCGCGGCCGAGGTGATGGCCGTCGACAACCCGTCCGCCGTGCCGCTCGACCCGGACGAGCCGCCGACGATCTTCGTCGACATCCTCGGCCGCGACCTCGGGATGCTGATCGGCCGCCGCGGCGAGCACCTCGCCCAGCTCCAGTACCTGGTCAACCTGCTGGTGAATCGCCGGTTGGAGACCTGGACCCGGGTCGTGATCGATGTCGAGGGGTACCGCTCTCGGCGCGAGGAGTCGTTGATCGGCCTCGCCGAGCGGGTGGCGAAGCAGGTCTCGCGCAGCCGGCGGCCGATCGTGCTGGAGCCGATGCCGCCGAACGAGCGCCGGATCGTCCACCTTGCGCTGCGCGCCAACCCCGAGGTGACGACCGAGAGCAGCGGCGAGGGAAACCTGCGCCGGATCACGGTCCAGCCGCGTGCCTGACGAAGAATCCCTCCCCCGCCCTCGACTCCGGGATCCATCTTTGCGGGGAGGCGACAACGTGCGTCGCGCCAACAGGGGCGTAGGAAGTGCCGGCGACGTGACCTCCCCCCGCCTCGGGACCCCGAGTCCAGGACGGGTGGCTTCGGGCGGTCCCCCTCGCCGCGAGCGCGACCCTTCGCTCCCGCCCCGGATCACGCGCGGCCGCGGCGACGCGCCGGGACGTCAGGCCCTCGGGGCGAACCGTCCGCTGCGCGGGATGCAGACCCAGAGGACGCCGCAGTACCTGGTAATCGGCCATATCGTCGCCGATCTGTTGCCGGACGGGACGGCGGTCCTCGGCGGCACCGCGCTCTACTCGGCGCTGACCGCGGCCCGGCTCGGCTGGCGCGTCGGCGTCCTGACGCGGGGTGCGTACGGGCGGACGATCGACGGCGTCGCGATCCCCTCGCTGGAGGAGTTCGCCGACGAGATCAGCATCATCAGCCAGGACGCCGAGAGCCCGACCGTCTTCGTCAACGAGTACGCCGCCGGGCGGCGGACGCAGACGATTCGGACGTGGGCCGGGTCGATCGACCTCCGCGGCCTGCCGCCGCACTGGGGCAACGCGCGCGTTGCCCACCTTGGGCCCGTCGCCCAGGAGATCGACCCGCGGCAGGTCGGCTCGCTGACCGCGAGTTTCCTCGGCGCCACCCCCCAGGGATGGATGCGAGAGTGGCCGCGCGGCGGAGGCGGCCGGGTCAAACTGGGGCACCTGCGTCTGCCGGCGGAGCTGATGGGCCGGCTCGACGCGATCGTCGTCAGCGACGAGGAGATCCACCTGGCGCGGGAGGCGGTCGAGCGGGTCGGGGCGCGGCGCCTGGGGGTGGTCACCCTCGGCGAGCAGGGGGCGCGGATCGTCTACGGCGGGCAGCGCGCCGAGCTGCCCGGCGTCCCGGTCAAGACGGCCGACCTGACCGGTGCCGGCGATGTCTTCGCCGCCGCCTTCTTCGTCAAGGCGGCCGACCGCGATGTCTCGGCCGTCACCGCCGGCCGCTTCGCCAACGCCGTCGCCGCCCTCAGCCTGCGCGGCGTCGGCCCTTCCAGCGTCCCTTCCCTGGCGGAGGTCGAGGCGTTGCTGGCCGATGAGACGGCCGGGCGGCGCTGACCGGCGATCCCTCGCGCCGCGGATACCCTGCCCGCGGCACCGGCAAGAAGGATGACCGTTGCGACCGCCACCACCGGCAACAACCAAGGAGTTGACGGAGGTTACCGTCTCCCTGCCGGCCGACGTGCTGCGGGAGATCGACCGCATGGCGGCCAGGTAGGGACGCCCCCGGGACGTCATACCCACCGCTGCGGCGCGGCGGTACCTGTTGGGCGGGCGACGCTGGCGGCCCTGGGGGCCGGTGCCGCCGAGCACGCCCGGCGGGCCGGCTGCTCGCCGAGGACGACGTCGAGGGGTGTCTCGATCCCCTGCCCGATCCCGTGGAGCCTCCAATGGACATCGCAACCCCCACCTCCAACATCTGGGCGGGCGAGCCCGACCGCGGCGTGGAGGAGGGCACTGGGGGCACAGCGGGTGAAGTGGGCGCCGGCGGCGAGGTTGCGGAACACGCGTCGCGCGCCATGCTCGGCGCCGCCGACAACGCCCATCCGTCGGTCTGACCGCTCTCCCCGGCGAGGGCGGGGGACGCCTCCCCGGTGAGCGGACAAGCCACCAGACGGGCGAACGCCGCGGCTTGCACCCGTGGCGCCCGCTCGCGCCGGACCGTGGCGACCATGGCGGGACCGATCGCCCTGGTTCCCCGCCACGAGCGGGAGAAGGCTGTCGTAGCGATTGGGTTGCCGTCGTCGCCGAAGACCCCGAAGACGCGATGATCGTCGCCCCTGCGCTCCGCGGCGCGAGGCCTCGTTCGGCGGCACCGTTCGAGATCGCGCTACGGGGAGCCTTGTGCACCGTCCAACGCCCTTCGCCGGCTGGCCAGGCCGAGGGTAGGGTGCGACGCTCGGCTCGCATCGCGTCCGGTCGGAGCCCCGCCTCGTCGCCGTCGCCCGCTCGACCCCGCCGGCCGGCGCGGTGCGGCGGTCGCCGCCGAGTTCGTCGCGCTCGAGGCCGCCGAGGGGATCGCCCCGAACACCGCGCGGGGCATGCTCAAGACAACGACCATGTCCGATCGCGTTGTTGGTGACCCGCGAAAGGCCGACCCGGTGCTAACCAGGCAAGCAGCTGGGTGGGGAGCGATGGTGTGTCGCCAAGGTCAATGGTGACCCGGCGGTCTCGCTATTCCCGCACCCGAGCACCGCGGCCGTAGACGAAGAGCATCAGGAGCACGATCAGGCCGTAGAGGATCTGCTGGCCGGCGGGGCGGATGCCGACGATTTGGAGCACGTTCTGGAGGAGGACGACGGTGATCGCGCCGGCGATCGTGCCGCCGTAGCCGCCGGCGCCGCCGAGGATCGAGGTGCCGCCGATGACGACCGCGGCGATCGCCTGGAGGACGAAGGGATCGCCCATCCCGAGGTAGCTCTGGGCGGAGTAGCCCGTCAGGAGCAGGCCGCCGAGGCCGGCGCAGAGGCCGCAGAGGGCGTAGGTGGCGACCAGCACGCCGCGGACCGGGACGCCGGAGAGGTAGGCCGCCTCCCGGTTGTTGCCGACGGCGTAGAGGCGCCGGCCGTAGGTCGTTCGTCGCAGGGCGAAGATCAGCGCCGCCCCGAAGGCGAGCCAGAAGAGGAGCGCCCAGGGGAGGACACCGCCGATGCGGCCGACCGCCAGGCTCCGGACGAAGGCGGGGGCGTCGCCCTGGGGCGAGCCGTTGGTGTAGACGAGGGTCAGGCCGGCAAGGACCGCGTTCATGCCGAGGGTCATCACCAGCGACGGAATGCGGAGGTAGGCGACACCGAGGCCGTTGACCAACCCGACGAGCGCGGCGCTGCCGAGCGCGGCGGCGGCGGCCACGGCGGGCGAAAAGTCCGCGGCAATCTGGGTCAACAGGATCGCCGAGAGGTTCAGATTCCAGGCGAGCGAGAGGTCGATGCCGCCGGTCAGGATCACGAGCGTCTGGCCGCCGGCGATGACCCCCAGGTACGAGGCGAGGACGAGCTGGCCGCGCAGGTTTCCCGGCGTGACGAAGCCGGGCGTCCGGATCGCCGCCGCCACGAGGAGCAGCGCGATCAGGCCGTAGGGGATCAGGATCGTGCGGTTCCGCCGCAGCCACGCGCCGCCGTCCGCGGTGCGCCCGCCGGCGGGCGCTGACCCCGGCCGCGACGGCGCGTTTGCCGTGTTCGCCACGTTCGCCCCGTCCGCGTCGATCGCCGTCCGCCCCCTGCCGTCCGCCCGCTCCGTCACAGCCGCTCCAGCCGGTTGCGGATGCGGAAGACGCCGAGGGCGCCGAGGCCGACGGCGAGGAGCAGGATCGAGCCCTGGAAGAGCTGCTGATAGAAGGTGGAGACGCCGTAGAAGAAGAGGACGCTGGGGATCACGGCGATCACGTAGGCGCCGGCGAGGGTGCCGAGGTACGAGCCGGCGCCGCCGGCGAGGCTGGCGCCGCCCAGGACGACGGCGGCGATCGAGTTGAGGGTGGCGGCGTTGCCCGACAGGGCGTTGCCGGTCGAGGTCTGGGCGCTGGTCACCAGGCCGGCGGCGCCGGCGGCGAGGCCGGCCAGGGTGTAGGCCCAGAGCTTGGCACGGGCGACGTGGACGCCCGACATGTAGGCGGCCCCCTCGGAGGAGCCGACCGCGTAGATGCGGGTCGCGAGGCGGGTCCGGCGGAAGAGGAGCCAGAGGGCGACGAGGGCGGCAAGGAAGAAGACGGCCCGCGGCAGTGGCCGCTCCCAGCTCAGGCCGAAGGGGAGTGAGAGCGCCTGCTGGGCGAAGGCGGTGCCGGAGAGGAGGTCGGCGAAGGCCGGCGGGATGAAGCCGCCCGGCTCCGGCCGGAGGTAGAGCGCGATGCCGCCCCAGACGGAGGCCGTGGCGAGGGTGACGATGATCGGCTGGAGACGGCCGTAGGCGACGAGCAACCCGTTGATCAGCCCGCCGCCGGCGCCGACCAGCAGCGCAAGGGCGCCGGCCACCCACATGCTCGATCGGGGCGAGTCCTGATCGGTGACCGAGGAGGCGAGGCTGTTGGTGAGGCTGACCATCGGCCCGACCGAGAGGTCGATGCCGCCGGTGAGGACGACCAGGGTCTGACCGAGACCGGCGACGGCGAGGGTCAGGCCGGAGTTGGCGATCGTTCGCTGCTCGCGCGGGCGGAACTGGGGCGCCTCGCGGACGTAGACGGCCAGGAGCACGAGGAGCAACCCCCAGACGAGGAGGAGCCGCGCGTTGCGGACCAGGAACGGCCGGCGGCGGACGGCGCGGTCGCGCGCGGCGGGCGGCGGTGGGGCGGCGGCGAGGGACATCGGCGGTCTCCGGTGCAAGGTACGAGCTACGAGCTGTCGATCGGTCGGTCGGTTGGCGTCGTCGTTCGCGACGTTGGCGGGCGGGGTCGTCCTTCGGGGGAGTGCTGCTTGCTGCGCCCCTCCCCGGCGTCGCACCCCGCCGGCGGCGGCGCTACGCCGTCGCTGCCGCCCTCTGCCCTCCGCCAACGGCCGTCTCCGTCACCCCGACGGCCGCGCTGACGAGGTTGGCGTCGGTCAGATCGTCCCCGGCCAGCTCGCGGACGACGGCGCCCTCGTACATGACGAGGGCGCGGTCGCAGAGGCCGACGATCTCCGAGAGGTCGGTCGAGAAGAAGAGGACGCCGTGCCCCTGGGCGGTGAGGGCGCGCATCAGCGCGTAGATCTCCTGCTTGGCGCCGACGTCGATGCCGCGGGTCGGGTCGTGGAGCAGGAAGACGCTCGGCTCGGCGAGGAGCCACTTGGCGATCGACACCTTCTGCTGGTTGCCGCCGCTGAGGAAGCGGACCGGCTGCTCGGGGCCGGCGGTCTTGATCGCGAGGCGGTCGCGCATCGTCAGCGTCGCCGCCCGTTCGGCGCCGGGGGAAACGACGCCGCGGCGGGCGATGCGGGGTAGGGTGGCGAGGGTGACGTTGTTGCTGACCGAGAGGGGCAGGATCAGGCCCTGCGTCTTGCGGTCTTCCGGCACCAGCGCCAGACCGGCGGCCATCGCGGCCCGCGGGTCGCCGAGGCGGACCGGCCGGCGGCGGAGGAGGACCTGGCCCGTGACCCCGGCGTAAACGCCGAAGAGGGCAAAGAGGAGATCCCCCTGCCCCTGGCCGTCCAGCCCGGCGAGGCCGACGATCTCGCCGCGACCGACCGTCAGGGAGACGCCGCGCAGCGCCTCGCCCCACCCGAGCTCACGAACATCCAGCAGCGCCTCGGACGCCGTCTCGACGGGGACGGGGCGGGGCGGGAAGACCTCGCGCAGGGCGCGGCCGATCATCATCCGGACGATCTGCTCGTGGCTGGCGCCGTCGACGGCGACGGTGCCGACGTGGGTGCCATCGCGGAAGACGGTTGCCCGGTCGCAGAGGTCGCGGACCTCGTCCATCCGGTGGGAGATGAAGACGACGGCCGTTCCGGCGTCGCGCAGGCGGCGGACGACGGCGAAGACGTGCTCCACCTGGCGGGCCGTCAGGGCCGAGGTCGCCTCGTCGAGGATCAAGACGCGGGGCTTGCGGCCGACCGCCTTGGCGATCTCGACCAGTTGGCGCTCGGCGAGCGGCAGGTCCCGCACCGTCGCCGCCGGGTTGATCCCGGCGAAACCGAGCTCGGCGAGGAGGGCGGCGGCGTCGCGGCGCATCCGACGGCCGTCGATCAGGCCGATCCGGGAGCGAGGCTCCCGCCCCATGAAGAGGTTCTGGGCGACCGAGAGGTCCGGGATCAGCGAGAGCTCCTGGAAGACGGGCACAATCCCCACCGCCGCCGCCGCCGCGGGGTTCCGGAAGGCGATCGGCCGGCCGTCGTAGAGCACCTCCCCGGCGTCCGGCGGCTGGACGCCGCAGAGGACCTTGACCATCGTGCTCTTGCCGGCGCCGTTCTCGCCGAGGAGGGCGTGGATCTCCCCCGCCTCGCAGGCCACGGCGGCGCCGTCGAGGGCGACGACGCCGCCGAAGCGCTTGGCGATGTCCGTAGCGGCGAGGAGGGGCGGCATCCGCGCTCCGTCCGTCTTGGGCGATGGGAAGGTAGGTGGGGTCGGTGCCAAACTGGGCCCCGCGCGGGTGTCGCCCGGGATGACCAATCCCGGGCGACACCGTCGAGCCCGGCTACGGCCGGCGGAAACACGCGATCCTTGCCGGCTAAGCCGTGTCACCCCCTTCGGGGGGCTTCGTGGGTTGAACCGGGGGTCCTTAGCCCCGGCTCAACCCGAGCGCATTGCCCGCGGTCGAACCCCGCGCGACCCGCCCCGGTCGGCGCCGGCTTAACCCTTCGAGGCTGCCCCGACGCCGACCGTCGTCCGCCTACACCTGCTGCCGGTCGACCTCCTCGAAGGTCAGGTTGACGCCGCAGGCGGGAATCTGGATCGGCGTGAAGAAGTTGTCGGGGCCGTCCGGGAAGACGTTGACGCCCGGCTGGAGGTCGGCCGTGCGCGCCTCGGGCAGGGGGACGGAGACGGCGCGGGGAACCGGTTGCCCCTGGAGGAGGCTGATCGCGGCCCGGATCGAGACGGCGACCAGGCCCGGCGACTGGCCGATCGAGTAGGCCGGCATCTGGTCCGCGAACTGGAGCATCTGCTTGCGGAAGCCGTTCTCCGCCTCACCGGCGAACGGCACCAGCGGCCGGCCGGCGTCGAGAAAGGCGCGGACGGCGCCGTCGGTGCCGCCCTGGCACCAGACGCCGGCGATATCCGGGTTCGCGGAGAGGGCGGTCGCCGTCGCGGTCTGGGCGGTGCCGGGGTCCCAGTTGCCGACGACCTCGACCGTGGTGATGCCGGGGTTGGCGCCGAAGACCTCGGCCGCGCCCCGGCGACGCTCGGTGTCGACGCCGGTTCCCGCCACGCCGTTGACCATCAGGATCTTGCCCTGGCCGCCCGTCTCGTCGACCAGGAACTGGGCCCAGCGGCGGCCCATCTCGACCTGGTCCTCGTTGACGGTGACGCCGAGGTCGAGCGAGGGATCGGGCGGGTCGGTCTGGACGACGCTGTCGAAGGAGACGATCACGATCCCGTCGGCGCGGGCCTGCTGGACGGTTTGGACGAGCGCGGTCGGCGTGTTGGCGATGATCACGATCGCCTGGGCGCCGTTGGAGATCATGTTCTCGATCGCGGCGATCTGGGCGGCGTCGTCGCGGTCGGAGGTATTGACCTGGAGCTCGGAGACGAGCGGCGCGATCTCCGGCAGCTCGGAGTAGGCCTGGGCCATCTTGATCATCTGGGTCCGCCAGACGTTGCCGATGTAGGAGTTGGAGAGGCCGATGTTGAAGCCACCCTCGCCGGCCGCGTCGTACTGGACCGGCTCGGCGCCGGGGAACGCCTGGTAGCAGGCGGCGGGGTCGAAGGTGCCGGCGGCCGGGTCCTGGGCGACGGCGGAGGAGAAGCGGCGGCCGGCGGCGGTCATGCCGAGACCGACCGCGCCGGCGCCGAGCAGGGAGCGGCGGACCAGCTCGCGGCGGGCCAACTGCCGTTGCAGGAAATCGTCCATCGTCTGCTGCTGTCTCCTCCGTCGGCTCGGCGACGGGTGGCGGCGCCCGGCCACGGCCGGCGCGTCGAGGATCGCCGGCGACCGCGCGGTCGCCGCGCCCTCCCCGTGCGTCGGCGAGGGGGGCCGGATGGTAACAAGGAGCTTCGGGGGAGTCAACGGAACCGGCGGGGCGGGAACCGGCGGCGGCGGGTCCGCTTCCGATGCCGCGGCCGCGTTCGCGCTGGCCGGATGCCACCGGGAGCGACCGTCGGGGCCGGTCCCGCGAAGCCTTCCGACGATCCTGCGCGGCCCACCGGACAGCGAGCGCCCGGGTGGACGGCCGCCATGGGGCGGTCCGGAACCGGGCGCGTTCCATCTCGCCCCCCGATCAGGGTTGGCAACCTTGGAGAACGCCGCGACGCGGCGGTCGGCGTCGGTCTCGACGCGGCGGGGTACCGGCGCGAACAGACCCGCGGCTGCCGCGAGTAAACGGGAGGGAGGGGCGACATGCATCGCCCCTCGCTCCCGTTTGTCGTCCGAAGCGGCCGACCGGGCGGCTAGGCCGCGGGTGTCCCCTCCGCGACGGGGGAGGCAACCGGCGAGGCGGCCGGCGTCGCGGCGGCCGGCGTTCCGGCAGGGGCGGCCTGGTTCAGGCGGACCACCTGGCCGGCGCCCGGCAGGATGCCGTAGATGGAAAGGTAGATCGCGCCGTCGTCGCCGATCGCGACCGAGGTCGGCGCGGTCAGACCGACGCCGGCGACGACGCTCTGGGTGCCTTCCGGGGTGACCCGGATCAAGGAGCCTTCGAGCGTGGTCAGGTTGCTCGGATCGACGCCACCGAGGCCGCCGCTGAAGAGCTCCACGACGTAGAGGCTGCCGTCCGGGCCAAAGGTGAGGTCGATGATGTTGGTGAAGCCCTCGGCGTAGACCTCCGGCTCGCCGCCGGCGGCCGGCACGCGGTAGACGTTGGCGCCGCCCAGCGGGAAGGGGAAGCCGGTCAGCTGGCCGACGTAGTAGTCGCCGTCCGGCCCGACGGCGACCGCGTTCGGCACCGCCTGCATCGGGACCTCCTGGCCACCCGGCCCCGCCACCGGCCGAGCCGGGAAGACCGCCAGGGTCGAGATCGCGCCGTCCGCGCCGACCCGGAGGAGCGCGTTGGCGCCGGCGTCGGCGACCACGAAGCCGTCGCCGGCCGCGACCATCGAGTACGGGTTGGAGTCGGGGTCACCGCCGTCCGGGTTGGCGGTCGCCTCGTAGCCGGAGATGTCGGCGACGGTCTCCGCGGCGCCGTCCGCGATCCGCTGCAGGCGACCGAGGTCGCCCCCCTCCTCGTCGAGGTCGAGCCGGGCGCCGGGGTCGGCGCCGAGGCCGACCACGGTGTAGAGCGCGTCGCCGACGAAGGCGATGTCGTGCGGCCCGGTCGCCTGGCTGCCGTCCTCGGCCGCGCGGGAGCGGAGGTTGGCGGCGACGCGCTCCTGCCCGCCGTCCGCGATCCGGGTGATGGCGCCGGTGGTGCCGTAGCACTCCCGGTCCCCTTCAGGCCCCTCGATGCAGGGGCCGTCCCCGGCGCTGCCCGACTCGGCGACGTAGAGCGCCCCGTCCGGGCCGAAGGCGAGGCCCCGCGGATTGTCGAGGCCGGCGGCAACGGCGGTGGAGCCGGGCGGGAGGGGCGCGGCGGCCTGCGGCGACGCGCCCGGGGACGCCCCCGGCGACGCGACCGGCGACGCGTCCGGGGCAAGGTTCCCTCCTTGCGGCGTCCCCTCCTGGGCGCCGACCGAGGCGAAGCCGGTCAGCGCGACGAGGGCCGCGGCAAGGATCGGGCGAGAGACGGCACGGCGACGCATGCGGGACTCCTCCTGGGCGGGTCGAACCGGCGCTCTCAGGCGCAAGGATCGGCCCGGCGAACGACGCGGACGCGGACGCGGACACTTACCCTACTCTATCCGCTTACCGGTCGTTGTCAAAGGGGGTGGGAACGGCCGCCCCCACCGCCCGACGCGGCGCCTTGCCGCTCACGCCGCCGCGGCCTCCACGATCCGGGCGGCGAGGCGGCGCAGTTCGTCGCGCAGCTCCGGCGGGTCGTGGACGACGAAGGGGCAGCCGAGGCCGACCAGGAGGCGGGCGACCCAATCGAGGCTCTCGACCCGGAAGCGGAGGAGAACGCCGCCCGCCACCGGTTCGTGGGTCGCCATCTGGGGCGGAACCCGGCGGCGGACCTCCTCCGGCTCAGCCTGGACCAGGACCGCGACGTCCCACGCGCCGGGCATCTTGGCGAGGGTCTCCTGGACGTAGGCCAGGCTGTCGAAGCCGGGGGGGCGGACGAAGGTCTCGGGCAGGGGGGCGACGGAGCGAATGCGGTCGAGGCGGAAGACGCGCAGGTCGTTGCGCAGGTGGCAGTGGCCGGCGGCGTACCAGCGCCCCGAGAGGTAGACGAGGCCGTAGGGGTCGACGGCGCGCTCCGTCTCCTCGCCGCAGGCGGCGGCGTACCGGAGGTGGACGCGGCGTCCCTCGTGGGCGGCGGCGCCGAGGGCGACGACGGTCGCGCTCGCCGGGGTATCGGCGGATGGTGTCAGGTCGAACGCCAGCGTCTCCCCGACGGCGGCGACCCGGCCGCGGACGGCGGGCGGCAGGACGCGCTCCACTTTGGCGAGCGCCCCCTCGACGGCGGGGGCGGCGACGGCGAGGCCGAGGCGGCGGGCCGCCAGGAGGCCGAGGGTGATCGCCAGCGCCTCGTCGTCGTTGAGCATCAGGGGTGGCAGCTTGTAGCCGGGGCGGAGGTGGTAGCCGCCGTGGCGGCCGCGCTCCCCCTCGACCGGGATCCCGAGGTCCTGGAGCATCACCACGTAGCGGCGGACGGTGCGGAGGTCGACCTCCAGACGCTCGGCCAGCTCCGGACCGCTCAGGCGCTGGTGGGTCTGCAGCAGCTCGAGAACGGCCAGCACCCTCGTCGTCGGATGGTACACGGGCATCTCCGGTCGCCGACGGACGGCCGCGACTTCCCGTCAACGATAGCAGCGAATCAGGGCGAAGGTTGGCCTGATAGCGCCGTATGATGGACGTACGAGGCGAACGGGTGTTCCGGTAAAAAACGGCCGGAGGACGCGGACGCCGCGCCGGAGACGCCCCGCTCAAGCGCCTACCGGCCCTCGGGCCGGCCAAGGAGGGGATCGACGTGCACCACCATCCGTACGAGATCGAGATCAACGCCGCCTACGTCCGGGATCAGGTGATGGCGCTCGCGGAGGCGACGCGACGGACGGCGCCGGCGCCGCGGGGAGCGCGCGAGCGAGGCGCGCCGCCGGCGCCCGGCTGGCTGCGGCGGGGCCTCGGCCGGCGGCTGATCGCCGCCGGGGAGCGGTTGGCGGGTCCGAGCGTCTACCCGCCGGCGACGCTCGAACCCGCCGCCTGAAGCGGGATCGCGAGCAGCGGCGGGGAGGGAAGGCTTCAGCATGAGCGACGGCGAGACCAAGGATGGGCTCCTGGCCACCCTGCGCGCTGAGCGGGCGGGGTGGGAGGCGCTGCTGGAGGAGATCGGGTCGGATCGGTTCGAGGCGCCCGGCGTCGCCGGCGATTGGTCGGTCAAGGACGTGCTCGCCCACCTTGCGGCGTACCAGCGCGCCTGGAGCGCGCGTCTGCGCTGGGCGGCGACGGGCGTGCCGCCGACGCCGCGGGAGATGTTCGACGTCGAGGCCCTGCCCGACGACGTCGGCACCTGGACGACGGACCGGCAGAACGCGGCGATCCACGCCCAATACGCGCCCCTCCCGCCGCCGGTCGTCCTCGCCATCTGGCGCGAGACCTTCGACCGGCTGACGGAGGGGGTGGCGGCGCTGCCGGAGGAGGCGCTGACGACGCTGGGGCGGTTCCCCTGGGCGGGCCATCGGTCGCTCGCGGAGGCGATGGCGGGCGACACGTACCGGCACGCGCGGGAACACGCCGCCGACGTCCGGGCGTGGCTCGGTCGCGTTGATGCCAGCTGAGGGACGACGGATGGGACCGATCGGCGGCCGAGGCGCCGCGCTCGGGAGGAGGGACGGGTGATGGCGAGCGAGACGGCGCTGGTGGTGATCGACGTCCAGGTGGCGATCATGGACGGACCGGAGCCGGGGACGCCCCCGGCCTACCGTCGGGACGAGACCCTGGCCTGTATCGGAGAGCTGCTGCACAAGGCGCGGTCGGCGAAAGCGCCGGTCGTCTTCGTCCAGCACGAGCACGCGACGTACCCGCCGATGCGGCCGGGCGCGCCGGGCTGGCAGATCCACCCGGCGGCGGCGCCGGCGCCGGGCGAGCCGATCGTGCGGAAGCAGGCCGCGGACGCCTTCTACGGGACGCCGCTGCGGCACGAGCTCGACGCGCGGGGGATCACCCGGGTGGTGCTCGCCGGTGCCGAGAGCGACTGCTGCATCGACAGCACCGCCCGTCGCGCCCTCAGCCTGGACTACGACGTGGTCGTCGCCGCCGACGCGCACACGACCTACGGCACCAACGGCGTCCTCTCGGCGGAGCAGATCGTGGCCCACCACAACGCGACGCTGGCGAACCTGCCCCACCCGGCGCGGGAGATCAGGGTCGTGCCGACGGCGGAGATCGCCTTTTGACTCGGAGGACGGAGGTCGGGGCCGGCCCCGTCACCAGATTCCGCACCCCTCCCCCGGTCATCCCGGGCCACGAGGGATGACCGGGGGAGCGTGGCGGTGCTCGTGGAGGGGCGGGGATCGGCTCGTCGCCGGTCTCCGTCCCGCTGCCGACCTTCGACCCCCGACCCCCAATCTCACGACGGAGGCCAACCATGACCGACGACGCAATCCGAACCCGCGCGCTCGCAGTGATCGACGCCGAGCACGCCGCCTGGAACGCCCTGGTCGACGAGGTCGGGTCGAACCGGATGGACGAGCCCGGCCCGATGGGCGAGTGGACGTTCAAGGACCTGGCGTCCCACCTGACGGGCTGGGAGGTCTACTCCATCGCGCGGATCGAGGCGGGGCTGCACGGGAAGGTGGACGCGCCGACGCCCTGGCCGCCCAACCTCGCGACCGACGACGAGATCAACGCCTGGATCCACGGCCGGGAGCACGGTCGACCGCTCGCCGACGTCCTGGCCGAGGCTGACGCGACCTTTCCCCGGCTGCGGGCCGCGGTCGCGGCGATGTCCGACCCCGAGCTGCGGGACCCGGCGCGCTTCCCGGCGCTGGAAGGCCGGGCGCTCGGCGATGCGATCGTCTCCGGCGACTACTTTGCCCACCTGCACGAGGAGCACGAGCCGGACGTCCGGGCCTGGCTGGCCGGCACGCCCGCGGGGAACGGCGCCGGACGATGACGCGGCCCGGCGGGGGGGCGGGGCATGGATCTGCTCGACCGTCTGCTGGGGCACGACGCCTGGACGACGCGGCGTCTCCTGGAGCTCTGCCGGGGGTTGGCCGACAACCAGCTCGACCGGCACTTCGATGTCGGCCACGAGACGGTGCGCCGGACCCTGGTCCACGTCGTCGGCAACGTCGAGGTCGGACCGACCTGATGGCGGGACGACCGCCGCGCCTCGACGCGGGGCCGAACGCCGGCCGGGAGCCGGTGGCCGAGATCATCGCCCGCTTCAACGCCGCGGCGGCCGACTTCGCGGCGCTCGCCCGCGCGGTCGCCGCCGCGGGCCGGCTCGACGAGCTCTGGACCGATCTCCTCGACGACCCACCGAGGACGAAGACCTACGGGGGCGCAATCCTCCACGTCGTCACCCACGGGATGCACACCGGTGCGAGCTGCTGCACATGCTCGGTCGCCTCGGCCTGCCGGACCTGCCGGAGGGGGACGTCCTGATCTGGGAGGGGGCCATCCGCCCTTCCCTCGATGGCGGCGCCGGTGCCGCCCGGGGTTGAGGTCCCGGGCTGCACCGGCGCGGTCCCCCCATGGCCGACGACGAGCCGACGAGCACCGGCGGCGTGCGAGCCGGGTGCGGAGGGGAGGAGAACCGGTGGCATCCCGGATCGGGGCCGTCACCGCGGATTGCGCCGACCCACGACGGCCGGCCGCGTTGTGGCGAGCGGCGCCGGGCTTCGAGACGGAGGAAGAGGGCGACGACCGGGTGCTCTTCCGCAACCCCGATGGCGACCCGTGGCTGGGGTTTCAGCCGGTGCCCGAGGGGAAGGTCGCAAAGAACCGCGTCCACCTCGACCTGTTACCGATCGACGGCGAATGGCGGGACGAGGCGGCGGGGCTGGAAGGGCCGGGCGCCGCGCTGGTCCGCAACATCGACGAGCGACCCGACGAGGCGCACTGGCTGATGCGCGACCCGGAAGGGAACGAGTTCTGCTGCGTCTGGCAGCGGCCGGTTCCCGAGCGGACCGGCCGACCGGGTCGGCGTGTCGGCGCGCGGCCGCGACGACCGCCAAGGGCGCCCCCCTTCGCCGTCATCCCGACGAAGGGGGAATCTCTCCACCGCGAAGATCGTTGAAGGCGGTAGGAGAGATCCCTCCGCGGTGCACCGGGACGCCTTGGGACAACAGGAGGAGGGGGCGGAGGGGACGCGGCGGTGGGGACGGCGGGGATCGGCGGTGGTTCGGGCGGCTGGGGGTGACCGTGCCCCCGACCCACGGCGCGGCGTTGCGACGCGGCGGGGACGAAAGGGGACGTATGGAGCGGGACGTGATGTGGACGGCGGCGGACGGTCCCGGCTTGGAGCACCTGCGGCTCTCGCTCGACCCCATGGGTGCGGTCGCGGATGGGGCCGTCGTCGGTGTCGAGGCGGGGCGGCCGTTCCGGGTCCGTTACGGGCTGCGGTGCGACGCGGCGTGGCGGACGCGGGAGGTCCGGGTCGAGGCGCTGGAAGTCGATGGGGGCGTGGTCGCGCTCCTCGGCGACGGGTCAGGGCGATGGACCGACGGACGGGGGGAGGCGCTACCGGAGCTCGACGGCTGCCTCGACGTCGATATCTCGGCGACGCCGCTCACCAACACCCTGCCGATCCGGCGGCTCCGGCTGCGGCCGGGCGAGGCGGCCGAGCTGGCCGTCGCCTACGTCGCGGTGCCGGGGCTGAGGGTGGAGGCGGTACGGCAGCGGTATTCCTGCCTGCAGGCCGGTCCGGACGGCGGGCGGTATTTGTACGAGTCGCTGCCCTATTCGGCGCTGCCGGACGGGTTCGTCGCCGAGTTGCCGGTCGACGCGGACGGTCTGGTCGTCGATTACCCGGGGCTATTCCGGCGGGTCTGGGCCGGGTGACCGCGCGAGGCGGGCGGACGTGACGAGGAGGCGGGAACGGTGCGCTACGGTTTTGTTATCCCGACCGGGGACCCGCGGACGGTCGCCGAGCTGGCCCACGAGGCGGAAGCGGCCGGGTGGGACGGCGCCTTCTACTGGGACGGCATCGCGCTCGGGGGCGATTGGGACGAGGTCGGGGGACACGTCTACGACCCGTGGGTGACCATGGCGGCGATGGCGATGCGGACGGAGCGGGTCCGGTTGGGGGCGATCGTGACGCCACCGTCGCGGCGCCGCCCCTGGAAGCTGGCCCGCGAGACGATGACGCTTGACCGCCTCTCGAACGGCCGGCTGGTCGTCCCGGTCGGGCTCGGCGCGGTCGACTCGTTCGGCCCCGTCGGCGAGGTCACCGACCGCAAGACGCGGGCGGCGCTGCTCGACGAGAGCCTCGAGATTCTGGCCGGACTTTGGAGCGGGGAGCCGTTCTCGTTCCATGGGAATCACTACCGGATCGGGGAGACGACCTTTCGGCCGACCCCGCTCCAGCGGCCCCGCATCCCGATCTGGGTCGTGGCCGCCTGGCCGCGTCCCCGCTCGATGGCGCGGGCACTCCGCTACGACGGGGTGCTGCCGTACCCCATGAACCCGGACGGCAGCCCCGCTGAGCTGACACCGGAGGCGGTGGCGGCGCTGGCGGCCTACGTCGCGGAGCACCGCGAGCGCTCGGAACCGTTCGACATCGTGGTGGAGGGGACGACGCCGGGGAACGACCCGGGCGCCGCGGCGGCGCGGGTCGCCCCGCTGGCGGAGGCGGGGGCGACCTGGTGGATCGAGTCGCCGTGGGAGGCGCCCAACGCGCCGGACGACCTGCGGCGACGGATCGGGCAGGGGCCGCCGCGGGTTGTGTAGAGGACCATTGGGGAACGGTCGACCGAGGAGGATCCTGGCGACGGCCTAACGGGCGGACACGGAGGTCCCTCCCGACGACGATCGAACGGACTCCGCTCCGCGCCGCCGCCGCGGACACGGCGGAAGGCGGTAGGGGCACGGTCGGCAACCGATCCGCGGGCAGACCCGCGTGCCTGCCCGGTAATCGGACGACGGAACCGTCGGGCGCCAGGTGCCCGACGGCGTTGTTGCGGCGGCCAGACGGACCGATGATCGATTTTGAGGGGAGACACACATGGACCCGGCCGCGTACGTCGCCGCGCTGGAAGCGAACGCGATCGCCACCGACGCCCTCTCCCAGGCGATGCCGCGGGAGCGGGCGCGCTGGCGGCCGACGCCGGGGGCGTGGTCGGCGCTGGAGGTCGTCAACCACCTCGCCGACGAGGAGGTCGAGGATTTCCGGGCCCGCCTCGACATCGTGCTCCACCGGCCGGGGGAGACACCGCCGGCGAACGACCCCGAGGGCTGGGTTGGGTCCCGCGGCTACAACGGACGGGAGTTCGACGAATCGCTGGCGCGGTTCCTGGAGGAGCGGCGGCGTTCGTTGGCCTGGTTGCGGCGCCTGGCGGCGCCCGATTGGTCGCGCTCCTGGTCCCACCCGGACGGGTTCGCCCTCCGGGCGGGCGATCTGCTCGCGGCCTGGGCGGCCCACGACCTGCTCCATCTCCGCCAGTTGGTCGAGCTCCAGTACGCCTGCCGCGTCGCGGATGCCACCCCGTACGGGGTCGCGTACGCCGGCGATTGGTAACCGGCGGCGGGTGGACGGCAGACGCTGGATCAGACGGTGGTCGCGAGGCACGGAGGGGAACGCCATGAACGGCATCCCGACGTCGCTCGGCGGGCACTGCCCCTGGGCGAACCCGTGCCCGATCGCTGACTGCGCCGGGCGGTCGGACGACCTGCGAGACGCGAGCGCGCCGGGAACGGTCGGCAGCATCCGGCGGACGCTGGCGCACGTCCTCGCGACCGAGGAAGGCGACCCGGCGGGGCACGAGTCGACGCTGCTGCCGGGGCGGGACGCGGTCGCCTGCCGCGTCATGGACGACCTGCGGACGCGGCCGGCGCGGAAAGGCCGGCGGGTGGTGTCGCCGGTGGAGCGGACGGAGGGCGACCCGGAGGTGCGCGGCGAGTGGCGCGGTGGGCCGATCGCCCAGCCAACGCCGGTCGTTGTGCTCCCGATCATCAACCACGCGGGCGGGGGGTGACGGCGAGCGGAGCGGTGCCGGCATCGCGACTGGAGCGACGGCCCCGCGTCGCGCGCTAGTGGGCCAACGGTTGCCCTCAGTCGATCTCGAAGATCGGCGTCCTCGCCGGGGTGGCCGTCTCCGCCGGGGCAATCTCCGCCGGCAGAATGACCGCCGGGGCGACCGCCGGCGCGATTGTCGGCCGGGCCGTCGCGCCCGCATCGGGGTCCGTCGCGCCGTCGGCGGGGGGCGTCGCACCCTCCGCCGGGACGCAGCCGGAGAAGAGGTAGAGGCGGACGTCGACCTGGCCGAAGGGGTCCGTGGCGTCGAAGAAGTCGTCAAAGACGGCGTCGGCGACGAGGTCGGGGAACTCGTCAATGACGGCG
>CADCWL010000230.1 GCA_902806405.1 uncultured Thermomicrobiales bacterium | reverse complement strand
AGCGGCCGCTGTCGGCGACGACCGAGCGGTAGCGGGTGCGCGGAGCCGGTGAGCCGTCGGCCATCGCGGGCGATCCTCCTCCGCCGGATGGCCCGCCCCAGGGGGCGCGCCGGCCCGTGGCCGGCCGGCCGGCCGAGCGCGACGACGCGGCGGGAGGGGCCCGAGGAGGGCCCACGATGGGCGGGCCGGTCCACGCCGCGGGTTGCGCCGGATGTCGCCCACCATACACCCGCTCCCGCCGGTGTCAACCACGCCCGCGTCGTCGGGAGGTTTTGCAACGCGCTCTAAGGCGGCGCGGCCGGACCACGTCGAGACGGCGCTCCCCCGGACCGACCGTGCCGGCTCGGCGCCGCGGCACCCCGAGCCGCTCGGCCCCCCGCCTCGCATCCGTCGAGGCGGGTGGGCGGGAACGGGCCTTCTCCCGTGCTAGGATGCGCCAGGTTTCGAACACCAGATCAGCCCACGGTCAGTCCCCGCTGGCCGCCTCCGGCCGCCGCGCCGGATGTCGACCGCGCGTAAGAGGCGGGCCATGGGCCGTTCAGGGCATCAAGCGGAGGGCGCCCTAGGTCTTGGCGAAGGCGCGGGCCTGGACGGTGAAGCCGCCGAGGGGGACGTCCGCCCGACCGGCTAGACGCCGCCGCGCGGGCCGTGATACTGGGCGCCGCGACCGGCGGCGGGGCGACGCGAGGGGGTGCGCGGCCGTGGACGACCAGGGGGACGACCACCGGGGGAGCCAGCCGTCGGGGCCGGCGCGCCTGCCGACCGGCGTGGCGGGCCTGGATGCGGTCCTGGGCGGCGGCGTCGTGGCGGGCGACGCCTACCTGGTGCGCGGCGCCCCCGGCACCGGCAAGACGACGCTGGGCAACGAGCTCGCCTACGCTTGGGCCACGGCCGGCAGTGGCGCCGTCGTTGCCACCGTCCTGACCGAGACGCACGACCGGATGCTGGCGCACCTGCGCGGCTTCCGCTTCTACGACCCGGCCCAGGTCGCCCGCCGCGTCCACTACGTCAGCCTGAGCCGCGCGCTCGTGGAGGGCGGTCTGGACGGGGTCGCGCGGGAGTTGGTAGGGGCCGTGCGCGACCACGGCGCGACCCTGCTGGTCGTCGACGGCGTGGGCTTCGCGGAGGCGGCGGCCCCCACCGCCGTCGACGCCGCCCGCTTCGTCCAAAGGCTGCAGGCCCGCCTCTCCCCCCTCGGCTGCACCACCGTCCTGCTCGCGGCCGGGCACCCCGAAGCGGCCGGCGGCGTGGCCACCCAGGTCGACGGCTTGCTCGAGCTGGCGCTCGACCGGACCAACTCCCGCGACGTGCGCTGGCTGCGGGTCGCCAAGCTTCGGGGCGGGGCCCCCCTCGGCGGCCGGCACGAGTTCGCGATCGACGAGCGCGGGGTGGCGGTCTTCCCCCGCCTGGAGGCGGCCCGGGGCGAGCCCGTGACGGCGTCGGGGGCGGGGTGGGAGCCGATCCCGTCCGGCGTGGGAGGCCTCGACGCCATGCTCGGGGGCGGCCTCCTGCCCGGCAGCAGCACGATGGTGCTGGGGACGCCGGGGGCGGGCAAGACGCTGCTCGGCCTGCACTTCCTGGCCGAGGGCGCCCGGCGCGGCGAGCCGGGGCTGGCCGCCATCTTCGCCCAGCCGCCGGCTCAGGTGGTCCGGGCGGGGGAACGGATCGGGCTCGGCCTGGCCGCGCACGTCGAGGCGGGGCGCGTGCGGTTCCTGCGGCGGCCCGCGCTGGAGGGGTCGCCCGATGCCTGGGCCTGGGAGCTGCTGTCGGCCCTGGACGCGCACGGGACCCGGCGCCTGGTCGTTGACGCGGCCTCCGACCTGTACCGGCTCTTCGCCGTCCCCGAGCGGCGGGCGACCTTCGTCACGGCGCTGAGCAACGAGCTGCGGGGGCGGGGGGTGACGGCGCTCTTCGTGGTCGAGATGGAGTCCTTCGTCGCGCCCGAGCTGGCCATCCCGGTGCCGGCCGTCTCGGCGACGATGGATAACGGGATCCTGCTGCGGGCCGTCGAGCGGGGCTCCCGGCTGCACCGACTGGTCTCGGTGCTCAAGACCCGGGAGAGCCCGTTCGACCCGACGGTTCGCGAGTTCGCGATCGGGGCGCGGGGGATCGAGATCGGCCAGCCCTTCTCGTGCGGGGCGGGGCCGCCGGCGGGGGGCGCGGACCCCGGCCGCGGGGGCGGCTAGCGGGCCGCGCCGCCGAGGGGAGCGCCGGATGCGGACGATCCTGGTCGTCGACGACGAGCCGGCGATCCGCGACCTGATCGAGGACGTCCTGCGGGACGAGGGCCATGCGGTGCGCGGGGCCTCGGACGGGCTGGCGGCGCTGGCCGAGGTGGAGCGCGACCCGCCCGACCTGATCGTCTGCGACCTGATGATGCCGCGGCTCGACGGCCGATCCCTCGTCGCCCGCCTGCGGGAGGCCGGCGCCGGGGTCCCGGTCCTGATCGTCAGCGCCGCGCCGCGGGCGGCGGCGGGGCTGGCCGTGTCGGGGGTCCTCGCCAAGCCGTTCGACCTCGGCGACCTCGTCACCGCCGTGGAGCGCGCCCTCGCCGGCGGCTAGGGCGGCGCCCAGCCGCGTGGCGCGAGGCCGGGCGGCGTGGACGATCGACGCTTCGACGGCTG
>CADCWL010000229.1 GCA_902806405.1 uncultured Thermomicrobiales bacterium | reverse complement strand
GTTCCGCCGCCCCGTGTTCGCCTTCGTGAGGACCACGCACCGAGGATGGACGACGATCGATCCGGTCATCTGGTGTGACGGCTCCTCGTGTCGACGGGATCGTCGGTCGCTCCAGGATCGGCGGTCGGGGCCGCAGGGGCCGACGAGCGGCGCCGCTCGCTGCGGGTGGTGGGACAGGCCGCGTGCCAACCGTGGCAGTGCCACCCCTTGAAGAATGAGGTCAGGCGGCGACGGGCGCTCGGCGCTGCCGGGCTACGGCTGGTGGACATGATGGTGGCCGGCCTCCCGGGCGACGGCGGGGGGCTCACGGACGGGCATCGTCGAGCGTGTGGGAGTCATGCCGCGACAGGCGCCCCGGCGGGGACGGGCAGGCCGGCGGTGACGCCGCCGTCGACCGGGACGGTGGCTCCGGTGATGAACGCCGCTCGCGGCGAGGCCAGGAACAGGATGGTCTCGACGACGTCGGCGATCTGAGCGATCCGCCCGAGCGGATGCATCGCTCCGAACGTCGGCAGCACGTCGCGGATCTCCTCGGCGGTCATGAAGGACTCGTAGATGGGCGTCTCCACCGCCCCGGGCGTGACGGTGTTGACGCGGATGCCGCTGCCCGCGAACTCGATGGCCAGGTTGCGCGCGAGCGCATGACGACCGGCCTGCGCCAGTGAGAACGCCGAGGTCGGGGTCGCTCCGACGGCGAGGGTGCCCCACAGCGATCCCGTGTTGACGATGGCTCCTCCTCCGCGACGGATCATCTCCGGGATGGCGGCCTGGCTGGCGAAGAACGTGCCGCGCACGATGGGGTCCAGGTAGTGCTCGAGCTCGTCGGCGGTGAGCTCGAGGAAGCCCTTGGGCGTGAACACGCCGGCGTTGTTGAGCAGGATGTCGACGCCGCCGAAGCGCTCGACCGCCGTGCGCACCATGTTCTCGCTCGTGGCGGGATCGCCGATGTTTCCGGCGACCGCGGCGACGCGCCGGCCACTCGGATCGAGCTCGGCGAGCGCCTCCTCGAGCTTGCCCGAGCGGCGGCCGTTGATGACCACGGAGGCGCCTTCCTCGAGGAAGCGAGCGGCCGCGCCTTTCCCGATCCCCGTCGCGCCGCCGCTGATGAGAACGACCTTGTCCTCGAACTCCATGATCTGCCTCCTGAGTGAGCTGGTGGGTCACGCGAGCTCGAGCGACTCGAGCACGCAGAGAGACAGTTCCGGATGTGCCGACCTCCCGCCACGAGATTCCCTTGTGCGGCGTGGTAAGCGATCCGCGTAGCGCCGACCTGACGCGACCCTCATCCTCGGGGCGCCACGGGTCTCCGACCCGGCGGCTCTCCGCAACGACAGAGGAGCAGGTTCATGAGCACCCACACGACAAAGGCCGCCCGGACTGGTCGCGCCGTCGAGAGCCGGGAGCCGGCCGCTTCACTGCGGCGAGCTGAGGTGACGACCGGTGAGGCGCCGGCCTGGAAGGAGTGTGGCTGAGATGCGGTCCGCCTGGTTGCTGCTGCTGCTCGCAGCGGTGTTCGAGATCGCCTTCGCGATCTCGCTGAAGAACACCGAGGGCTTCACCCGCTTCCTGCCCACGGTGCTGACCATGACGCTTGTGGCCGCCGCCGTCTTCACGCTGTCCAAGACGCTCGCAAATCTGCCGGTCGGCACCGCCTACGCAGCCTGGACCGGGATCGGCGCGGTCGGGACGGTCGCGTTCGGCATGGTGATCCTCGATGATCCTGTCACCGCGCCTCGCATCGCCTTCATCGGACTCATCATCATCGGCGCCATAGGCCTGAACCTCGTGGAAGCCTGACCGGTCGGAGGCGCGCGGACGGGTCAGAGGGACTCGGTCGGGCGCGCGCCGGCGCGGGCGACTTCGGCGCGGCGGAAGCAGGTCGTCAGATGGTCGTTGACGAGTCCGACAGCTTGCATGAGGGCGTAGGCGGTGGTGGGGCCGACGAACCCCGCGTCGCGGCGCCGCAGGTCCTTCGACAGCGCTTCGGCGGTCGGCGTCGTCACGGGCACGTCGGCATCCGTCGCCCAGGTGCTCTGCTGGGGGACGTCCCCGACGAAGCTCCACAGGTACGCCGCGAACGAACCGAACTCGTCTCGCAGGCGGAGCGTCAGACGCGCGTTGGCCACTGACGCGGCCAGCTTGGCCCGGTTGCGGACGATGCCGGCGTCCGCGAGGAGCCGGGCGATGTCGCGGTCCGTGAACCGAGCGACGCGCTCGGCGTCGAATCCGGCGAACGCGGTGCGGTACGCCTCGCGCTTGTCGAGGATCGTGCGCCAGCTCAGGCCCGCCTGGGACGTCTCGAGGATCAGGAACTCGAACAGCCGCGTGTCGTCGCGGACCGGTACGCCCCAGTCCTGGTCGTGGTACCGGACCATCTCGCTGCTCTGCCAAGCCCACCCGCAGCGTTCGCGAGCGTCCACGCCAAGGGCCGCGGCGAGCGGAGCGGAGGCCTTCCCGGCGACGTCGCCGTGGCCAGGGACGCCGCGAGACCGCAGCGCCCTGGCCGGGGCCGGTGTCACGGCGCCTTGGGAAGCGCGATCGTCGCGATGTCGAACGGCAGCGTCGGGGGCAGCATGGCCGAACGCTCGGCGATCTGAGAGTTGACCGCCAGAAGGCGGTCGCGGCCGAACGCGAT
>CADCWL010000228.1 GCA_902806405.1 uncultured Thermomicrobiales bacterium | reverse complement strand
TCCGCTCTCCCGCGGGGCCGATCCCCGCCGCCCTCGTCCTCCCCGTCGCCGCGCTCGGGCTCCTCTCGCTCCTGGGCGGGCTCGTTGTCGGGCCGGCGGCGCGACTGGCAGAGGGGGCGGGCGCCGCCTCCTCCGGTGCGCCGACGCCGATCCATCCGGCCTACCACCTCGACGCCCGGCCGGAGAACCTCTGCGCCCTCGCCGCCTTCGCCCTCGGCGGCCTCCTCCTCGCCGCCCGACCCGCCTGGCGGCCGGCCGTCGCCGCGCTCGCCCGCCTCGGGGAGCGGTTGGGGCCGGAGCGGGCCTACCGGGGCGCGCTCGCCGGTTTGAACCGCGTCTCCGACGCCATCCACCGGACAGAGGTACGGGATCTCCGGAGCAAGGTGGCGGCGGTGCTGGTGCCGGGCGGCGTGCTGGTCGTGGCCGCCGTCGCCGCCACCCCGACCGAGGGTGCCTTCGTCGTCGGCGGCCTCGCCGGCGACGACCTGCCGCTGACGCTGATGCTGGCGGTGGCGGCGCTCGCGGCGCTGGCGGCGACGGTGCCGCACGACCACCTGTCGCTGGCGCTTGTCCTCTCCGGCGTCGGCTTCTCGCTGGCGGTCGTCTACGCCTTTTTCGGCGGACCGAACGTGGCCCTCGTCGCCGTCCTGATCGAGACGCTCTTTGCCCTCCTCTTCCTCGGCGTCCTCGCCGCGCTGCCGCGGGATCTCCTCCGCGGCGCGACCGGCCGCCATACGAACCTGAACCGTCGCTTCCGCGACACCGTGCTCGGGATCGTCGCCGGCGTCGTCGCCTTCGTCGTCGTCTGGGGCGTTCTCTCCAAGCCGGCGGCGCTGGAGACGGTGGCGACGACCCAGACCGAGCTGACGCCGGCCGCCCACGCCAAGGACGTCGTCACCGCGATCCTGGCCGACTTCCGCGGCCTCGACACGATGGGGGAGATCACCGTGATCGGGATCGCGCTCCTCGGCCTCACGACCCTGCTCGGCAGGGGGCGGACCCGATGACGACGACCCTCACCCAGACCATCGCCCGCCTCCTCTTCCTGCCGGCGCTGATGGTCGCCCTGGCGACGCTGGTCAAGGGATACGCCGACACGGGCGACGGCTTCACCGCCGCGGTGATCGCGGCCCTGGCGGTGCTGCTCCAGGTCGTTGCCTTCGGCGAGCGGGAGGTGGCGCGCCACCTCCCGCTCCACCGGGCGCCGCTCGTCGCCTTCGCCGGGCTGGCGCTCTCGCTGGCCGTCACGTTCGCCCCCGTCCTGCGGGGGAGGCCGATCATGACCCATGCGCCGGAAGTGGGCGCGGCGGTGGTCCACCTCGGAACCCTGGAGCTGCTCACCGCCGTCCTCTTCGACCTCGGCGTCTTCCTGCTCGTCTTCGGCTTCGCGATCTCGACGATCGGTCTGGTCGCGCGGGCGCGGACCGGGAGGCTCCCATGACCCTGATCCTCTCGCTGGCGGTGGCCGTCCTCTTCGGCTCCGGCGCGTACCTGATGCTCAAGGCGGATCTGATCCGGGTCGTCGTCGGCATGGTCCTGATCTCCAACGCGGCCAACCTCTTCATCATGTCGGCCGGCCTCACGACCGGGGCCGCGCCGATCCACCCCCTCTCCGCCGAGGGGACGGTCGCCGACCCGCTGGTCCAGGCGATGACGCTGACCGCGATCGTGATCAGCTTCGGCGTCTCCGCCCTCCTGCTCAGCCTCGTCTACCGCGTCTACACCTCCCACCTTTCGCTCGACCTCGACGACCTCGCCGCCGCCGAGGAGCGCGAGGAGGCGGCGATCGAGCAAGATGCCGCCGACGAGCGGGCGGCCATCGCCGAGCGCGCCGCCGCGGACGGACAAGCCACCGCGGACGAAAGGCGCGTCCTCGCTGGCGCCGCGAACCGGGGGGGTGACCGATGATCGTCCTCCCGCTCGGCATCGTCTGGTTCGCCGCCGTCGGCCTCGCCGTCCTCGACGGCCGCCGCCGCGCGGTCGGCGTGGCGGCGACCATCGCGCTCGCCGCCGGTCTGGCGGCGACCGGTTGGCTGGGGGTCGTGGTGCTGCGGGACGGACCGCTGGAGACGGTCGCCGGCGGCTGGCCGGCGGGGGTCGGCATCGCGCTGCGCGCCGACGCCCTGGGCGTCCTCTTCGCCGGGCTCTCGCTCGGGGTGCTGCTCGTCGCCCTCGTCTACGAGCTGCTCGGGGGGGCGCGGACGCGGAGCTTCCCGGCCCTGGTCCTCTTCGAGGCGGTCGGTCTGACCGGTCTCTTTCTGACGGCCGACGCCTTCAGCTTCTACGTCTTCTTCGAGATCGCGATGATCGCGGCCTACGTCCTGACCGGCTACGGCGAGCGGAGCCGCCAGCTGCGGGCGGCGATGATCTTTGCCGTCGTCAACCTCCTCGGCTCGGTCCTCTTCCTGATCGCGATCGCCGCCCTCTACCACGTCACCGGCAGCCTCGACATGGCGACGATCGCGTCGCGGGCGCGGATCGCGGAGGCGAACCCGGTGATGATCACCGGCGCCGTCCTCTTCGTCGCCTTCGGCGTCAAGCTCGGGCTCTTCCCCTTCCACTTCTGGCTCCCCGCCGTCTACACGGGCACCCGGCCGGCGGTCTCGGCGATCCTGAGCGGGGCGCTCGCCAACATCGGCAGCTACGGCCTGCTCCGCTTCGGCGCCGGGCTCTTCCCCCGGGAGCTGGAGCTGGCCGCGCCGGTCCTGCTGCTGCTGGGGACGGCGAGCATCCTCTATGGCGCCCTCCAGGCGGTCTCCCGCCGCGCCCCGGACGAGGTGCTCGCCTACTCGGCGATCGGCCAGGTCGGCTACGTGCTGATCGCGCTCGCGGTCGGCGGCCCGGTCGGCTACGCCGCCGCGATCCTCTACGCCGTGGTCAACGCGGTCAACAAAACGCTCCTCTTCCTCGCCGCCGGCCTGCGCGGCTGGACCGTCGGCGCCGCCTTCGCGGTCGGCGCCTTTAGCGTTGCCGGGGTGCCGCCGGCGGCCGGCTTCCTCGGCAAGGCCGCGCTCTTCCGGACCGGCCTCGCCGCCGACGGGACGACGACCGAGATCGGCCTGGTCCTGCTCGTCTTCCTCGGCGGCGCCCTCTCCTTCGTCTACATGTTCCAGGTCTACCAGCGGCGGTTCTGGGCGGCCGGGGACGGCCCGCCCACCCAGCCGAGCATCGCCACCCGGCGGGCGCTGGTCCTCGCCCTCGCCGGGCTCGTCGTCGCCCTTGGACTCTGGCCCGAGCCGCTGCTGGCGGTCAGCGCCCGGGCGGCCGACGCGCTGCGGCAGGGGGCGCCGTGAGCCGTTTCCTCCTCTCCATCGTCCCGCTCGTCCTCGTCTACGCGCTGGTGCTGGCAAGCACCCACCCGTGGGACGTCGCGATCGGCGCCGCACTCGCCGGCGCGCTCTTGTGGGGGACGCGGGGATTCCTCTTCGGGGGATCGCCCGCGCCGGTCGCCGGTGCGGCCGGGCGCCTCGTCGCCTTCTTCCCCTTCGCGGCGGCGACGCTGTTGGACGTGCTGCGCGGCACCCGCGACGTCGCCCTCGTGGTGCTCCACCTGCGTCCGCTCCACCACCCCGGTATCGTCGCCGTCCCGATCGGGGAGCGGACGCCGCTCGGGGTGGCCGTCACCGCCCTGGTCGACACGCTCTCTCCGGGCTCCTGCCTGGTCGACGTCGACTGGGAGCGGCGGACGATGCTGCTCCACGTCATCGACGCCTCGGACCCCGACGCGATCCGGGCGGCGCACGATCGGTTCTACCGGCGCTACCAGCGCCGCGTCTTTCCGTAGGGGTCGGGGGTCGGGGGCTGGCGGTCGGCCCCTCCGGTCCGCGATCCCCGGTCCCCAATGCTGGAGGGTGTCATGCACGAGACGGTCTTTGCGTTCGCCGCGGTCTGGATGACGGTGTTGCTCGCGGTCAGCGTCCTCTACGTGATCCACGCGCGGTCGGCGATGGTCCGCATCCTGGCGCTCGACACGCTGACGCTGATCCTGATCGCGCTCCTGATCCTCTATGCCGACGCCAACCGGGCACCCTATTTTCTGGACGCGGCCTTGGCGCTGGCGCTCCTCTCCTTCGTTGCCTCGGTCGCGGCGGCGCGCTACCACAGCGAAGGGCGGTTGTTCCGATGATCGAGGCGATCGCGCCCTGGCTGGCAGACGCCCTCGTCATCCTCGGCGTCGGGATCATGACGATCGGCGTCTACGGGGTGATCCGGATGCCGGACCTCTACACGCGGCTGCACGCGGCGAGCAAGTCGGTGGTCCTGGGGGTCTGCTCGATCGCGCTCGCCTCGATCGTCACCGGCGAGGCGGCGATCATCGCCCGCGTCCTCCTGATCGCCGTCCTGCTGCTGCTGACGACCCCCGTCGCCGCCCACGCCATCGCCCGCGGCGCCTACCTGGAGCGGGAGCGGATGGAGACCCCCGGCGCGGTCGACGAGTCGGGACGGGGACTCGACCGGGACGGTGGTGGGCGCGTCCCGAGCGCACGGAGCGCCCGGTAGCGGGGAGCGGATCGCGTGGTCCCCCGCGTGCGTCTGCCTCCCGAACCGGACTGCCGGTCCGGCCGAGCGCCTCCGAACCGACGCGCAGGAGTGACAGGTGCCGACGGTGGACGCAGCGTGGACCCCCGTGAGCCGCCGCGACGGCTACCTGCCGATCGCGGACCACGGCCTGATCGGCGACGGCGCGACGGCCGCGCTCGTCGGCCGCGACGGCGCAATCCCGTGGCTCTGCGTGCCGAGGTTCGACTCCCCTCCCCTCTTCTGCGGTCTCCTCGACGCGCGCCGCGGCGGCGCCTTCACCGTCGCTCCGGAAGAGGTGGTGGCCTCCCGCCAGTTCTACGAGCCGGACAGCGGCGTGCTGGTCACCGAGCTGCGCGGACGCGAGGGGTCGGTTCGCGTCACCGACGCGCTGACGCTGCGCGCCGGCGGAGACCTCGCGGAGGACGCGCCGGCCGGCCGGCGCGAGCTGCTCCGCTCGGTGCGGGTACTCGAAGGCCGGGTTCGGCTGCGGGTCGAGGTCGCCCCGCGCGGCGGGGCCGAGGCGGAGCGGCGGCACGGCGGCTGGCGCGTCCGCTGCGCGGAGCGGCCGGAGCTCGACCTCCAGCTCGATGCCGACCGACCGCTGGCGGGGCTGCGCTCGACCCTCGATCTCGAGGCGGGCGAGGCGCTGAACCTGACGCTCCGGTGGGGACGGGGAACGTATCGGTATCAACCGTTTCGGGCGGAGGACCGCCTGGCCAGCACGATCGAGGCGTGGCGGCGCTGGCTCGGCGCGTTCCGCTACGACGGTCCCCGGACGGACCTGGTCCGGCGCTCGGCGATCACGCTCAAGCTGCTCAACCACTGCGCGAACGGACCGATGGTGGCGGCCCCGACCTCGTCCCTGCCGGAGGCGATCGGCGGGCCGCGCAACTGGGACTACCGCTACGTCTGGATCCGCGACGGCGCCTTCGCCGTCTACGCGCTGCGGCGGGTCGGGCTGGCGCACGAGGCGGACGGCTTCCTCGGCTGGATCCTGGATGCCGTCGAGCGCGAGGGGCGCCTCCGGGTCCTCGCCGACCTGGACGGCCGACCGACCCCGCCGGAGCGGGAGGACGCGGGGCTGGAAGGCTACCGGGGCTCGGCGCCGGTTCGCTGGGGCAACGGCGCGGCGGAGCAGATTCAGCACGACGTCTACGGGGAGGTGATCGACTGCGCCTACCTCTGGGCGATGCACGGCACCATCGACCCGGAACTGTGGGGCAGCCTCCGCGGCTGGGTCGAGGCCGCCCGCCAACGTTGGGACACCCCGGACCAGGGGATCTGGGAGGTGCGGACGCCGGGCCGGGTCTTCACCTACTCGGCGGCGATGTGCCAGGTGGCGCTCGACCGCGGCGCGCGCCTGGCCGCCCGGTACGGCCTGCCGGGGGACGTCGCCGGGTGGCGCGCCGACGCCGCCCGCATCACCCAGACGATCCTGGCCGACGCCTGGGACCCGGCGGTGGGGTCGCTCACCGAGCACCTCGGCGGCGGCGGGCTCGATGCCAGCCTGCTGGCGCTGCCACTGCGGCGGGTGGTTCCGTTCGACCACCCCCGGATGGTGGCCACGACCGCGGCGATCGCCGAGCGGCTGGCCGCCGGGGACGGGCTCCTCTACCGCTACCGGACCGAGGCATCGCCGGACGGGTTGGCCGGGGGGGAGGGAGCGTTCCTCCTCTGCTCCTTCTGGCTGGTCGACAACCTGGTCGGCCAGGGCCGCCACGACGAGGCGGCGGCACTCTTCGATCGGCTCTGCGCCCGCGCCAACCCGCTCGGCCTGCTGCCCGAGCAGATCGACCCCGGAAGCGGGGCGTTCCTCGGGAACTTCCCGCAGGCTTTCAGCCACATCGGTTTGATCTCGAGCGGCGTCAACCTCGCCCAGGCCACCGCCCGTCGCTGAAGCGCCGCGGCGGCTATCCCTCCGGCCCGGCGAGCAGGCGGCCGACGACAGTCAGCAGGTGGTCGAGGTCGAACGGCTTGGGAAGGAAGACGACGCCGGGGGTGCGCGACCAGTTGGCGTCCCCGCTCAGCAGGATCACCGGCACGTTCTGGTCCCGGAGCCGTCGCACCACCTGCCCGCCGTCCAGGCGGGGCATGTGCACGTCGGCGATGACCAGGTCGGGCACCTCCCGCTGGATCGCTTCCAGCGCGGCGATGCCGTCCTCGGCCAGCAGGACCCGGTATCCCTCCTCCCCAAGCGCGTCACGAAGCGCTTGGAGGACGGATGGGTCATCCTCAGCCACCAACACCGTCCGCCCAGTGGCCCGTTCGCCCGTGCTGTCCACCGTTCCTCCCCCGCCGAGCGGTCCCCGTCTCGCGAGCGCCTGACCCTGTCGGTCCGCCCCGGAACGGATCGTCCTGGATCCGCGGAGCGCAAGCCGGGTGCCGCCCGGGCGCGGCGCGCTCAGGCGTCGCCGCCCCGATCGTCGGTCGAGTTCGGCTCCGCGACGGCGGAGCCGGCGGCGGGAAGCTCGAGAACGAAACGCGCACCGGCGCTGCGGTTCGGATCAACCGTCAACGAGCCCCCGTGGGCCGCGGCGATCTGGTGCGCCAGGTAGAGCCCCAGTCCCAGGCCGGAGGAACCGGGACCGCGCGCGAAGCGGTCGAAGAGGCGAGGCACCAGCGCCGGCGGAATCCCCGGACCCTGGTCAGCCACGCCGACGACCGCGCACCGGGCCCCCGCCCGCTCCGCTTCGTCGACCGTCAGCAGGACCGGGGTGCCGGCCGGGGAGTGCTTGACCGCGTTCGTCAGAAGGTTCTCGAGTGCCTGCCGAATCCGGTCCGGGTCGGCCCGCACCTCCAGCCGCGCAGGGGTGCGGACCTCGATCGCGCCCCGGCCGAGGCCGAGGGTGTCGGCCGTCTCCCGTGCCAGGACCGCGAGGTCAAACGGTCGCGGCTCGACGCCGAAGAGCCCCTGCTCGATCCGCCCGACGTCGAGGAGATCGGCGATCAGCCGGCGGAAGCGGAGGAGCGACCGCGCCGCTTCCCCGGCGTCGCGCAGGTCGAGCTCCCGGCCCTCGCGCTGGGCGCGCCGCCGCAGCAGGTCGATCCGGGTCTGGAGCGGCGCCAGTTGATTGCCCAGG
Organism: uncultured Thermomicrobiales bacterium; assembly: GCA_902806405.1. Lineage (GTDB taxonomy): Bacteria > Chloroflexota > Chloroflexia > Thermomicrobiales > UBA6265 > CADCWL01. Next base: position 10,324 of record CADCWL010000228.1, on the reverse strand, counting down.
TCGTGCGCCAGCACGGTCACGAGCTCGTCGGCGGCCATCTGCCGGCCGCGCTCGGCGGCGTCTGCCGCGATCCGCTCGACCAGCTCGGCGCGGTGGGCGATCACCCCGACCCAGCGCGATACCGCCCCGAGAAAACGGAGGTCGTCCTCCGCGAAGCGGTTTTCCCGAGCCGACGAGGCAAGCAAGACCCCGCGGCGCTCGCCTGCCACGTCGAGCGGGACGATGAGCGACGACCGAACGCCGAGCTCGTGGACGATGCCGGGGACTTGACCGGGATCCTCGTGGGCGCAACCGGTGATGTAGGGGGTGCCCGTTCGGAATACGTCCGCCTCGCGCCCATCGTTCGCGACGCGAAGCCGATTCAGGCCCAGCTCGTGCTGCCGCCGGCCCATCGGCGTCGGGCTGGTACCGACCGCGACTAAGCAGTCGCCCGCCGGCTCGTGCAGCATCGCGTCCACCTTGTCGGCGCCGAGCGCGTCCGCCACCAGCTGCGCGGCCTCCGTCATCGCCGCGGACACTTCGGTCGCCTCGATCGCCAGCAGGCACTCCAGCGTCGTGTGAAGGCGGCGGTCGGCCACAACCCTGGCGTCCGTCGGCAGCGGTGCTCCTTCGTCACCCATGGTGCCCCCCCTGTCGCGTCGCAACACGCATCCCGTCGCAGGTCCCGGGCCGCGGTCGACCAGGGACCGATCGTCGCGCCAGCGCCTTCGCGATTTGGTGGCGGCCGCATCGCGGAGCCGCCCGAGGAAGGCATCCAACGCCGACTCGAGAAGGCGGCGCAAGGCGGCCGTCGACCACGCCACGATCGCTTCCACCCTCGGCATCGGCCCCTCCGCTACTTCCAAACCGGACACTGGCTCTCCTCCCGAGCCCACGCCGCGGCCCCATAGCGAGGCGACCGTTCGCTCCCTCCCCCGCCTGGTCCTCGACCCTTCAACCGTGCCGAAGACGACACCCGACGAACGGGGCCGGGTGCTAAGGTGCCGGCGGGATCGCCGCCGTCGGCCCGGCGTCACCTGCCGCAGCCAGGCCACGCGGGCGAATCGGTGCCGAAGGGGATGCGAGAACGATGGACGATCGGCGCGATGACCGCCCGCAGCACCCGGCCCCGTCGCGTGACGACATCTCTCCGGCCGGACGCGACCGCCGCGACCTGCCCGCACCGGACGGGACGGCCCAGTCGGCCACCGTGGCGGCGGCGGGGGCGACGTCGGTCGTCGCCCCCGGCCAACCGATGCCGCCGATCGCCGCGGTCCGGCCGCAGACGCGGGTGTTCGGCAGCGTCGAAGTGGCCGACCCCTATGCCTGGCTCGAGGACCCCACGAACCCGGAAACGATCGCCTACCTCGACGCCGAGAACGCGTACCGCGAGGCGGTGATGGCGCCGACGCGGCCCTTCCAGCAGGGACTCTACGCGGAGATCCTGGCGCGGATCAAGGAGACCGACGTCTCGGTGCCGACCCCGTTCGGAGAGTGGTTCTACTATCGGCGGACGGAGGAGGGGCTCCAGTACCCGATCTTTGCCCGCAAGCGGGGCACCCTCGACGCCCCCGAAGAAGTGCTGCTCGACCTGAACGCGATGGTCGGCGAGAGCGGCTACGTCCGCCTCACCGCCTACGAGCCGAGCCCGGACCACCGGTACCTCGCCTACTCCTTGAACGAAACCGGCGGCATCGAGGCGACGCTCTTCGTCAAGGATCTGCGGACGGGGACGGTCCTGCCGGAGCGGGTCTCCCCCGTCCAGGGCGTCGTCTGGGCGAACGACAATCGGACGCTTTTTTACGTCAAGCAGGACGCCGCGCTCCGTGGCTTCGAGCTCTACCGCCACGCCCTTGGCGACGACCCGACGTCCGATCCGCTGCTCTACCGCGAGGAGGACGAGGTCTTCTCCATCCACCCGTCCCGGTCGAAGGACGGCGCCTACCTCTTCCTCGGCAGCTTCAGCCCCGAAACGTCGGAGGTCCGGTACCTATCCGCGGATCGGCCGGACGCGGAATGGACCGTCTTTGCGCCCCGGCGGGAGGGGATCATCTACTCCCTGGAGCACCTCGGCGACGACTTCCTGGTCCTCACCGACGAGGACGCCCCGAACGCCAAGCTGCTGGCCGTCCCCGTCGCCGATCCGGCGCCCGCGAACCGTCGGGAACTGGTCCCCCACCGCCCGGACGTCCTTCTCCAGGGGCTGGACCCGTACGAGGGGTACCTGGTGATTGCCGGTCGCGAAGCAGGTCTCACGAAACTCTGGGTGCGAGAGCGCGCCAGCGGCGCCACCCGCTCGCTCCCGTTCGAGGAGGCGGTCTACACCGTCTCCCCCGGCGAGAACCGCACCTTCGCCACGACCACGTTCCGCTTCCGTTACACCTCGCCCGTGACGCCAACCTCGGTCTTCGAGGAGGACCTGGCGACCGGCGTCCGGACGCTGCTCAAGCGGGAGGAGGTGCTGGGCGGCCACGACCCGGAGCGCTACGTCTCCGAGCGACTCGTCGCCACCGCCGAGGACGGGGCGGCGGTGCCGATCACCCTGGTCCGCCGGCGCGACGCCGGGGAGGGGCCGTGGCCGCTCCTGCTGGAAGGGTACGGCTCGTACGGCTACAGCTACGACCCCTCGTTCGACTCGACCCGTCTCTCCCTGCTCGACCGCGGCGTCGCCTACGCAATCGCCCACGTCCGGGGCGGCCAGGAACTCGGCCGGCGGTGGTACAAGGAGGGCAAACTGCTCGCCAAGACGAACACCTTCACCGACTTCGTCGCCGTCGCCGAGCATCTCGTCGCCGGGGGACACACCGCTCCGGATCGGCTGATCGCCCAGGGCGGAAGCGCCGGTGGGCTATTGATGGGCGCCGTCGCGAACGCCCGGCCGGACCTCTTCCGGGCGATCGTGGCCCAGGTCCCCTTCGTCGACGTCCTGCGGGTGATGCTCGACCCGAGCCTTCCCCTGACCACCGGGGAGTTTGAGGAGTGGGGCAACCCGAGCGACCCCGCCTTCTACGAATATATCGCGTCCTACTCGCCGTACGACAACGTCGCCGCCCAGGCGTACCCGGAGCTGCTGATCACCGGCGGGATCGAGGACGACCAGGTGCCGTACTGGCAGCCGGCGAAGTGGGCGGCGAAGCTGCGCGCGACCAAGACGGACGACAACCCGCTCCTGGTGCGGATGAACATGGGCGCCGGCCACGGCGGCGCCTCCGGCCGCTACGACCGCTACCGGGAGGTGGCCCACGACCTCACGTTCGTGCTACGGGCGATGGGGGTGCCGCTGACCGTTCCCGCCGGTGCCGCGCCGGGCGGCCCGGCCTCGCCGCCATCCCCCGACATTCGCCCCGACGACCGCGGACGCTAGACCGCCTCTCGGTACACCCGGGTCACGCGACCGCACGCCGCCAACGCCGACGGCAGGTGGACCGACGTCACCTCCGGCGCACGTTCCGCTCCCTCCTGTCGGTGCGGTTCGCACGATGCCGGCGGCTACGCCGACGCCGTCGCCGCCTTGGGGCCCATCAGCTCCGCGAAGCGGTCGACGTCGGCCCGGATGACGTCGAGGCTGGCCCGCCAGAAGGCGGGCTCTCGGAGATCGATCCCGAAGCGATGGGCGAGCTCGGCGGCGTCGGCGCGGCCGGTCGAGGCGAGGAGTTCGTCGTAGCCGGCACGGAACCCGTCCGGCTCCTCGCGGAAGCGCGCGTAGAGGCCGAGGCCGAAGAGGAGCCCGAACAGGTACGGGAAGTTGTAGAAGGAGCGACCGGCGCTGTAGTAGTGCCCCTTGACGGCCCACATGAACGGGTGGAGCCCGTCGGGGTCGAGCCCGTCGCCGTAGGTGCCGCGCTGGGCGTCGAGCATGGCCCCGTTCAGCTCGTCGATCGAGAGCTCCCGCTCCCGACGGGCGGCGAAGACGCGCCGCTCGAAGTCGAAGCGGCTGAGGATGTCGACCACGATCTGGCAGGAACCCTGGAGCGACTGCTCCAGGATGAAGAGCCGCTCCGGCGCGTCGGCGCGGGTCAGCGCCGCCTCCCGCACGATCGTCTCGCAGAAGGTGCTGGCGGTCTCCGCCAAGGTCATCGGTGTCTCGCGCTGGAGCGGCGTCAGCCCCGCCTCGTTCAGGTTGTGGTAGGCATGGCCGAGCTCGTGGGCAAGGGTGGAGACGCCGTCGTAGGAGGGGGTGTAGTTGGCGAGAATCCGCGACTCGTCGCCGCGCAGCCCCATGCAAAAGGCGCCGCCGCGTTTGCCCGGACGCGGCCCGGCGTCGATCCATCGCTCGCGCACGGCGCGGTCCGCCAGACCGCGCATCCGGTCGGAGTAGACGCCGAACTGCTCGAGCAGAAACGCCGTGGCGTCCGGCCAGGCCCACTCGCGATCCGCGCGGCCGACCGGGGCGAAGAGGTCGTACCAGGCCAGCGCCGGCAGACCGAGCACCTGGGCCTTGAGCTTCAGGTAGCGCCGCAGCTCGGGGAAGGCCTCGCGCGCGGCGCCGACGAGGGCGTCGAGCGTCTCCCGGTCGATGTGGGCGGCGAAGAGCGCCTCGTCGAGCGGGTCGGCCCAGCCACGTCGCGCGGTGAGGGTGTTGACCTGTCCCTTGATCCCGTTCATCGCCGCCGCCAGCGGCAGCGCGTTCGCCCCCCAGGCGGCAAGCTCCGCCTCGTAGGCACGGCGGCGGACCTCGCGGTCGGGATGCAGCGCCAGGTTGCGGATCTCGCTCATCGGCCGCTCGCGCTCCTCGCCGTCGACCTCCAGGCGGACGAGGAGCTGGGAGGTCAGGTTGTCGTGGAGCTTGCCCCACGGGGTGCCGGCGGACAGGTTCAGCTCCGCCGCCAGCGCCTCCTCGGGCGGCGACATCAGGTGCGCGGCCGCCCGCTTCGCCCGCCGCAGCGGGAAGGCGTGGGCGGCGAGGAGCGGGGACCGATCGACCAGGGCTTCGACGTCCATCCCGCCGAGCCAGGCCGTGAAGCGGGTGCGCAGGGTGCCGAGGCGGGCCCGGTGGCGCTCCAGCTCGCTCAGCCTCGCCTGCGCCACGTCGTCGCGGGAGTCGGTCGCGACGTGGCCGTAGAGGTAGGCGGTCAGCGTCTCGAACGCCTCCCCGGTCGCGTTCAACCCCTCGACCACCCGCTCGACGGCGGCGACGGCGTCCGCGGCGGACCGACCCGTCTCGCCCCGATCCACCCCCTCGGCGTCGAACAGCGCCTCGAGGGCGGCGGCGCGGGCCACGACGTCGGCGAAGCCGGCCGCGAACTCCGGCGAGTCGAGGCCGGGGTAGACGACCGTCATGTCCCACCGGGGCAGCTCGTCGACGGGGGCGGGTGGCGCGGCGGTGACGGACACGGGGCCTCCTTCCGTTCTCGGCGCGGTCGGGAGCGGCACGTCGCCCCCCTGGCCGGCACGGGTTCGTTGCCCCAAGCTTAATGTACGGGTCGACCGGGCGGCCACGGGGCACCGGCGATCCGCCGGTTCGGCCAGCTCCCCGCATCCGCGGCCACGGCCACCGACCCGTCGCCGACGCGGCGCCGTCCCGGCGATCTGCCGTCGCCTCGCCACGCCGCCGGCACCTCGAGGAGCGAGAATTCCTCCCGGTCGGCGTCGCGATTGGGAGGACAGCTCGTTCCCCGGGATGACTTAGCGAGTGGAGCGCGACCGAAGGTCGAGGTAATGGGACCCGGCGCGGCAGGAGCGTTGCGGGCGGGAGAGGTCGCCCGACCCGTCAGAGGGTCGGCGGGCGGGCAGACGCGATCCCGGAGGCGGCGTTCGGTCGGCGCGTCCGGTGCCGACGCCGACCAAACGGGACCGGAGAGGGGATCGCCGACGATGCTGACCGCCGACCGCGTCATCGCCCTCCTCGGCCTCGCCCCGCTCCCGGAGGAGGGCGGCTTCTTCGCCCGAACCCACCGCCTCGCCGACCCGGGCGGCCCATCCACCACGCCCGACGCCCGGCCCCTGGCGACGGCGATCTACTACCTGATCACCCCCGAGGCCTTCTCCGCGCTCCACCGGCTACCGGGCGACGAGATCTTCCACTTCTACCTGGGTGATCCGGTCGAGCAGCTCCGGCTGGGGCAGGGTGGAGCCGGCACGATCGTGACGATCGGGCCGGACCTCGCCGCCGGCCAGCGACCGCAGGCAGTCGTCCCCGGAGGCGTCTGGCAGGGCACCTGCCTCGTCCCGGGCGGACCCCACGGCTACGCCCTCCTTGGCACCACCATGACCCCCGGCTTCACCGACGCCGACTACGAGGGGGGGCAGCGCGACGCCCTCATCGCCGCCTATCCGGCGTACCGAGAGTGGATCGTGACGCTCACCCGCCAGGAGTAGCCGTCTCGCCAGCGCAACCGGGCGGCGCGTCAACCTCCCTCGATTGCTGACCGCGGACCGGCACCTCTTGCGTCCTCCGCCGCTCCCCTCCGGTGTTCGCCTTGCGGGAGGCGCAACGATAGACGGCGCAACCAGAACCGACGCGTTGCCGACGGCCAAGAGCGCCCGCTGCCGCGTCGGTGATGCCCGCTTCGTTCTCCTGGCCCGCACGGCCGGCCCTGCCGGCACGGTCCCCCCTTGCGATCACCGCCGGCCCCTTCGCCGTCCCCGGCGCGGCCGGGGCGTGGCCAGCCTCCGCCTCGCCGGTGGCCCGTCGAGCGCCGAGGCAGGCATCGGCCGGACCGGCGCTCCCCTCGGGCGGGCCGAGCCGCCCGCGGAGACGGGCCGCCCCCGAGGACCCGACGGGCGGCAACGATCGGGGGCGGGCGACTCTCCGCCCGCCCCCGCTTGCCACGTCCGCCCCAACCGCGCCCTGGCCTACGCCTTGGCCAGCGCCTGCTCCAGATCGGCGATCAGGTCGCCGGCGGTCTCGAGCCCGACCGAGAGGCGGACGTAGTCCGGGGTGACACCGGTCAGCTCCTGGGCGTTCTCGTCGAGCTGGGAGTGGGTCGTGGTCGCCGGGTGGATGACGAGCGATTTAGCGTCACCGACGTTGGCGAGGTGCGAGAAGATCTCGACCCCCTCGATGAAGCGGCGGCCCGCCTCCAGCCCGCCCTTGATGCCGAAGCCGAGGATCGCGCCGAAGAGGCCGTTCCGGTGGTAGCGGCGGGCCGTCTCGTAGGTCTCGTGGCTGGCGAGGCCCGGGTAGTTGACCCAGGTCACCTTCGGGTGCTCCCCGAGGAAGCGGGCGACCTGCATCGCGTTCTGGCTGTGGCGCTCCATCCGCAGCGGCAGCGTCTCCAGCCCCTGGAGGAACATGAACGAGTTGAACGGGCTGAGCGCCGCGCCGATGTCGCGCAGCAGCTGGACCCGGAGCTTGATGATGTAGGCGATGTTGCCGACCGCCTCGACGTACTTCAGGCCGTGGTAGCTCGGATCGGGCTCGGTGAACTCCGGGAAGCGGCCGGAGGCGGCCCAGTCGAACGTGCCGCCGTCGACGACGAGGCCGCCGATCGAGGTGCCATGGCCGCCGATGAACTTGGTCGCGGAGTGGATCACGATGTCGGCGCCGTGCTCCAGGGGTCGGACCAGGTAGGGAGAGGGGAGGGTGTTGTCGATGATCAGCGGCACGCCGGCGGCGTGGGCGGCTTCCGCCACGCCTTCGATGTCGAGCGTGTGCAGGTTCGGGTTGCCCACCGTCTCGGAGTAGACCGCCTTCGTCTTCGGCGTGATCGCCGCCGCCACCGCCGCCGGGTCACGCCCGACGAACTTGACGTCGATCCCGAGCTTCGGCAGGGTGTACCGGAAGAGGTTGTAGGTGCCGCCGTAGAGGCTGGTCGTGGCGACGATCTCGTCGCCGGCGCCGGCGATGTTGAGGATCGCCATCGTCTCGGCGGCCTGGCCGGAGGCGAATGCGAGGGCGCCGGCGCCCCCTTCGAGGAGCGCGATCCGCTTCTCGAGGACGTCGGTCGTCGGGTTCATGATCCGGGTGTAGATATTGCCCATCTCTTCCAGCGCGAAGAGGCGGCCGGCGTGCTCCGTGTCGTTGAACAGGTACGACGTGGTCTGGTAGATCGGGACGGCGCGGGCGTTGGTCGTCGCGTCGGCCTCCTGGCCGCCGTGCAGCGACAGCGTCTCGAAGCCAAGTCCGCGCGCGGTCTCGTCGGTCGGTTCGCCCATCGGGATCTCCTCTCGCGGTCAAAGGGGACAGGGTACGGGTGGAAGAGAGGTTCGGGGTGGTGCGCCCGGCGTCCGGGGAACGGCCGCCGCAAGCGAGGCGTCTGGCGGCCCGCTAGCGCATGTCGTCCTTCTCCCCGCGCGGTGGGCGGGGCGGGTGCGACGGATGGAGGGCGGGGCCCGGGCGCGTCACGGCCGCACCGTGCCGGCCAGCGCGCGGTCAACGAAGGGGCCGATCACGGCCGCCAGATCGTCCCACTCCTTGAGGAACGCGTCGTGGCCGTGAGGGGAGGCGAGCTCGGCGTAGGTGACGTCCTTGCCGAGCTCGGCGAGGCGCTCCGCCAGGGCGCGAACGTCGGCGGCGGGGAAGAGCCAGTCGGTGGTGATCCCGAGCAGGAAGATCGGGGCCGCAATCTCGCCCAGCCACCGCTCCCCGCCGCCGTCGCGGCCGACGTCGTAGAGGTCCATTGCTCGGGTCAGGTAGAGGTAGGCATTGGCGTCGAAGCGCTTGGTGAGGGCGGCGCCGTGGTGGTGGAGGTAGCCTTCCACGTCGAAGGTCGGCCCGAAGGAGGGGTAGCGACTCGGCCGGGTGGCGGGGGTGCGACCGAAGCGGAGCGCCATGCTCTCCTTGCTGTGGTAGGTCACCATCCCGATCATGCGGGCGACCGCCAGGCCCTGGGCGGGAAAGACCCCTTCCGCCGCGTACTCGCCGCCGCGCCAGTCCGGGTCGGCCATGATCGCCCGCCGCCCGATCTCGTTCAGGGAAACGCCCTGCGGGTCGAGCGCGCCGGTCGCCGCCACGGGCGCCGCCGCCGCGACGAGGTCCGGGTGGCGGGTCGCCCACTCCAGCGCCTGGAAGCCGCCGATCGAGCCGCCGATGGCCACCAGCCGGGTGATACCGAGCCGCTCGGCGAGGCGGCGCTGGGCGGCGACGATGTCGCCGATCGTGATCAGCGGGAAGCGCATCGCGTAGGGCCGGCCGGTCAAGGGGTCGGGCGAGGCGGGGCCGGTGCTCCCCTGGCAGCCGCCGAGGACGTTGGCGGAGAGGACGAAGGCGCGGTCGGTGTCGATCGCCCGGCCGGGCCCGATCAGCGGCGACCACCAGCCCCCCTCCCCCGCCGCCCGGCTGTCGCCCGTCAGCGCGTGGAGGACGACGACGGCGTTGTCGCCGGTCGCGTTTAAGCGACCCCAGGTGCGGTAGGCGAGGGTGACCTGTTCGAGGCGACCGCCCAGCTCCAGATCCAGCGGTCCAAGCTCGGCCGTCTGAAGCGGCGCCTCGTCGACCTCCGGCCGCTCGATCCGGGCGGGGGCGGGCGCGACGACGTGGAGACGACCGCGCCGGGGGTGGGTTGGTTGGTTTGGTGATGTATCGGCCATCGGCTTCACGCTTTCGGCGTTCGGTGCGGTTAAATCGTCGGTGCGCTGTCGTCTAGGGTTGGGGTAGAGCGGTCGAACCAGGGCGCTCCGTCCTCGGCCAAAGGACGGTGGGCGGGAGCGGGCGGCTTAACGCAAAACCCCCCGCCGGAGCAGGGGGCGCGTCGGGACGCGGTCGCCCTTATCTCGCAGATCGCTCTGCCGGAATTGGCACCTTGCGCGGACGCGCAGGCTGCCGGGCTTCACAGGGCCGTCTCCCTCCACCTCTCGTGATAAGGCAGTCCTCTTCAGTTGTTGACCCACAATCTAGAGAATGGGCCGCGGCGTGTCAAGCCGTGACCGCCCGGCCGTCAACGGTCGGCGCTCCTGCGCCGTTCCGTCCCGAGCCACGGCTACACTGCCCGCCATGGAGCACTCCTTCCCGCACCGCCCGCGGGCGATGGCCGACGGCTCCACCCCGCTCGAAACGGGCGGGGAACGACCCCGGCCCGCGCCGGCGGCATCCCCCGGCATCGCCGACGCGGTGCCGAGTCATGGGGTCCTCGCGCGGGAGTCGACCATCCTCGCCGGGGTCGAGATCAATCGGCACCTATTCCTCCCCGGTGAGACCGTCGACCCACCGATCCGAGGGCATCTCGTCAACCTTCACCTGGGGCGCCGACGCGGATCGTGACCCGGCGGGAGGGGGGCGGCTGGGAAGGGAGGCAGCGCAGGGGCAAGGTCGAGATCTTCGCCGCGGGCGGCGCGACGCGGAGCGTCCTGGGGCACCCATCCGACGACCTCAGCGTCTTGCTCGACGAAAGCTTCTTCCGCGGGGTTGTTGTGGAACGGATGGGCGTCGACCCGGACCGCGTCGCGCTCCGCGACCGCTACGCCG
>CADCWL010000227.1 GCA_902806405.1 uncultured Thermomicrobiales bacterium | reverse complement strand
CCCCCGCCTCCGCCGGCGGGGCCCCTTCGCCGGCACCGGCCGGGTCAGCTGCGAGTGGGTCGACCACCCCGGCCAGCGTCACAAGCGGATCCGCGAAGGGGACGCGGGCGGGATCAACACCTACCGGAGCTACCACCAACCCCGCCAGCCGCTCCGCTTCCACTCGTCGATCGGGAGCCCGATCGACGAGGTTGAGCGCTACCGCCGGTTCCGGGAGCGGCCAACGCAGCCGGCACCGGACGGCCTGAAGATCCTGCTCGTCGGGGAGCTCGCCTTTAACCCGGAGCGGGTCCTCGCCTTCGAGGAGCGGGGCCACCGCCTCTACGGCCTCTGGACGCCGACCCCTGCCGACTTCAACACGGTCGGCCCGCTCCCCTTCGGGCACGTCGAGGACCTGCCGCGCGCCGGTTGGCAGGACGCCGTCCGCCGCCTCAAGCCGGACGTGATCTACGCCCAGCTCAACTGGCAGGCGGTCCCGTTCGCCCACCACGTCCTCTCCGAGAACCCCGGCGTCCCCTTCGTCTGGCACTTCAAGGAAGGCCCCTTCTTCTGCATCAAGAAGGGGATCTGGCCCGAGCTGGCGGCGCTGCACGCCCGGTCGGACGGGCGGATCTACGCCAGCCCCGAGCTGCGCGACTGGTTCGCCGCGGCCTGCCCCGAGCCGACCGCGCGGCCGACCCTCGCCCTCGACGGCGACCTGGCGAAGCGGGAGTGGTTCGACGGCGACTTCTCCCGCCCGCTCTCGGAGACGGACGGCGAGGTCCACACGGTCCTGCCGGGTCGCCCGATCGGGATCGAACCGGAGACGGTCGCCGCGCTCGCCGAGGAGGGCGTCCACCTCCACTTCTACGGCGAGGTCTTCCACCGCCGCTACGGCGCCTGGGTCGAGGAGGTCCAACGCCTCGCCCCCGGCCACCTCCATCTCCACCCCCAGTGCGACCAGGACGCCTGGGTCTCGGAGTTCTCCAAGTACGACGCCGGCTGGCTCCACACCTTCGCCAGCGAGAACGGCGGCGACCTGCGCCGGGCGACCTGGGACGACCTCAACTACCCGGCCCGCCTGGCGACCCTCGCCGCCGCCGGGCTGCCGGTCATCCAGCGCGACAACGGGGGCGCGGTCGTGGCGACCCAGACCCTCGCCCGCGACCTCGACATCGGCGTCTTCTACCGCGACTTCGGCGACCTCGGCGAGCAGCTCGGCGACGGGCGGCGGATGGGCGAGCTCCGGGCCAACGCCCAGCGCCACCGCCCCCGCTTCACCTTCGACCACCACGCCGACCGCCTGATCGCCTTTTTCCGCGAGGCGATCGCCGCCCGCGCCTGACACCCCCCGTCGCATTGCCGCCACTCCCGCGCCACGCGGCGTGGCGCGGGAGTGGCGAACGCGGCATCGCCCGGTCGCGCCGCCACGCGAAGGCCCGGCACCCGAGCGGCCGCTCTCGTTCATGGACCGGATCAGGCCCCCGAGACGAAGTCCAGCAGGGCCCGGTTGACCTCCTCCGCGTGGGTCCAGAGCAGGCCGTGCGGCCCGCCCTCGACCACCACGAGCCGGCTGCCGGGCAGGGTCTCGGCCAGGATCGGCCCGCCGGTCGCCGAGATCGGCAGGATCCGGTCGGCGTCCCCGTGCAGGACCAGCGCCGGCACGTCGACCTTCGGCAGGTCGCCGCGGAAGTCGGTCAGCCAGGTGGCGACGCACGCCAGCGTGGCGAAGGGGGAGGCGCCGGCCGCCACGTTCCAGCTGTCGCGGACGACCTCCTCGCTGATCCGGCTGCCGAGAGATTCGTCCAGGTTGTAGAAGGCCTCGTAGAACGCGGAGAGGTAGGCCAGGCGGTCCTGCCGGATCGCCGCCTCGATCCCGTCGAAGACGCTCCGGTCGACCCCGTTCGGGTTGTCGGTCGTCTTCGGCAGGAAGGGCGGGATGGAGGCGAGGAAGGCGGCCTGGGCGACCCTCCCCGACCCGTACGTCCCCAGGTACCGCGCCACCTCGCCGGTGCCCATCGAAAAGCCGACCAGCGTCGCGTCGCGCAGGTCCAGCGCCTCCATCAGGCCGTTCAGGTCGGCGGCGAAGGTGTCGTAGTCGTAGCCGACCGTCGGCTGGCTCGACTTGCCGAAGCCCCGCCGGTCGTAGGCGACGACCCGGTAGCCGGCCCCGAGCAGGGCCGAGATCTGCTTCTCCCAGGACCGGCCGCTGAGCGGGAAGCCGTGGATCAGCACCACGGGCCGGCCCGCGCCGTGGTCCTCGTAGTAGAGCTCGATCGGGGCCGAGTTCTCCTGGCCGACGGTCACGTACGCCACGGACGGACTCCTCTCCTTCGGATGCGCCCGCACCCCCGGGCGCGGTCGACGGCCGCACGGCTCCCGGCCAACGCGGCAGCCCCGAAACGCCGGAACGCCGACTGCGGCCGCGACGGCCGGCTCGGACGTCGCCGCGAGCCTGCGGCAAGAGCGGTGCCGCCGCCCCCGGCCACGGGGGCGGTTGCGTAGCGCGGCGTGACGCCGTCCCACCGGCCCGGCGCCTCCCCGGAACACCCGGGCGACCCATCGCACCGGGGCTGTCCGGAGGCCCGTTCGGGTGTCCGTCGTCCCGGTCGAGCGACCCGCCGTGCCCGTCCGTTCGGTCGGGGCAAACCGGGCGCCGACCGCCGCCCTCGCGCCGTGGG
>CADCWL010000226.1 GCA_902806405.1 uncultured Thermomicrobiales bacterium | reverse complement strand
GGTCAGCCAGAAGAGGGTGTCGTCGGCCTGGAGGTCGAAGCAGTAGGCGAGGTCGTGGGCGGCCTTGATCGGGAACCCGGCGTGGACGTGGACCGCCCCCTTCGGCCGGCCGGTCGTGCCGGAGGTGTGGATGATCATGTAGGGGTCGTCGGCGGCGGTATCGGCGGTCGGGCAGTCGGGCGACGCGGCCCCGACGGCGTCGTGCCACCAGACGTCGCGGCCGGAGGTCCAGGGCACGTCCTCGCCAGTGCGTCGGAGGACGAGGCAGCGGCGGACCTGCGGGGCGGCGGCGAGCGCCTCGTCGGCGACGCGCTTCATGGGGACGACCCCGCCGCGGCGGCGGGCGCCGTCCGCCGTGATCAGGACGGTCGCCCCGGCGTCGCGGAGGCGGGCGGCGACGGCGTCCGCGCCGTAGCCGGAGAACATCGGCAGGAAGACGGCGCCGAGCTTGCCGCAGGCGAGGGTCGCGATCGCCGTCTCGGGCAGCATCGGCAGAAAGATGCCGACCCGGTCGCCCGGGCCGACGCCGAGCGCCCGCAGCGCGTTGGCGAGTCGCCCCGTCTCCGTCGCCAACTCGCGGTAGGTCAGCCGCCGGACGCTGCCGTCGTCCCCTTCCCAGATGAGGGCGAGCCGATCGCCGGCGTCGCCGGCCGCGTGGCGGTCGACCGCATTCCGGACGTAGTTGAACCGGCCGCCGGGGAACCAGCGCGGCCAGGCCGGACCGGCGCTCGGGTCGAGCACCCGCTCGTAGGGCGCGCCCCACTCCAGCCCCAGGTCGCGCTCCGCGGCCCCCCAGTACCAGGCCGGGTCGGCGGCGGCGCGGCGGAGCAGGGCGTCGTAGTCGGGCATCCCTGCACGCTCGATGAAGCGCCCGAGGCGGCTCCGGTCCAGGTACGCCCTGGTTGGGATCCAGACGACGGCGGCGTCGGCAGCATTCCTGGCGGCGGACGCGTCGACGAGCGTTCCCATCCGGGCGTCTCCTCGGATAATCGGCGGGGCCTCGGCGGCGGTGCCGCATTGTTGCCGCGCCACTACGGCGGGTCAAGCGCCGCCTTCCGGCGGGCTACCGGTGACGTCGGGAGCCCTCCCCCGACGACCGTCGCCCCGCCGGTCCCGTCCCGGACACCCTGTGCCACAATGCCCGGAGCACGCGGGAGGGCTCGTACCCATGTCCTGGTGGCGGTTCTGGCAGCCGAACGCGGAGGCTCGCGCGGAGGAGGTGGCACCGCCGCCGCCCGGCCGGCCGGGCGGCCGGGCCGGCCGGGGGTCGCCCGTGGCGAAGCCCGAGGACGACGCGACGCGACGCCGGCGGGAACAGCTGCGGAAGCGGCGGGAGATGGTCGCCTTCGACCTGGAGCGGGCGGAGTCGGCGACGCGGCCGGACAACCCGTGGCAGGAGCGGATCGACCTGCTCACGGAGTCGATCGCCACGGTCGACGCCGACCTCGCGGCGCTCGCCGCGCAGCCGCCGGAGCCGACCTTTCCCCTGCCCGAGACGCCGATCACGGGGATCGGGGCGACCGCGACCGAGCCGGCCAGCGTCGGTTTCACGATCGGTCCCCAAACGTTCCGCTTCGCCGAGGAGGCGGACTGGGACCAGCGCGGCGGCGCCATCGTCCGCGGCGACCTCCGGCAACGGAGCGGGGACGCCGCGGCGCTCGTTCCGGCGGGCGCTCCACCGGAGGTAGGGGCGGCGCTGGCCCGGCACCTCGTCGAGAGCGCCATGGTCTTCGCCGTCGATCTCCGCGACCGCGCCCTCGACGGTGAGCCTCCGCCGGAGCGGCCGACGCTCGCCGATCTGGCGCGCCCCTGCCCGGAGTGCGGCGGCTGGCGGGACTGGCGCGGCACCTGCGACGCCTGCACCCGCCGCGCCTGGCACCGGCAGGGGCTCGTCGCCGAGCGGACGCGTCTCGGCAAGGAGCAGGAGTCGGAGGCCGCCGACCGGCGCAAATGGGCCGACCGGGTGCCGATCGCCCGGCGCCGGCTCGCGGACGTCGACGCGGAGCTGGCGAAGCTGGAGACAGCCGGCGGCCGGTAAGCAGCCGCACGCGGCGACAACGGCGACGCTGGCACCCCCCCGCCAGCCGTCGTCGCCCACGTCGCGCGTCTCCCCCTCCCCTCCCGGTCACCCGCAGGAGCGAGCGATCGTTTCCAGGCAGCGTCGGGATGGCGGCGCGTCCCGGCGAGGCCGGCACTGCGGCGGGGTCACCGACGGGGCCGGGGGCGCCGGGGCCACCCGCCGTCCGGCCAGGGATCACCATCCCGAAGACCGTGGGGGCCGCGGTGTCGGGGGGCGGTGGATCGGAGCAGCGCCGCCGGGCGGAGGTAGCGCCAGCGCAGGGACCTCATCGGGGCGTTCGCATCGGTGGCGCGGTATGCCGACGGTGGTGCCGTGGCTGCGGCGGGAGGAGGTCGGCGGCGCGATCGGCGGTGGGCCGGTCTCTCCTCGGAGGCGAGGCCTACGGCGACATCCGAACCGAGGCCGCCTTGATCACCGCCCGGAAGGTGCGGACGAAGTCGAGGCCGTCGGCGGGGACGTAGGCGACGGCGCGCTCGCCGGCGCGCTCGACGCTGGGCACGTACGCCGCCTGGTCGGCGCGGGTCTGGTGGTCGAGCTCGACCTCCACGCGGCAACCGACGGGGAGGGGCCACGGTCGGGCGTCGCCGGCGCGGCGGGTCGCCTCCTCGGCGCCGGCCCGGATCCGATCCTGGGCCTCCTCCGGGTGGAGGTGGAGAGCGGCGAAGGTGGAGTACCCCTCCTTGACGGCGACGCCAACGACGGACTCGCCGAGCAGGTCGCGGGTCTGGGCGACGGCACGGTCGTCGCCGGTGACAAAGACGACCGGGACGCCGAAGTGTCCGGCGACGGCGGCGTTGATCCCGAACTCGCCGACGGAGCGGCCGTCGAGGCGGACATCCTGGACCCAGCCGGTCCAGGTGTGGGCGAGGGGGGCGCCGGGCGTGCCGGCCTTGGCGTGGTAACCGGTGAAGAAGAGGGCACCGACGCCGGGGAGGTCAACCCCCTGGGCCATTCCGAGCGGCTTGTCGTTGCCGGTGATGAAGCGGCAGCCGCGGTGGAGCTGCTCCGGAAGGAGGTTGCGCATCCCATCATGGCTGTCGTTGACGATCACCTCGTCCGCGCCGCCGGCCAGGGCGCCGGCGATCGCCGCGTTCACCTCCGACGTCATCCGCGCCCGTGCCCGCTCGTACTCCGCCGTCGAGCTCGGCCCGTCGCCGTACTCCGGGGGCATCACCTGCACCCAGGAGGTGACGCCGCAGGTGCCCTCCATGTCGGCCGAGATGACCACCTTCACCGCCGCCCCCCGGTCCGCCGTCTCGCCGCACTCAGGGCGCTGATCATACCAACTGCCCGCTCTCCCTCCGCTCCCCTCGACGGCCTCGAGCCGTCAGGAGATAGGAGGTGCCGGCAACGCCGGTCCCGGGTCGTTCCAGCACCCACCGGATCGACCTAACCGCGACCACCCGACGTGCGCTGGTGCGGTCGCGGCCGGCACAGCGAGGACGCAGGCGGGACCGCGGCGCCCACGGCGCGTGCAGCGGGCGGCCGAAGATCCACGGCCCGTCGCCGACCCGGCGCGCCGCGACCACGACGAACGCCGGCGCGGGTCTCCCCGGCCGGCGCGTCCACGACAGGTTCCGTGAGCCAGGGGCGACCGCCCGCGCGATCGCCGGGCCGGTGCGAGCCTAAGCCGCGTTGCGGCGGCGGCGGCGCTCGGCCTTACGCCGCTTGGCCCGGGTCTCCTCCTGGATGCTGATGAAGCGCAGGCCCCGCCGGTGCTCGCGGATGATGCCGGAGCGCTCGATCCCCTTGGTGAAGCGCCGGAGAAGCTGCTCAAAGCCCTCCGAGTCGCGAAGCTCGACCCGCATGCGTTTCCTCTACCCTTTCGTCGTCGATCGAGCCGCCGCCGGGCGGTGACCGGGTGCCTCGCGGCCAGCCCGGTCGTGTACCATCCTCGGCAACGGGCACCGCAATAGGACAAAGTATACGCCACCGCCGAGGGCGTGCACAGCGCCCCGGTCCCACCCCATCGGCGCTTCCGCGCCGCCGCCCGAACGCACGGAGGATCCGCCGTGTCCGCCTCGACCACCATGCCCGCCATCGCCGTCTATCCCGGCCGCGCCGACACGGTCCACCTGACCGAGTTGCCGCGACCCACGCCGGGACCGGGGGAGGCGCTGGTTCGCGTCCGCCGCGTCGGCGTCTGCGGCACCGACCAGGAGATCATCGCCGCCCTCTTCGGGTCGCCGCCGACCGGTAGCGACGAGCTCGTCCTCGGCCACGAGGTGCTCGGCGTCGTCGAGGCGACGGGACCGCGAACGGATGGGGTGCGGGAGGGGGACCTGGTCGTGGCCACGGTGCGGCGACCGGACGGCTGCCCGGCCTGCCTCGCCGGGCAGCCGGACATGTGCGTCTGGCAAGGTTTCACCGAGCGCGGAATCGTCGGCGCCCACGGCTACATGGTCGAGCGGTTCGTCGAGGACGTGCGCCATCTCGTCGTCCTACCCCCGGCGCTGGAGTCGGTCGGCGTCCTGCTGGAGCCACTTACGGTCGTCGAGAAGGCGCTGCGACAGGCCGACCTGATCCAGCGCCGGCTCGCGTCGTGGGCGCCGAAGACGGCGCTGATCCTTGGCGCCGGTCCGATCGGCCTGCTCGGGGCGTTGCTGCTGCGGTCGCGCGGGATCGACGTCGTCGTTGTCGCCCGCCGCCCGGCCCCGAACCCCGCGGCGGCGATCGTCGAGGGGTGCGGGGGCCGCTACGCATCCCTGCGCGAGACGCCCCTCGCCGAGCTGGCCGCCGACCTGCCGCCCTTCGACCTCGTCTTCGAGGCGACCGGGGTCGCGCAGCTTGCCTTCGAAGCGATGGGGGTGTTGGGGAGCAACGGCGTCCTCGTCCTCCTCAGCAACACGGGCGGCGACGAGGTCGCCCCGGTCCCCGTCGCCCGCCTCAACCTGGGGTTCGTGCAGGGCAACAAGGTCCTGGTCGGCAGCGTCAACGCCGCGCACGAGGACTTCACCGCCGGTGTCGCCGACCTGGGCCGTTTCGAGGAGCTGTGGCCCGGCCTCACCGCCCGCCTGATCACCCACCGCCTGAACGGCTTCGCCGACGTCGCCCGCATCGCGGGCGGGATCGACGAGGGGATCAAGGCGGTGATCGAGTTCGCGCAGTAGCTGCTAGCCGTCGGCCGGTGCCCGGCAGCAGGGATCGGCCGGCGGGGGCGTTGGGCGACGAAGCGGAGCCGCTGGTCAACACCGGATCGCCGGCCGGCTACGGGCCATCGACCACGACTCTCTCATCGTCCGCGTCGCGGATCGCGGCCAGCACCTCGCGCGGGTCGGGGGCGCCGGCGGCGCGGAAGATGACCCGTCCGTCCTTGCCGACGACGACGACGGTGCGGTTGATGCGGTCCCCTTCCGGGCGGAGGGCGCCGTAGGCGCGGGAGACGGCGAGGCCGTCGTCGACCAGCAGGTCGAAGGGGAAGCCGAAGGCGTCGATGAAGCCCCGGTGGCTCTCGGCGTCCGCCCCGTTGACCCCGAACGGCTCGGTGTCGGCGGCGCGGAGGAGGTCGATGGCGTCGCGCACGGCGACGAGCTGATTCGTTCAGCCGCTGGTCCGGTCCTTCGGGTAGAAGATCAGCATCGCGCGGGTCTCGCCCCGCAGGTCCTCCAGGCGGAGACCGTCCGTCGTCGTCCCCGCCATCGCGAACGCGGGTGCCATCTCGCCAACATCGACCATGGTCGCTTCCTCCTCCTGGCTGCGTCGTTCGGCCGGTCGGGGCGTGGCCGTGCGCCGGCTCTTGGCAGTGTAGCGGCTGGTGCCGTGGGCCGATCCTATCGGAACGGACCGAAACGCTCGAACCAGAGACCGTGCCGATCCCTCGCGATCGCCCGGTGCACGGACCGAACCACGCTGGCGATGATGCCGCAGATCGACCCACGGCAGATCGTCGCGCTTCTCCGGCTCGCGGTTCGCGATCTCCCCGGTCCAGCGGGCGATCTCCGAAAGGGAGTCGCCGCGCTCGTCGTCGACGCAACCCGCCTCGCCGCGGCGGTGCACGACGCCGACCACCCGGCGGTCGGCGCGGTCGCCGGCGCCGATCTCCTCCCGCGCCTCGCAGGCCGCCGCCGCCAGCTCTTCTCCCCCGTCCAGGTCGCCGGCGACGATGTTCTGGTCGCCGGCGTCGTGTCGATGCCTCGCGGTGGCGACCGGGGACGGAACGCGTCGACGTCGGCGTTAAGGTCGTTGGGCGGGTTCGTGACGGCCGCCCTTGCCTCTCCCGTTGCCATGTCCGATGGGTCGTGACGACGATCCCGGCGTCTCCGGCCGAGTAGGCGATGACAAGCTGCAGCAGGTTTGCCGGCTCATGCGGCGGTCATGATCCTCCCGATCGGCGTGGTCGGCGCAATTCAGCGCGCGGTCTGGACTCGCGTGCGTGCGCCGACTATCCGGTCCCGATCCCGCCATCTCAGACCGCCGCGAGGATCTGCACCCACCCGATTGTCGGTCAAGACGACACGCCGTCCGCATCGGTTCCGCTTGCGCCACCGTTCCACCCCGGTCGTCGTCTGGTCCAAACCAAGGGTGCGGCGAAAACGGCCGTCTGGCGGGGCCGGAGAGACATGACCGGTTCCGCGTCAGCCCGGCGTTAAGGCACCGCCAGCATCCGGTCCAGGGCGACCAGCGCCTCCCGCGCCGTCTCCGGGTCGACGGTGATCCGGTTGACGACCCGGCCCGCGGCAAGGTGCTCCAGCGTCCACAGGACGTAGGCGGGGTGGACGCGGTACATGGTCGAGCAGGGGCAAATCACCGGATCGAGGCAGGAGATCGACTTGTCGGGCATCTCCGCGGCGAGGCGCTTGACAAGGTTGATCTCGGTGCCGACGGCCCAGGTCGTGCCGGCCGGCGCGTCGCGGACCACGTCGATGATCCTCTCGGTCGAGCCGTTGTCGTCGGCGGCCCGCACCACCTCCAGGCGGCACTCCGGGTGGACGATGACCCGCACGTCCGGGTCGGCGGCGCGGGCGGCGTCGATCTGCTCCACCGTGAAGCGGGCGTGGACGGAGCAGTACCCCTTCCAGAGGATCAACGTGGCGTCGCGCAGCTGCGCCGGCGTGTTGCCGCCGAGGGGGAGGAACGGATCCCAGACGACCATCCGGTCCGCGGGAATCCCCTTGGCGACGCCGGTGTTGCGGCCGAGGTGCTCGTCGGGGAAGAAAAAGAGCTTCTCGCCGCGGGCGAACGCCCAGTCGAAGACGCGGCCGGCGTTGGAGGAGGTGCAGACGATGCCGCCGTTGCGGCCGCAGAACGCCTTCAAGGCGGCGGCGGAGTTCATGTAGGTGATCGGGACAACGCCGCCGACCCCGAGGTCGGCGAGCGCCGACCAGGCGGCCTCGACGTCCTCCGCCTTCGCCATGTCCGCCATCGAGCAGCCCGCTTCCAGGTTCGGCAGGATCACCTGCTGCTGGGGGGCGGAGAGGACGTCGGCGCTCTCGGCCATGAAGTGGACGCCGCAGAAGAGGATCAGCTCGGCGTCGGAGCGCTCGGCGGCGAGCTGGGAGAGCTTGAACGAGTCGCCCCGGAAATCGGCAAACTGGATGACCTCGTCCCGCTGGTAGTGGTGGCCGAGGACCACGAGCCGGTCGCCGAGCTGCCGCCGGAGCGCCCAGATCCGCTCGTCGCGTTCCCCCCCCGGCAGCTTGAAGTACGACCGTGGGATGCGCTCCTGCCGCAGCGGCGAGACGCCGTAGCGGTGGAGCAGGTCGTAGGCTCCAACCCCCTCCTCGGGGACGCAGGCGGCCGGGGCGAGCTGAGGCTCGACGAGCCAGGATGTCGGCCGGGTGGCCACGTCGAGGTCGAGGGTCGCGGCGCCCGCGCCGGACCGGCCGATATCCAGAACCATGGGGGGACTCCTTGGTCCACCGGCGCTCCACACGCAGAGCGGAGCCCGTGGACGCGGGGACGACCGATCGGGTCGCCCCGATGGGCGGATGATAGACCCGCCCCGAGTAATTGTCAAGATGACACTAAGTAGGCAATGTCGTCCGCCGTGGAGGACGAGCCCCCGACTTCGGGCGCTCACCCGTCTCGGCATCCCGGCCCGGTGGCGGCCAAGGCACCGGGGCGCCTCCGGTGCTGGATCGGCATTCGCGGAAACCACCGGCCGCGGGGCTCAATCCAGCCCGATCGCGTCCCGCAGCCGCTCCAGCGGCGTGGCCGGGGCGAGGCCCTCGGCGGCGACGAACCCGGAAAAGGTCGCGCCGTCCCCCTCGCGCGTGACGGGGAGCCAGGCGCGGCCGTCACCGGGGACGGGGTCGCCGGTGACGATCACGCGCTCTCCCTCGGCTAGCACCAGTCGCGCCGTCGTCGCCAGACCGGCGCCGTCGCGCATCCGGAGGTCGTCCACGACGACCCGTGCCATGCTCCCCGGTCCCGGCGTGGCCGCCGGCTCGTAGAGACCGGGAATCGCGCCCTGGGTCAGGAAGAGGAGCGCCGCCAGCCCCGCGTCGAGCAGCCCGACCGCCGCCACCCACCGCCAGAGGCCGCGCTGGATGGCGCCCGATTGCCGCGCCACCCGCCCACCCGCACGGGCGAGGAGGCCCAACCCGCGCGATGCGGGCCGGGGGCCGGCCGAGGAGCCGGCCGTCGGTGCGGCGGACCCGGGGACGAGGCGCGACCCCCCGGCCGGCACCTCGGCGACCGCTGCCCGGCCGGTCGTGCCGATCTCGACGAGGCGCTCTCCCTCCAATCCGGCCCGGAAGACGCGGGCGAAGGAATCGACGCTCCGATAGCGGGCGGCAGGGTCGGGCGCCAGCGCCCAGAGCAGGACGTCGTCGATCCAGGGCGGCAGCTTGAGGTCCGGCCGGGCGCGGGAGGGCGGGTCCGGCACCCGCTCCAG
This sequence comes from uncultured Thermomicrobiales bacterium, assembly GCA_902806405.1. GTDB lineage: Bacteria > Chloroflexota > Chloroflexia > Thermomicrobiales > UBA6265 > CADCWL01. Next base: position 9,047 of record CADCWL010000226.1, on the reverse strand, counting down.
CCGCGCCCGGATGACGTCGTTCTTGGCCTCCCCCGCTCGCTCGCCCGCGAACGGCGGCCGACCGGAGAGGAGCTCGTAGGCGACGCAGCCGAGGGCGTAGACATCGGTGGCGACGTCGACCGGCTCGCCCGCGGCCTGCTCCGGCGCGAGATAGGCGGCGGTCCCGAACGTGCGGCCGCCGATCGCCTCCTGGGGCTGCCCGGCCGGCTGGGCAAGACCGAAGTCGATCAGCTTCAGGCGACGGTCGTCGGCCAGGAGCAGGTTCTGGGGCTTGACGTCGAGGTGGACCAGGCCGCGGGCGTGAAGGTGGCCGAGGGCGGCCGCGGCCTGCTCCAGCAGCTGCGCGGTCTCCGCCGGCGGGAACGGGCCGTGCTCCTCGATCAGACCCTTCAAGCTCTGCCCGGACACCTGCTCGAGGACGACCCAGGAGGCGCCGCGGTCCTCCACGAAGTCGAAGACGCGGACCACGTTCGGATGGGCAAGGAAGGCGAGCAGGCGCGCCTCCCGCCGGAAGCGGGCCCGCGTCTCCGGGTCGTCCCGGTACTCGCGGCGCAGCGTCTTGAGGGCGACGTCGCGCCGGGTCCGGAGGTCCTTGCCGCGGTAGACGAGGGCCATCCCGCCGACGCCGAGCGGCGCCTCGAGATCGACCGCGTAACGGCCGGCGATCGTCGTCAACGCCGCGTCGGCGCGTCCGCCCGGGATGGGCGGCACGACCGGCGGCTCCGCCTCGTCCGTGAGCGTGCTCATCCGAGACCTTACCCGCCGGAAGACCCGATTACCGCCCGCTGCTCCGCGTCCATCCCGGCTACTGTACCATCGGCGTCCGAGGGGATGGCCCGGCGCTGGGCCGGCGCCGGCCCGCGGCCCTGCACCGCGCGGGCGACGGGCGGCGAAGGACGGGGTCGGGCACGCCCGCGGAGACAACCGTGCAGCTCATCCAGGTCGGTCTCGGCGGGTTCGGCCGGAGCTGGGCGACGCTCTGTCGGGCCGCGGCGGGGGTTGAGCTCGTCGCGGTTGCCGACAGCGACGCGGGGGCGCGCAGGTGGGCGGCAACGGAGCTCGGTCTGCCGGCGGCGGCGATCCGGCGATCGCTCGACGACGCGCTGGCAGGCAGCCCGGACGCGGCCGTCCTGGTTGCCACGCCGCCGGACACCCACCACGCCGTCGCCGTGGCAGCCCTCCGCGCCGGGCGGCACGTCCTGCTGGAGAAGCCCCTGGCGACGTCGATGGACGACGCCCGCGCCCTCGTCGCGTCGGCCGACCGGGCGGGGCGCGTCCTGATGGTGAGCCAGAACTACCGCTTCCGCCGCCCTGCCCGCGCCATGCAGCGGCTTGTCGCAGAGGGCGCGATCGGCGGTCTGGCGGCCGTCACGATCCGTTTTCGGCGGGACAGTCGCGCCTTGTGGCCCCCCGACAATTTCCGGTACCTCATGCGCCACCCGCTGCTCCTCGATATGGGCATCCACCATGCCGATCTCCTCCGCGCCGTGACCGGGCAGGAGGTCCGGAGCGTCTACGCCCGCGGCTGGCGCGTCCCCGACAGCCCCTACCGGCACGACCCCGCGGCTGTCGCGGTCATGGAGCTCGCCGGCGGCGCCACGGTCGTCTACGAGGGTGACTGGGCGACCGGCGACCGCGACACCTCGTGGAACGGCGAGTGGGAGCTGCTGGGGGAAGACGGCCGGCTCCGCTGGACCGGCGGCGAAAACGACGCGCTCGCGGGCACGATCCTCCTCCAGCGGCGGGGGGAAGCGACGCTCGAAGTCCCCCTCCCAGACCTTAATTATGTCGACCGAGCCGGCACCCTCGACGCGTTCCGCGCCGCCGTCGACACCGGCACCGAGCCGGAGACGAGCGCCCGTGATAACGTCGGGAGCCTCGGCATCGTGCTCGGCTGCGTCGCCTCCATTGCACGCGGCGAGGCGGTGGCCCTGGCCGAGGCAGCTGGCTGGTAGGGCACGATCGGTCGCGCCCGGCCCCCATACCCACGTCCAGGTCTCGGCGTCGGTGCGATGATGGGGACCGCCGATGAGGGACGGGCCGGGCGACGCCGTGCAGAAGGGAGAGGGGCGCCGCGCGGAGCCCTATTCGGCGGCTCGGCCAACCACGTCACCACGGCGCCCCCTGCCACGCCGCTGCCGATCGGCGGCGGGCGCCCGCCGCGCCGGTCGGCATCGGTCATCATCGACGCCGATCGGCAGCGGCGACCGGCAGCGGCGATCGCGGCGCCGGTTTCGAGCGGGAGAAGGAGACGGACGGTGAAGATCGAGACCTTTGCGCTCGAGCGCTGGATGACCACCTACGAGTTGGACGTCAGCTACGACATCACGGAGAGCGGCATCGCGCCGATGTCGCTGCGGGAGGTGATAGACCTCGTCCCGGCGGACGAGCGCGAGGCACTGCTCGAGCGGCTGCTCGGGACGAGGCTCGGCTACAGCGAGGCGCCGGGGTCGCTCGACCTCCGCTCGGAGCTGGCCGCGACCTACCGCGACACCGGGCCGGACGAGATCCTGGTCACGACCGGGGCGATCGAGGCGAACTTCCTGCTCTTCAACGTCCTGCTCGACGCGGGGGACCACGTCGTCGTCGTCGACCCCGCCTACCAACAGCTCCAGAGCGTCCCCCGCGCGATCGGCTGCGACGTGACCCCCTGGCGCCTCCGGCCGGAGAACGGCTTCCGCTTTGACCTCGACGAGCTGGAGACGTTGCTGCGGCCGGAGACCAAGCTCCTCGTCGTCAACACCCCCCAGAACCCGACCGGGGCAATCCTGTCAGCGGCGGAGCTGCGCCGCGTCTACGCGCTGGCGGAGGAGCGGGGAGCGCGCGTCCTCTGCGACGAGGCGTACCGCTGGCTCGAGATCCCGGGCGGCGAGCCGCTGGCGCCCCCCGTCCGCGACCTGGGGGAGCGGGGGATCAGCGTCGGCACCTTCTCCAAGCCGTTCGGTCTGCCGGGGCTGCGGACCGGCTGGATCGCCGGCCCGGCCGACGTCGTCGCCGCCTGCTGGGCGATGCGCGACTACGTCTCGCTCAGCCCCGGCAAGCTGAACGACCTGCTCGCGACGATCGCCCTGCGACACCGCGACCAGGTTGTCGCCCGCACCCGCGCCATCATCGCCGCGAACCTGGCGACCGCCGACGCCTGGTTCGCCGAACACGCCGACCTGGTCTCCTGGCAGCGCCCCCGCGGTGGGCTGCTCGCCATGCTCCGCTACGCGCTCGACGTCCCCTCGGGCGAGCTCGCCAACCGGCTGGCGGAGCAGTACAGCGTGATGCTGGCCCCCGGCTCGGCGTTCGGCTACGAGGGGTTCCTCCGCCTCGGCGTCGGGGCGCCGCCGGAGTTGTTCGCGGCCGGCCTCGCCGAGACGGCACGCTGCCTGGCGGACCTCCGCGCCACGGGGACGCCGCTCCGGGCCGGCGCCGAGCGAGCCCTGGTCGGCGCGTCCTAGCGACGCTCGACATCGGGCGCGAAGCCCCGGCGGCTGGAGTATGATGCCGCCCCTGTTCGGGCGCCGCGCCAGGGTGGGGCGGCGCCCCTCGCTCGACTCAGTCCCCTGTCCTGAGTCCCCAGTCCTCACCGAGGAGGCGGCATGAAGGTCGGCGTGTTCGCGGTGCTCTTCGCCCAGCGACCGTTCGAGGAGGCGCTCGACTACATCAAGGAGACCGGCTGCGGCGCGGTCGAGATCGGTGCCGGCGGCTACCCCGGCGACAGCCACTGCCAGCCGGCCGCCCTCCTCGCGGACGAGGCCGCCCGCCAACGGTTCACGCAGGCGGTGGCCGGCCGCGGTCTGGAGATCAGCGCCCTCTCCTGCCACGGCAACCCCCTCCATCCCGACCGAGCGATCGCGCAGGCCCACGATTCCGCCTTCCGCGACACCGTCCGCCTGGCGCAGGCGATCGGCGTCGACACCGTCGTCACCTTCTCCGGCTGCCCCGGCGACTCCGACACCGCGCAGAAGCCGAACTGGGTGACCTGCCCCTGGCCGACCGACTTCGCCGAGATCCTCGACTGGCAATGGCGGGAGAAGGTGACGCCCTACTGGCAGGAGGCCGGCGCCTTCGCCCGCGAGCACGGCGTCAAGGTCGCCATCGAGCTCCACCCGGGCTTCGTTGCCTACCACACCGACTCGTTCTGGAGGCTGCGGGAGGCGGGTGGCGACAACATCGGCGTCAACTTCGACCCCTCCCACCTCTTCTGGCAGGGGATGGATCCCTTGGTTTGCGTCCGCGAGCTGGGGGACGCGATCTTCCACGTCCACGCCAAGGACACTTGGCTCGACCAGCCGAACATCCGCCGCAACGGCGTCCTCGACACCCGGCCCTACACGGACGAGAAGGCGCGCTCCTGGATCTTCCGAACCGTCGGCTACGGCCACGGCCCGGAGTTCTGGCGCGGCCTGGTCAGCGAGCTCCGCCTCGCCGGCTACGACGGCTCGATCTCGATCGAGCATGAAGACTCCCTGATGAGCGTCAACGAGGGCTTCTCGAAGGCCGTCGGCTTCCTCCGCGACACGGTGATCACGGAGCAGGCCGGCGAGGCGTGGTGGGTGTGAGGCGAGGCGCGGGCGGCCAGTAGCCGGAAGCGGGTTTTCTGATCTGCAGGGTGGACGTGGGCAGCCGCGGCAGCGCTCTACCCGAGAGGTCGCGAACGCCCGCTACCGGCTTACTGGAGACTGGCGTTTGGCTCCTGGCGTCTGGCTACTCCGGAGGTGCGTCGTGGCCGAGATCGGCGTCGGGCTGGTTGGGTACAAGTTCATGGGGCGGACGCACTCCAACGCGTACCGCCAGGTGGGGCGCTTTTTCGAGGTCGACCCCGCCCCCCGGATGCGGGCGGTCTGCGGGCGGGACGAGGCTTCTGTGCGGGCAGCGGCCGCCCAGCTCGGGTGGGAAGGGTACGAGACCGACTACCGGGCGCTGGTGGGGCGCGACGACATCGGCCTGGTCGACGTCGCGACGCCGGGGGACAGCCACCGTGAGGTGGTGCTGGCCGCGCTCGACGCGGGCAAGCACGTCCTCTGCGAGAAGCCGCTGGCGAACACGCTCGCCGAGGCGCGGGAGATGCTGGCCGCGGCGGAACGGGCCGGCGTCGTGGCCATGGTCAACTTCAACTACCGGCGGGCGCCGGCCGTCCAGCTCGCCCGGCAGCTGATCGCCGACGGACTGATCGGGGAGGTCCGGCACTGGCGGGCGGTTTACCTCCAGGACTGGATCAACGATCCGTCGTTCCCGCTCGTCTGGCGGCTGCAGAAAGAGAAGGCCGGCTCCGGCGCCCTCGGCGACATCGCCGCCCACATCGTCGACCTCGCCCACTTCCTGCTCGGGCCCATCACGGAGGTCGTCGGCACGCTCGACACCTTCATCCGGGAGCGCCCGCTGGAGACGGCGAGCGCCGGCGGCGCCGGCCTCTCCGCCGCCGCCGGCCAGGAGACGGGACAGGTCACCGTCGACGACGCGACAAGCTTCCTCGCCCGCTTCGCGAGCGGCGCCACCGGCACCTTCGAGGCAACCCGCCTCGCGCCCGGCCGCCGGAACCACAACGCGTTCGAGGTCAACGGCGCTAAGGGGAGCATAAGCTTCGACCTTGAGCGGATGAACGAGCTGGAGGTCTACTTCGAGGACGACCCGGCCGGCCTCCAGGGTTTCCGCACCATCAACGTCACCGAAGCGGTCCACCCGTACGCCGCCGCCTGGTGGCCCGCCGGCCACATCCTCGGCTACGAGCACACCTTCGTCCACGCGGTCAAGGACCTCCTGGACGGGATCAAGGCGGGCCAGACCCCGGCCCCGACCTTTGCCGACGGCTTCCGCTGCCAGGCCGTCCTCGACGCGGTCGAGCGGAGCGCGGCGACGCGGGCGTGGACCGCGCCGGCGGGGGCGGAGTAGGGCGAAGGGGACGAGGGGGCGGAAGGGCCAGAAGCATTCGGAGATCCCGTGGTCCCCCCTGGTCGGCCCTCGGGAGTCGGGTTGACGACGAAGCGCGGCGTCGATCGCGTGCGTCGGTGGGATGGGGACGCCGGGGCGCGAGCCTTTGGTCTCTGGACCTTGCTCCCCTTCCCGCTGCTCGGCCTCCTTTCCCCCACCCCGACGACGCGAGAAAGGATGCGAGGGTGCCGATCCGTTTCGATACCCCGCTCTGCCGATTGCTCGGGATCGACCTCCCCATCGTCCAGGCCCCGATCGGCGGCGCTTCGACGCCGACCCTCGCCGCGGCGGTCGGGAACGCGGGCGGGTTGGGCATCCTCTCCGTTACCTGGCGCTCGCCGGAGGCGACGCGGGAGGCCATTCGGGAGACGCGCCGCCTGAGCGAGCGACCATTCGGCGTCAACGTGGTGCTCGATTGGGATCCGACGGAGCGCCTGGCGATCGCGTTGGAGGAAGGGGTCCGGGTCGTCTCCTTCTTCTGGGGAGACCCGGCGCCGTACGTGGCCAGGATCCACGCGGCCGGCGCCCTCGCCCTTCACACCGTCGCCAGCGCGGACGAGGCGCGACGGGCGGTGCAGGCCGGCGTCGACGTGGTCGTCGCCCAGGGGTGGGAGGCGGGCGGCCACGTCCGGGGCGAGGTTGCCACCATGGCGCTGGTGCCGATCGTCGTCGACGCCGTGTCGCCGGTGCCGGTCGTGGCGGCGGGCGGGATCGTCGACGGGCGGGGGCTGGCGGCGGCGCTGGCGCTTGGGGCGGCGGGCGTCTGGATGGGGACCCGCTTCCTGCTGAGCGAGGAGGCGGCGGCGCACCCGCGCTACCGCGAGCGCCTGGCCGCGGCCGCGGCGTCCGACACCGTCTACGGCGGGCTGTTCGACGGGGGGTGGCCCAACGCGCCGATGCGGACGCTCCGCAACGCCACCGTCGACCGGTGGGAGGCCGCGGGGCGCCCGCCGGCTGGGCAACGGCCGGGGGAGGGCGAGGTCATCGGCCGGACCGAGATCGGCACGGACGTCGTCCGGTACGGATCGGACGCCCCGGTGGTCGGCACGACCGGCGACGTCGAGGCGATGGCCCTCTACGCCGGGCAAGGCGTGGGGCAGCTGCGCGACGCCCGCCCGGCGGCCGACATCGTCCGCGAGGTCGCCGCGGACGCCACCGCCGCGCTCGACCGAGCGCGGCGGTCTGTCGACACCCGCGACTGACGGCGGGCCGCCCGGCGTCCGGCCCGCCGAGCAGCCGATCGGGAAGCACTACCCCGACAACCCCCGTCCCTCGCTAGCCGCCGTCCGCCCCGAGGACCCCGACCCCGGTAAACGGGAGCTGCCCTGCGGCCCCGGAGCCGGCGCCGGACGGCGCGATCTCGACCTCGGCCCGCGTGCCGTCACCGGTTTCGAGCAGATACCGTCCAGGTTCCAGGGGGACGTCCGGGGTAGTATCGAAATTGACCTCGCCCGACCACGCCAGGATCGGCGCGTCGGGGTCGGCGTCGTGGTCGATCCGGTACGCGACCGACCCCAGCTCGTTCTCGTCCGCGTCGTAGAGCGTGCCGCTCCCCGTAAGCACCGCCATCACCGCGCCTCCTCATTCCGCCACCGGTCCCGTCCGGGTCGCCCGCATGCATGGCGCATGCCGGGATCGGCTAGCCCCCCCCGGGTGCCGCCACCGCGCCATGGGCAGCCCCGTTCCCTAAGCAGGCCCGGCCCTGGCGGTTCAGCATCGCGCGGTTTGCGCGGAGACGTGTTGATGACGGGGAGGCGGGGGAGGGCAGATGCGCGCGTCGACCCGGACGAGCACCGCGCCCGGAGGGGTGCGAACCAGCCCGTGAACCGCCGGCGGCGTCCCTCGGTCGCTCACCCACATCACCCCGGTGACGCGCCAAGGGGCAGGCCGAGCGCCCGCCATACCCGCGCTCGCTCCCCGTCGCTGAGGCGGGAGAGGGCACCGTAGGGATCGGGGCGGGCGGCCGCCGCGATCGCGGCGTCGTCGCCGACGTCGAGCGCCTCGCGGAGGCGGGTGAGGTGGGCCGTCCGCAGCACGTCCGCCTCCAGCCGGGCGAGTTCGCCCCCCTCCGCGCCGCCGGTGGCCGCCGCCGCCCGGGCCGCCGGCAGCAGCCGCGCCAGGAGGGCGTAGTCGGGCGGATCGGCACTCGCCGCGGCCCGGATTGCCTCGGCCAGGGTGGCGCGGTCGACCACGCCGCGGACCGCCGCCCAGTCGAGGGCCTCCGGCACCGTTGCACCGGACGCCTCGACCCCGGTCAGTGCGTCGAGGACCGCGGCGTCCGGCCCTTCCTGGAGGGCGATCGCCAATCGCTCGACGGCGTCGCCGCGGGCGGTCATGTGGGCAATGCGTCTCCGCTCCACCGCGCTCAGGCGCCGCTCCGCGCCGGGTGGTGCCTTGGCCAGCGCCGCCCGCAGGGCGGACGTGTCGCGCTGCCGGATGCCGGCGCGGACCGCCGCCAGCCAGGCGGTCCGCTTCCGCGCCAACTCGACCAGCGCCCGCTGCTCTAGGGGCAGCGCGCCCTCCTCGTCGAAGAGCTCCGGGTCGTACGCGGCCAGGATCGCGGCGTCGTCCCGGCTCTCCAGGGCACGCTCAAGCAGCGGCCAGGCGAGCGCCCGCAGCGTCGCGCGGACGGTTGCCGGTGCGAGGCGCCCGAGATCGTCCAGTCGGCCGGAAAGGGCCAGGGAAGCAAGCGTCGGGCGGTCGTCGGCGGCAACGGCCGCGGTTAGGGCGCGCCGGGTCTCCGCCCGGACGCGGGCAGCCCGTGCCGCCCGCCGCGCCGCCGGCTCGACCGGCACTCCGAGCGCCTCCGCCTCGCCGACGGCGACGACGAGGGCGTCGTCGTCGCCCCTGGCCAGGGCCGCGGCGATGGCCGCCCCAGCCTCCGCGGCGAAGACCGCGTGCGCCCGGATGGAGAGGAGCGAAGCGAGACGGTCGCCCCGCACCTCCGACCAGAGGCGCACCACCGTCTCCCGGTCGCCCGCGTCGAGCGCCGCGCGGACCCGCTCGACGGTCCGGGCACGGCGCCGGGCGGCGTCCACCGCGGGCCGTGGCGCCGCCGCTGGGAAGTCATCGCCGAATCGGCCGACGTCCCAATCGCGCAGCGGGGCGGCGGTGTCGCCCCGCTGCGC
>CADCWL010000225.1 GCA_902806405.1 uncultured Thermomicrobiales bacterium | reverse complement strand
GGCCGTCCTGGCCGACGACCGGCTCGTCACCGTCGGCCGCGGCGAGGTCGAGGTCGCCCACGAGGCGCTGCTGCGCGAGTGGCCGCGCCTGCGCGGCTGGCTCGACGACGACGCCGAGGGCCGCCGCCTGCACCGGCACCTCACCCACGCCTCCCGCGACTGGCTCGGGGCGGACCGCGACCCGGGCGAGCTCTATCGCGGCGCGCGACTGGCCTCCGCCCTGGACTGGCTGCCCGGCCACGAGCCGGACCTCAACGAGCTCGAGCTCGACTTCCTCGCCGAGGGACGTGCGCGGGCGGAGGCCGAGGGCGTGCGGCAGCGACAGGCCAACCGGCGGCTGCGGACGCTGCTCGGCGGCGTGGCGGCGATGCTGGCGCTGGCGGTCGTGGCGGGCGTCGTGGCGGTCTCCCAGCGCGGGGAGGCGCGAGAGGCCGCCGTGGTTGCGGACGCCCAGCGGGTGGGCGCCGTCGCGCTCGGCCGAGAGCGCCTCGACCAGGCCGTGTTGCTCGCGCGGGCCGGCGTCGACCTCGACGACTCGGCCCCCACCCGGGGCAATCTGTTGTCCGCGCTGATGCGCGACCCGCACGCGCTCGGGATGCTGCCCGGCAACGGACAGCCGTTGTGGACGGTGGCCGTGAGCCCTGACGGCCGGCTCGCAGCGTTCGCCGGCGCGTCGGGGGCGGTCTCCCTCGTGGACGTCGCAACGCGCAGACCCGTCGCGCCGCCGTACGACCTCGGCGGCGGCGTGGTCCAGGACCTCCAGTTCGCGCCAGACTCGAGGACCCTGGCCGTCGGCGGGCACAACCACCTCGATCAGGACTCGGCCGGCCTCGTCGACTTCGTCGACACGCGCACCGGAGAGCGACGGCGCCGCATCGAGGTCCCCCAGCTGCCGAGGCCGGAGAAGTACGTCGCCCTCAACATCATCTACTCGCAGGGCGGTCGCCACCTCAACGTTCAGCAGATCCCCGAACCCGAGGCCCCCGACGCCGGCCCGTCCGTCCTGCGGCGGTTCGACACGCGGACCGGTGCAGAGGAGGGGACGCGCCTGCCCGTGGGCCGCCACCAGTCGAAGGCCTTCTCCGCCACGGCCGACGGGGAGCGGCTGTTCATGACCAACAAGGTCGACGACTCCACCTACATGGTGGATGCGGCGACGCTCCGCCTCGTCCGTCGCTGGCCGGTCGGGGATGAGGGCGGGATCGTCAGCCCCGACGGTCGCACGTTCGCCCTCGGCTCCGGGCGGGGGCGGGTCCGCCTGCTCGACCTGGGCTCCGGACGCGTCAGGCGGCTGGCCGGCGGTCACGACGGCACTGTCAACCGCATGCGCTTCACGCCCGACGGGCGGACGCTGCTGACCGGCGGAACGGACGGGGACATCCTCGTCTGGGACCTCCCCGGCGGCGCGGTGCGCGAGCGCCTCTCCGGGCACGGGGAGGGACAGATCTGGGGCATCGCGGTGTCCCGAGACGGCCGCACCGCCTTCACCACAGGGGAGGACGAGCGAGCCTTCGTCTGGGACCTCTCCGGGGACCGCAGCCTCGTGCGAGCGTTCCCGGCGTCCAGGGCGTTCGTCCCCGACGACGGCGACAATATCCCCAGAGGATTGGCGCTCAGCCCGGACGGGCGCACTCTCGCCGTCGGAGAGAGTGACGGCACGGTCGAGCTCGTCGATGCCGTGACGCTGCGCCGTCGGCACGCCTTCCGGGCGCTGCGCGGCTTCGTCGCCGCGCTCGCCTTCAGCGCGGACGGGCGCCGGCTGGCGGTCGCGGGTCAGCACGGGCAGGCCACGGTCTGGGATGCCCATACGCTGCGGCCGCTCGGTGCCGTGCCCGGGATGACGACCACCGTGCGGTCCGTCGCCTTCTCGCCGGACGGCCGGCGGCTCGCCGTGGCGGAGATCGGGACTCCTCCGGACGACGGCTCTGCGGCCTTCACGGGTGGACGGGTGCGGATCTGGGACGTCGAGGGGCGCGAGGTGACGCGCGTGGCTCCTCCGTCGGCCACGGCGGCGCTCGCCTTCAACCCCGACGGCACGCTGCTCGCCGCCACGGGCGCCGTGGAGCCGACCGAGATCCGCGACGCGGGCAGCGGCCGGCTCGTTGCGCGGCTGCGAACGTCCGATTGGAGCCGCTCCGTGGCGTTCTCGCCCGACGGGCGCCTCGTCGCCACGGGCCATTTCGACGGGACCGCCCAGCTCTGGTCGACGGCTGACTGGAAGCCCGTGGGCCGGCCGCTGGACGGCCACGACGGGCGGATCTTCCTGTGGCTGGAGTTCTCCCGCGACAGCGCGGTGCTCGCCAGCGCGGGCGTCGACGGGACGGTCGCGCTGTGGGACGTCGCCACGCAGGATCCCATCGGCCCACCGCTGGTGGTCGAGGACCAGGCCGACAGCCCCCTGGCCGCCGACCTGTCACCGGACGGCGCGCACCTGTTCGTCGTGTCCGCGAACCCCGGGGCGGCGCTGCGCTGGACCGTCGCGGCCGGCGCCTGGAAGCAGCACGCCTGCCGCGTCGCAGGGCGGGAGCTCACCCCGCAGGAGTGGAAGGACGCGCTCCCCGCACAGCCCTACCGGCGGGTGTGTACCGCGGGCTGAGTGCCCGCGGAGCCCCGCTACTTCTTCGCCGCGGGCTTCTTCGCCGGCGACTTGCGCGCGGCGGGCTTCTTCGCG
>CADCWL010000224.1 GCA_902806405.1 uncultured Thermomicrobiales bacterium | reverse complement strand
GGTGGCCGGCTCCCGGGCGGCGACGAGCGGGGCGCCGCCCGCGTCCTCCCGGCCCGCGAGGAAGCGGTCGACGCGGTCGCGGTCGATCACCCAGCGGGCGCCGACCTGGACGCCGGGGAGCTTGCCGGCGCGGAGGTAGCGGAACGCCGTCGACTCGTCGATGCCGCACCGCTCGGCGAGCTCGGCGACCTTCATGGTGGGCGGGACAAGTTCGGTCATGCGCTTCGCTCCGTGGACGGGTCCATTTCGCTCCGATCTCGGAGTTCGAAGAGCAAGGAAAATGGCACGCCGAGGGCGTCGGCGATCCGCTCGCCGAGCGCCTCGTCGACGGTGTGCTTGCCGACGACGAGCTTCGACAGGAGCGATTCCGTCGTGCCGGCGCGGTCGGCGAGCCACCGCTGCTTGCGGCCCTGGGCGAGCAGGACCGCCTCGAGGTTGGGGGCGGCGAATCGGCTTCCTCCGTGCATGTAATCAAATTACTCCGCTCGCGGAGCGGAGTCAAGTATTCTGGAAGCGGAGCACCGAAGCGCCTGGGTCGCGGGGGCAACGGGGAGGGGGCGGTTGGGCGGCAAGCCGGCGGGCGGGGAGCGGGACTTCGCGGGGTGGCTGCGCCGCCAGCTGACGCGGCGGGAGATGAGCGCCGCCGACCTCTCGCGCGCGCTGGGGATGGGGTCGGGGGCGGTCAGCGAGTGGCTGGGGCGGAAGCGGTTGCCGAGCCCGGCCAGTTGCCTGCGCCTGGCCGACGTCTTCGACGCGGACCCGGATGCCGTGCTGGCGCTGGCGGGGCACCTGCCGACGGCGCGTCCGGCCGATCCCGACGACCCGGTGGCGCGGGTCAGTGCCCTGCTGCGGCGAGTCGACCTGGGCCGGTACGGGCGGGCGCAGCAGCTCGAGGACCAGCTCCGGGGCTGGATCCGCTACGACCGGGAGCACGGCGCGAACGGCAACGGCGCCGCCAACGGTCAATCGGCGTGAGGGTCGAGAAAGCGCGCCGCCTGGCGGGCCGTGACGGCGCCGGCGCCGTCGCAGACCTCGCAGTCGGGCCAGGCCTCGCCGCCGCAGAGGGGGCAGGGGACCGGTGCGGTCGCGGGGACGGGCGTGGGCGGCTTGGGGACCGGCTTCGGGACGGGGCGGACCGTCGACGGGCGGGAGGCGCGCTCCATGGCGCCGAGCACGCGGTTGAGGAAGCGGCGGACCTGGGGCGACTCGGTCTCGACCCGCTCGACCCGGCCGCGGCCGCCGGGGGCGGCGACGCCCCAGCCGCACGCGTCGCCGTCGAGCGCGATCTCCGTGCGGGTGTTGAGCTCGGTCGTCCGCCCGTCCTGCCGTGCCCGCCACGAGGTCTGGCCGTCGACCACGGTCCGCTCCCCGTCCCCCATTTGACCCCCTCCGGCGGCTCGTAGAAGAACAAGTGTTCTGATCGTTGGCTAGGATAGGGGCCGGCCTGCCGCCGGTCAAGCCTGAAGGGTGCAGAAAGGAGACGCCGTGGCGCGAGGGAGCGTGAAGGCCCGGCCGTTGAAGGACGGGACCGTCCGGTACCGGGTGAAGTGGGAGGACCGGGGGCCGGACGGCGCCCGGCGGCACCACAGCGCGACCCGGCCGACGAAGAAGGCGGCGGACGCGCTGCTGGCCCAGAAGCTCGCCGAGGTGGATCGGGGCGACTTCGTGGCGCGGAGCAAGGAGAGCGTCGGTGCGTTCCTAGACCGGTGGCTCGTGGCGGCGTCGCCCGGGTGGCGGGGCGCGACGGAACTGGCGTACCGGAGCATCGTCCGCAAGCGTATCGCGCCGCGGCTTGGGGAGGTACCGCTGGCGCGGCTGGACGCTGCGGCGATCCAGGGCCTGTACGCGGAACTGCTCGCGGCGGGCTACGCGGCGAAGTCGGTGCAACTGACCCACACCGTCCTGCACGGGGCGCTGGCGCGGGCGGTGACCTGGCGCCTGATCCCGAGGAACCCGGCGGACGGAGCGTTGCTGCCGCGCCGGGAGCGGCCGGTTCCAGTGGCGTGGACGGCCGAGGAGGCGACCCGGTTCTTGGCGGCGACCGTCGACGACGACGAACACCCGCTCTGGCGGGTCATGTTGGACACGGGGATGCGGATCGGCGAGGGCCTGGCGCTCGGGTGGGGGGATGTCGACCTGGCGAACGGGGTGGTCACGGTGCACCGGACGCTGACCCGGACGCGCGGCGGGGAGTGGGTGGTCGGCGACTCGGCGAAGACGGCGAGCGGGCGGCGATCCGTCCCGATCGGCGGGGCGACGGTGGCCGCGCTGCGCCGCCACCGAGCGCGTCAGGCCGAGCGGCGGCTGCTTGCCGGGGGCGCGTGGCACGATCGGGGGATCGTCTTCGACCGCGGCGACGGCCGTCCGCACGACCCAACGACCGTGGGGAGTCGCTTCGCGCGGGCGGTCTCTGCGGCGGGGGTCGCGCGCCTGACGCCGCACGGATTGCGGCACACGACGGCGACGCTGCTGCTCGGGGCGTCGGTGCACCCGAAGATCGTGCAGGAGCGGCTCGGGCACAAGTCGATCCGGGAGACGATGGACCTGTACTCGCACGTCCTGCCGACGATGCAGGGGGAGGCGGCGACGGCGATGGAGGAACTGCTCGGCGGCGGGGCGCGGCCACGGCGCGGCCACGGCGGGTAGGGGAACCATCAAAATCAGCGTCGTGGCGGGAATTCTCGGCGCCGTCAGGAGAGGCGGTGACTTTCCTGCCGCACCTTCAGCTTCACGGCGGTGCCGTACTGGTCGAGGAGGGCGTCCGGATCGGTCGCGCGGTCGGACATCGCGGGCGTCGACCTCCGTTTCGCGTGCCGTCTCGTCCGCGATCGGCGGCAAGGATCGGGGCGCCGGATCGCAACGGCGACGGGTCGCGTCTCAGCCCACCGCGAGCAGCCGCTCGAAGGCGTCGGCCGGCAGATCGGCCAGCGAGGCGACGACCAGGTCGGCGGCGAGCGCCCCGTGCGCGGTGCCGACGCCGATGCGGCGCATGCCGGCCCGGCGGGCCGCTTCCAGTCCGGCCGGGGCGTCCTCGACGACCACGCACCGCGCCGGCGGGACGCCGAGCTTCCCGGCCGCGACCAGGAAGATCTGCGGGTCCGGTTTGCCCCGGGTGACGTCCTCCTCCCCGGCGACGGCGTCGAAGGCGTCCGCCAGGGCGAGCGACTCGAGGACCGTGGCGATGTTGAGCCGGGGGGCCGACGACGCGACGGCCTGGCGCCAGCCACCGGCGCGCAGGCGCGTCAACCAGCCGGTCACCCCCGGCAGCGGCGCGATGCCGCCCCGCCGAACCAGCTCGCGGTAGCCCTCCTCCTTGGCGGCGGCGATGCGGGCGACGTCGGCGTCGGCCAGCCCCTCACCGAGGAGGTCGCGCAGGACCGCGTCGTTGCGGCGGCCGAAGGTGGAGAGGAACCGCTCCCGGGTGAGGACGTGCCCTTCGCGGCGCAGCGGCTCCTGCCAGCTGAGCCGGTGGTACTCGGCGGAGTCGACCAAGGTGCCGTCCATGTCCCAAAGGACGGCCCGCGCATCGCCCGTGTACTCGGCCATCGGCCCCCCTTCGACAAAACAATCGCTTGCCCGTCGGCACGACGCCGGGTGGTCATCGTCCGCCCCGGCCTCAGTGCCAGTCGGCGTCCGTCGTCGGCCGCAGCCGCTCGGCGGCGGCGACGATGTCGGCGAGGTCGACCGGGTCGCTGAGCGGGTCGTCGTCGAGCTCGGTGACGCGGTTCAGCTCGTGCTGCCAGCGGCGCAGCTCGGCGACGTACGGCGCGAAGGGGACGCGGCGGAGGTCGCCGTCCGCCGGGACGAGGTCGGCGATGCCGTTGTGGAGCCACTCGCCGGTGTGCCAGTCCGGCATGTCGACCGCGGGGAAGAGGCAGACGCCGTGGAGGTCGATGCCGGCCCGCACGGCCGCCAGCGACTCCTCGACGATGTCCTTCAACCAGGCGGGGCGACCGTCGCCGAGGCCGCTGGTCTCGCCGACGATCATCGGCCGCCGGTAACGCTGCCAGGCGTAGGACAGGAGCTCGCCGAGCGGCTGGATGCGCTCGTCGCCCGGCGGCAGCGCGGCGTGCGGTCCCTGCTCGCGGAACTCCATCTGGCCGAAGCTGTAGCAGTTGACGCCGACGATGTCGAGGACGTCCGGCGCCCCGCCGAGCTCCGGGTGGCGAAGGCCCGCCAGCACGTCCCAGGCAAAGAAGGTGTCCTCCCGCGTCTCCCGCTCCGCCTCGTCGGCGAGGTCCGGCCGCTCCTTCGGCGGCACCACCAGGATCAGCGGGTCGATCTGGACCATCCGCGCGCCGGGGTCGATCTCCCGGATCGCCTTGACCCCGGCGATGGCGGCCCGGCAGAGCGCAAAGCGCAGCTCGCGCCGGTCCTCCGGCGTCTTCCGGAACGGTGCCGCCCAGCCGTACTCGCCGCCCATGAAGCCGTAGAAGGTGATCTCGTTGATCGGGGTGAAGAAGTGGGGCCCCGGGACGCGGGGGACGACGTACGCCGCCGCCGCCCTGGCGTAGGCGGCGAAGCGGTCGGCAAACTCCGGGGCGAAGGGGTCGGCGTCGTCCGGGTAGCCGTAGTGGCAGAGATCCCAGATCGGCAGGATCCGGGCGCGGTTCATCGCGTCGATGAAGGGATCGAGCGCCGAGAAGTCGTACCGCCCGCCGCGGTCGACCATCGGCCAGGGGATTCCCTCCCGCGCGACGCCGATGCCGAGGCTCCGGAGGAGGGCGTAGTCCCCGTCGACGTGGCGGGCGTGCTGCGTCTCGTCGACGAGGTCGCGCCGGCCTTTGTCCTGCCAGTCGAAGGTCGAGCACTCGAAGCCCGAGAGAAAGAAGGTCGGGAAAATGCCCGCGTGCTGGGTCATGCTCGGTCCTCCACCCCTCGTCGGCCGTCGGCTTCTATGGTGACACGTCGACGGTCGGGCGCGCGCCCGCGGCGTCGAGGTGGATCGCTTTGAGAGCGGCCAACTGGTCGGCGAACGCCGTCGCCAGCGCGTCCCGCCGCGGCGGCGGCAGGAAGCTGTGGCGGACGGCGTCGAGCAGCACCCGGTCGATCGCGGCCACCCCCAGGCCGAAGGCGCCGGGGAGCAGCGCCAGCTCCTCGGTCAGGGTCGTGTTGAAGAGGGGCGGGTCGTCGGAGTTGACGGTGAGAACGACGCCGGCGTCGAGGAGCGGGGGGAGGGGGTGGCGGGCCAGGTCGGGAAAGACGCCGAGGCGGAGGTTGCTGGTTGGGCAGACCTCGATCGGGATCCGGTGCTCCGCAAGGTGGGCCACCAGCGCCGGGTCCTCGATCGCGCGGACGCCGTGGCCGATCCGATCGGCGCCGAGGGCGGTGAGCGCGCCCCAGATGCTGGCCGGGCCGGCCAGCTCGCCGGCGTGGGGCGCGCTGCGGAGACCGGCGGCGCGGGCCCGGTCGAAGGCGGGGGCGAACGGCTGCGGCGGGTAGCCCGCCTCGAGGCCGCCGAGACCGAGGGCGACGACGCCGTCGGCCATCCCCTCGATCGCGACGCCGACGGTGTAGTCGGTCAGCCCCCGCTCCGGGAAGTCGATCGCCGCGCTGCGCGCGATGTCGAAGACCCAGGCGATCTCGACGTCGAAGTCGGCCAGCGCCCGCTCCCGGCCGCGGGCGATCCCCCGGAACCAGGTCTCCTCCGGCACGCCGAGGGAGCGGTGGGTGCCGGGCGTGAAGGTGACCTCGGCGTAGCGGGCGTTCTGGGCGGCCAGCTCCGCGCCGAGCTCGTGGACGATCAGCTCGTAGTCGTCGGCGGTCCGCAGGCAGCGGGTGATCGCGACGTAGATCTCGATGAAGTGGGGGAAGTCGCGGTAGATGAACCAGCGACGCAGGCCGTCGACGTCGGTTGCGGGGAGGGAGACGCCGTTGCGCCGGGCCAGCGCCAGCAGCGTCGCCGGCCGGATCGCGCCCTCCAGGTGGACGTGCAGCTCCGCCTTCGGCGCGGCACGGACGTAGGAGTCGAGGGACATCGGGTTCTCCGCCGATCGGGTGCCGCGCTAGAGCCGGGTGTCGACGTCGAACTCGAGCTGAGCGTGGCGGACGTCGGCATCGCTCGTCGCCAGGTTCGGGTTACCGGCCCGGCGGGCTGCGACCGGGATTCCGGCGTCGGTGGTGTCGAGCTCGGAGCGCTCCGTCGTGCGGACGGGCTCGTCGTCGAGGGTGCGCCCGGACGGCGTGGGGCCGAGGTCGTCGGGTTGGAGGACGAGCATCCGGTTGCCGCTCATCGGGCGGCGGACACGATCGGGATCATGGCGGGCTGCCTCACGAGGTCGCTCCGTGCCTTGAGGAGACGCTCCCGGCCCTGGCGCCGAACCCTGGCACAGCAGGCGGCGAGCTCGTCCCGGTGGGTGGGCGGTGCCGCACATTATCTCGTCTTGGGCGCAACGCGGAACACGTCGTCGCGGTGGTCGGGGTCACGACGCCGACGGCGCCTTCGTCTCGAACGCGCGCGACCAACCGCTCGGCGCGCGCATGGGCAGGGGGTCGCGGTGCAACCGGTGGCGGGGGACTGGTCAGGGCCGCCGGCCACTCGCTGACGACGCCGCTGTCCGGCACGAGACCGGTGGGAGGATTCGCCTCGGCGATCGAGAGACCAACGGGGCGCCCGGGCATCGTCCTCCTCGTTCTCGTCCTTACGGTCCTCGTCGGCGTCGGACAGGAAGGGGTCCTCGTGGCGACGAGCCCCGTCGGTCACCCCCATGGCGGCGACCCCGACACGACCGCGCCCATCGCCTCGGCAGGATCGCCGGCCTCGGCGCGGATCTGCGCGACCTTGGCGTCGAGCGCCGCGGTCCGCCGCTCCAGGTGTTCCACCGGGGAGGGCCGCTCCGTCTCCGCCGCCACGGTCGTCCTGCTCGCTCCGACGACCCGCCGGGCACCGGATTCGCGCCGCGTCGACCGTCGCCGGACCGGCGGTGACGAGCGTAGCACGCCGGCCGCGCCCGGCGGCACCCCGCCGCGCGTCCGAACGCCAGCGGCATCCGCGCCCATCCCGTAGACTCCGTCGACCGAGGTCTCGATGCGCGGCAGTGGGGTGGTGCGTCCGTCGTTGCCGGGTCGCGGCTGCCCCGCCCGCCTCGTGGGCGCGACCCGCGGCGGGACGGAGGGGGGCCGGCGATGGCGGCGGCAACGGCGGCGGCGGGGGGGGCTTCGGGCAAGGCGGCATCGGGGCCGCTGCGGCTGGGGATCGTCGGGGCGGCGCGGATCCTGCCGGCCCACCTGCGCGGGTTGAAGGCGCTGCTCGACGCCGGGCTGGACGGGATCCGGGTGGCGGCCCTCTGCGCGCGGCGGTTGGAGGACGCGGTGGCCTTTCGCCGGCGCGGGGAGGGGCCGCCCCCCCGGGCGCCGGTGTCGGCGAACCCGGACGATCCCCTCGGCGCCCCGCACCTCTGGCTGAGCGATGTCCACCCGGACACCCTGCCCGCGGCCTACGACGACTGGCGCCGGATGCTCGCCGACGACGTCGTCGACGCCGTGCTGGTGCTGGCGCCGGTCGGCCTCCACCACCGGGTCGCGCTCGACGCGCTCGCGGCGGGCAAGCACGTCCTGATCGAGAAGCCGCTCGCGGTCTCGGTCGCGGCCGGGCGGGCGATCGCCGCGGCGGCGGCGGGGCGGGGGCTGGTCGTCGGGGTGGCCGAGGTGCTGCGCTACGCGGAGGCGACGCGGGCGGCGCGGTGGGCCGTCGAGGCGGGGCTGATCGGCGAGCCGCAGCTGTGGGTCTCCGGCGGGATCGGCAACGAGTGGTCGCCGGACCGGATCGTGGCCGACACGCCGTGGCGCCACCGGAAGCGGGAGGCGGGCGGCGGCGGCGCGATCGACGTCGGCGTCCACCTGTTCCACCTGGTCCGCCACCTCGTCGGACCGATCGCCGAGGTGAGCGCCTACGTGACGACCATGGAGCCGGAGCGGGTCCGGCGCGACGCGGCCGGCGCGGTCGTGGCGCGGGTCCGCAACGAGGTCGATGACGCCTTCTTCGCCAACCTTCGCTTCGCGGGCGGCGCGATCGGGACGACCTTCTGGAGCTGGGCCGGCCGGGGCGAGCCGGTCGCCTTCCCCGGCCCGGCGCTCTACGGCACCGCCGGCTGCCTGAAGGGGGACGAGGTGGTCCGCGACGACGGGCTCCGGGGGCGGGCGGCGGAGCTCTTCGCGCGGCAGGCGCCGCCGGCGCGTCGCCACGCGCTCTTCCCGGGCGGGCTGCGCGATCCCTTCGCGTTGCAGCTGCACGAGTTCGCGCGGGCGATCGCCGAGGGGCGGCCGATGGAGACGAGCGCCGAGGAGGGCCTGATCGACCTGGCGACCGCCTTCGCCGTCCTCGAGTCGGCGACGGTGAACCGCCCGGTCGCGGTCGCGGAGGTCCTCGACGGCCGGGTCGCCGCCTA
Organism: uncultured Thermomicrobiales bacterium; assembly: GCA_902806405.1. Lineage (GTDB taxonomy): Bacteria > Chloroflexota > Chloroflexia > Thermomicrobiales > UBA6265 > CADCWL01. The sequence continues at coordinate 9,605 of CADCWL010000224.1, read as the reverse complement.
CCAGGCGGAGATCGACGCGCACCACGGGCTTGCGTGAGCGACGGCCCTCCGACCCTTCATCCCACTGCCGCGCCCGCGAAACTCCCCGGCCGGCCAAGATCGGGCTGCCCGTCGCCGCCGACCGCCGGGGGGTTCGCAGCGACCGGTGACGGTGCCGCCTACCCCAGCACCTCGTCCAGCGCCTCGCCGACCGCGGCGGCGATGGCGTCCAGCTCCGGCCGCCGGATCGTCAGCGGCGGCGCGATCGCGATCCCATCGTTGGTGCAGCGGACGATGACGCCCCGCTCCCGGGTCGCCTTGGTGAGCCTGCCGCCCACGTTGAGCGCCGCGTCGGGCTTCGCCTTCGACGCCTTGTCGGCGACGGGCTCGACGAGCAGCATCAGACCCTTGCCGCGGACGTTGCCGACGTAGGGGCGCTCCCGCAGCTTCTCTAGCTCCCCGAGCAGGTAGGCGCCGCCCTCGGCGGCGTTCGCGGGCAGTCCCTCCTCCTCGATGATCCGGATGTTCGGCAGGGCGACGGCGCAGGCGACCGGGTGGCCGCTGTAGGTGAAGCCGTGCATGAACATCCGGTCCGGGGCGCTCAGGGTCTCGAACAGATCGTCGGAGACGCCGACGCCGCCGAGGGGGACGTAGCCGGAGGTGATCCCCTTGGCGAAGGAGGCGATGTCCGGCGTCACCCCGTACTGCTCCATGCCGAGCATCGTCCCGGTGCGGCCGAAGCCGGTGATCACCTCGTCGAAGATGAGGAGGATGTTGTGCGCCTTCAGCACCGGCGCGATCGCCCGCCAGTAGCCGTCGGGCGGGACGACGACGCCGCCGGCGCCCTGGACCGGCTCGGCGATCATCGCCGCGATCGTGTTGGCCCCTTCGCGGGCGATCGTCTCCTCCAGCTCGGCGACGAGCTTGGCGATGAACTGCTCGTCCGTCATCCCCTCGCCGTGGCGGTAGGCGTAGGGCGGGGTGAGGTGGACGAAGCCGGGGACCTGGGGGCCGAACCCCTCGTGGTAGGCGGGGATGCCGGTGGCCGCGAGCGCCCCCATCGCGATCCCGTGGTAGCCCATCCGGCGGGAGAGGATTTTGGTCTTCTCCGGCTCGCCGCGCAGCCACCAGAAATACCGGGCGATCTTGAGCGCCGTCTCGTTCGACTCGGCGCCGCCGGAGGTGAACTGGAAGTGGTTGATCGGGTCGGGGAAGATCTCCGCCAGGCGGGCGGCGAGCTCGATCGTCGGCGGCGCGGCGAGCCCGAAGAAGGTGGGGACGAAGGCGAGCTCCTCCATCTGCGCCGCCGCCGCCCGCGCCAGCTCCGCCCGCCCGTGGCCGACGTTGACGTTCCAGAGGCCGGCGAAGCCGTCGATGTAGCGCTTCCCCTCGGTGTCCCAGAGGAAGACGTCCTCGCCGCGGGTGAAGACGAGCGGCCCGTCGCGCCGCACCTGGTGGAGGTTGGAGACGGGGTGGAGGAGGTGGGCCTGGTCCTGGGCAACCAGTTCGGCGGTGTTCCAGGTCTGCGTCATCGCCATCGCGGTCGCACCTTTCCTTGCTCGAGGAGGGTCGTTTCGATGCGGTCGATTGTCGCAGAGGGGGCACCAAACGACGAGATGCTATCGGCGCGCCGTCGCCTCTGAGGGCGACGGCGGGGTTCGCCCCGGCGCCTGGCACGGCGAGCACGATGATCACGCATGACGTGCCTGATCAGCACGGTATGGGTGGCCGATCACCCCTCGAACAGACCGGCGGCGGCCCGCCTCGCGTCCCCGATCGACGACGGGATCGCGATCGGCCCAGGGACCTCGGGCAACATCGACGGGGGCATCCTCTCCGGCAGCCACCGCTCCCGGACCCGTGAGACGGCCTCTCTCGCAGTCCTCCGCCGGTGCGAGGCGTTGCCTCTGCATCGGGCGATCGGGCGCCGATCCGCCAGCGTCCGGGGCGGGCCGCGGGCGGAGGGCGAACCGATCGGCGAAGCGGACACGTCGATTGCCGCCATCGCGTTGGATCACGATCCGACCGTTGTGACCCGCGCCTTGCATCGATGCCGGCGCGCTCCCGACGATCGGATCGACCAGCCGGCCTGGAGCGTGGGCCGCGCCCTCGGTCGCCGGCCACGGCTATACTCGCCCCCTACGTCCCCGCTGCCTACCCGGAAAAGGAACCGCCCTCGATGACCGATCCGTCGACGACGCCCGTCCGCGTCCGCTTCGCGCCGAGCCCGACCGGGGCGCTCCACGTCGGCGGGGCGCGGACGGCGCTCTTCACGTGGCTCTTCGCCCACGGGGAAGCGAAGCGGGCGGGGCGGGACGGGACGTTCGTTCTCCGGATCGAGGACACCGACCGGAACCGGCTCGTGCCCGGGGCCACCGAGGCGATCTTCGACGTCCTCGCCTGGTTCGGCCTGACCTGGCAGGAGGGGCCGGACGTCGGCGGCCCGCACGGGCCGTACGTCCAGAGCGAGCGGGCCGATCTGTACCGGGAGCATGCCGAGGGGCTGATCGCCGCCGGGCACGCCTACCGCTGCTTCTGCACGCCGGAGCGGTTGGCGGAGGTGCGGCGGGAGCAGGAGGCGCGCAAGGAGCCGACGGGCTACGACCGCCGCTGCCGGGGACTGGCGGGGGAGGAGGTCGCGGCGCGGCTGGCGGCGGGGGAGCGATCGGTCGTCCGCTTCGCGATGCCGCTCGACGGGGAGACGCGATTCGTCGACCTGATCCGGGGCGAGATCGTCTACCAGAACGCGACGCTGGAGGACCTGGTCCTCCTGAAGGGGGACGGGTTCCCGACCTACCACCTGGCCAACGTCGTCGACGACCACCTGATGGCGATCACCCACATCACCCGCGGCCCGGAGTGGATCCCCTCCGCCCCGCTCCACGTCCGCCTCTACGACGCCTTCGGCTGGGCGATGCCGGTCCTCGCCCACATGCCGCTGATCCTGGCGCCGGGGGGCGGCAAACTCTCGAAGCGGCACGGCGCGACGGCGATGGAAGAGTTCCGGAGCCAGGGCTACCTGCCTGAGGCGCTGGCGAACTACCTCGTCCTCCTCGGCTGGAGCTTCGACGCGACGACCGAGCTCTTCTCCCGCGAGGATCTCCTGGAGAAGTTCTCGCTGGAGCGCGTCAGCGCCTCGCCGGCCACCTTCGATTACGCCAAGCTCCGCTGGTTCAACAAGCAGTACATCAACCACGTCCTGGGGCTGGACGACCTGACCGCCCGCGTCGTTCCCTTCCTCGCCGCCGCGGGGTTGGTCGACCCGGCGGCGGCCGACGCGGGCCACCCCGACTTCGCGCGGCTGCGGCCGGCGGTGGCGCTCCTGAAGGACCGGATCGAGACGTTGGACGAGGCGCCGGAGCTGCTCGGCTACTTCCTGCGCGACGAGGCGGACCCGTACGACCCGACCCTCCTGATCCCGAAGAAGCTGGGGCTGGAGGAGACGCTCGACGCCCTCCTCGCCGTCGAGCGGACGCTGGAGGAGGTCGACCTCGGCGACGAGGCGGCGACCGAGGCGCGCTTCCGCGCCCTGGCGGACGAGCTGGGCCTGAAGCCCGGCCAGCTCTTCATGCCGATCCGGGTCGCCGTCACCGGCCGGACGCAGACGGCGGGGCTGTTCGAGACGATGCGGGTGATCGGGCGGGAGCGCTGCCTCGGCCGCGTCGCGGCTGCCGCCGGCGTGCTGCGCCGGCACGGCGACGAGGCGCTGAGCGCGGACGACTGAGGCCGCCCCTCACCCCCGGCCCCCGCTCCCCCGCGGGGGAGCGGGGGCATTGACCCTGCGGAGAAACCGTGGCGCGGGAGAACGCGATGTCGATCCTTCTCAGGCTGGTGCTCGCGTTGCTCGGTCCGACCGCCGCCGTCGTCGCGTCGGTGCCGGTGGCAAGCCTCGACCGGTCCGGGTTCCCGGCGGTCGCGGTCGGCAGGGGCGTCTCCGTCGCCGCCGTTGGGCAGGACGCGACGTCGACGCCGGAGGGCTACGCCCACCCCGAGTGGTTGGCCGAGGCCGGGTGGCTGCGCGACCATCTCGGCGATCCCGGGCTGAAGGTGGTGGCGCTGACCCCGGACGACGCGTTCGGGCGCGGCCACGTGCCGGGCGCGGTCTCGATCGACTGGCCGGAGCTGGAGGTGACCGACACCGCCGACGCCTCCCTCGCCCGGTGGCGGGGGACGGTCGAGGGGGCGCTGACCCGGCTCGGCATCTCCCGGGCGGATACGGTGGTGATCTACGACGACGGCACCCTCTTCGCGGCGCGTCTCTGGTGGGTGCTCGACTACCTCGGGCACGGGGACAAGCGGATCCTGAACGGCGGCCTTGCCGCCTGGCGGGCGGCGGGCGGGGCGATCGAGACCGGGGGGACGCGGGTCGGGGGCAGCCCGTCGAACCCGTATCGGGGATCGCCCGACCCCGGCGTGCTGGCGCAGGTGCCGGAGGTGGAGGCCGCGCTCGGCGACCCCGCGGTCGCCCTGGTCGACGCCCGTTCCCCGGAGGAGTACGCGGCCGGGCACGTCCCCGGCGCGGTCAACGTGGGGTACACCGCCAACGCCGCGTCGGGCGAGCCCGCGTACTGGAAGCCGGCCGCCGAGCTCCGCGCCCTCTACGGGGCGGCCGGCGTCGCGCCCGACAGGCGCGTTGTCCCCTACTGCACCACCGGCGTCCGCTCCGCCGTCACCGCCTTCACGCTGGGGCTGCTCGGCTACGACGTCGCGCTGTTCACCGGCTCCTGGGCGGAGTGGACACAGGGTGGGTCGGATCGGCCGGTCGAAACGGGAGCGCCCTAGCCGACGATGGTCCCCGCCGCCCGTCGCCGACCTGGCGCCCGCTTCGGCCGCGGGGTGCGCTCCGATCTACTCCGGCCCGTGCTGCCGCCCGACCCGCACGGGTTCGATGGCGACGGGGACGGGGTCGGCTGCGAGTGACGCTCCCCGCCGACCTCGCCGTGGCGGTCGCCGGTGCCGCCTTCGGCACCGTCCCGCGCCCGCCGGAGTCCGGGCCCGCCTCGCCGTCGGTCCCGTCGTTGTGGTGGAGCCAGGGCGTGCCGCCCCAGCGGCGGCCGGTCAGTGCGGCAGATCCTCCAGCATCGGCCGCACGCGGGCCACGAGCTCGGGCATGCCCCGCGCCTCCCGCAGCAGTCCCGCCGTCGCCACCGCGAGCGCCCGCCGCAGCTCGCCCGCCGAGAGGTCGCGCGCCAGGGCGCCGGCCAACGGGTCAACGACCTCGGGCGGCAACCGGCCGAACCCGCGGCCGTAGCTGGTGTCAAGACCGAGGCGGGCGCAGGCGAGCGTGAGCGCCTGGTAGCGCGCCTCGTGGATCCAGTGCTCCGCCTGCAGCGGCAGCCCGCGCTCGATACAGACGCGGGCGTGGGTCAGGTCGTGCACCCCCAGCCCGAACAGGTGCTCGGGCGGCGGCGGTGGCGGCGCGGGCCGCTCCACCGCCTCGCCGAAGAGCAGGCGGAACCGGGGGCTGCGCCGCGACGCGGCCGCCGGGGCGAACGAGAGGTCGACCTGGAGCGCGCCGGGCAGCAGGAAGACGCGGTAGACCGTCGGGGGGACGGCCAGGTCGAAGAGCGCGACCGCGCCGAACTCGGCCGCCACGTCGCGGGTCCAGCGCGCGAGCACGGGCTCGATCGGCACGTCGGACGCGACCCCGAAGGTGAGGTCGAGGTCGGACCAGCGGTCGCCGCCCGCCACGGTCGAGCCAATGAGCGCGGCGGCCGCGATGTCGGGGTCCGCCCGCGCCCGCTCGATCAGCCGATCCCTGACCCGGTCCCGGTCCGCGATGCCGAACATGGCCCCTCGCCGCCCTCCCGGCGTCCGCTGCCACCGACCATCCCCGGGTATGTTCGCACGTCGTTTTCGGTCGCCGACCACACGCCGGGCGATCCGGGCGAGCGAAGCGAGGGCAACGACGATGCCGCCGCCGACGGCCGCAGCGAGGGGGACCGGCCCCGTCGCCGTGCCCCGGATTATCCTCCCCTGGCCCTCGGTCCGCCGCCCTACCCGGCCCCCTGCCGTCCGCCGGCCTCACCCCGTCCGGCCGTGCCCGCATCGCCGTGTCGCCGGGTCTCGGCCATGCCGCCTCCCGGAGCGCCCGGCCGCGAAACGAAACGGGATAGACTGTATCTGCCAATACATTCCCGTGGGTTAGCCGGGAGCCGCTCGTGTGGGCAAGTCACGGCTGGCGAGCGGCAAGCACGGGAAGCACTGAGGGGGAAGAAGGCCATCGCTCGGAATACTGCGGCCGCCGGCAACGGCGGTACGGCCGGCGCGAGCGCGGACGGCGGCTCGGTTCTTATCGACGACGTCAACAGCGGCGGCCACGGTGGCGGCGTCATCGGCGTTGGCGATGTCGGCAACGGCGGCGGGAACGGCAACGGGTTCGGGTTCGTCAGTTAGGGCCGCATCAAGCCAGGCAAATCTTCGTCATGCGAACGGGCGCCGACGGGGCCGTAACCCGGGAGGGCGAGAAAAGCGACGTCCTCGTCGACCGCGCCTGCATCCGGGTTGGCCGTCCGGGAGGACGGTCGGCTCGCCGGACGACCGGCTACACTCGGTGGCCCGTCGCCCGGCCGGGGCGGCGGGGCCGGACGACGACGACGGGCAACGGGAGGGGGAACACGACCATGGCGGAGACCCGCGCACTTGAGACGGCGGAGGACGCGGAGAAGGACGCGCGGCGCGCGGCGAGGCGGGAGGCCCGGGAGGCGGAGAGCCCGGAGCAGCGGGAGGCGCGCAAGAAGGCGCGGCGGGAGGCGGAGACGCCGGAGCAGCGGGCGGAGCGGGAGGCGCGCAGGGCGCGGCGGAGAAGCGAGGGAGTCGAACGCCGCTAGGACGGGAGAGGATGTCACATCCTCTCAAAAGCGGCGCGTGCCGGTGGCCCGGACAGGAGGACCGATGCCGAGGTTCACGCAGACCCGCGCCGAGTGGACGGCCGTCGCCGACGAACTGGCGGGCCCCCACCGCGCCGCCGCCCCGCCCGGCCTGGAGGAGCGGGTGCGCGCCCTGCTCCGGGGGGTGCCGGCCGGGTGGCCCGACCAGGCTGCCACCCTGGACCTGGACGAGGGGAACGCCCAGGCGGTCCGGGCCGTCCTGGCCGGCCTCGCCGGCCGCGACCCCGCCGCCGGGCAGCGGTCCGCCCCCGTGGCCGAGGCCGAGGCGATCGTCCGCGGCGGGCAGCAAGGCCGCGGCCGGGACACGACCGGGGCGGCGGACGCGCGCGGCCGGGGCGCCGCGGTCGGGAGGACGGGACCGATGGGCGAGGCGAACCGATCCGGGAACGGGCCGTCGGCGGCCGAGGACGCGCCGGACGCGCCGGACGCGCCGCCGCCCGACCCCGAACCGGCGGACGGGGCGGGAACGCCGCGCCCGATCGTCCCCGGCAACGTCGGCTCCCTCGACGACGTCCCCCCCGACGTGGAAGGGATCCCGATCGCCGAGGGGTAGGCGGGGGACGGCAAACGGCCGCCTCGCCGAGCCCGAAGCCCATTGGGCGACCGATGCAGCACCCCGTGGTAGGACGGGGAGAGGACGCTTCCCATTCTAGCAATCCCGAGCGGCCCGTCTACGCGGGCCATTCCCGTCGCGCCCGCGCACTACCGAGGGTCGCGCGGGGAGAGGGCGGAGTAGGTCAGCCGCTCCCCGTCCCGGCGTGCGGGGCGGCGACCGGCTTCGACTCGGGCGAACCGCGCTGCCGGAGGAAGATCGAGAGCACGACCAGCACCCCCACCGACAGGAACTCGCTCTGCCAGTTCTGGAACGACTCGAACCAGAATTGCGCGCTCCTGAGGAAGGCGAGCGTCGACGGCGCCGGCTCCCCGTGGGCCAGCTGCTCCGCTCCGTACGCCCGGGCGCCGCCCGCCGCGTGGAGGACGAAGGAGAGGGCGAAGAGGGCGAAGAGGGCGGCCGTCAGCGAGTGCTCATAAAGGCGGAGCGCCACGCCCCCCCGCCGCACCGGCCACGGCGCATCGGGCCGACGCCGCGCCCGCCGCGGGTCCTCGTCGACCGCCTCCCCACCGTCCGGGCCCTTCGACTCGGACGACCCCTTCTGGAAGAGGAAGGCGGTCAGGAGGACGTAGACCCCCATCTGCAGGAACTCGCTCTCCCAGTTCTCGAAGGTCGCCTCGACGAAGTGGCCGGTGCGCAGGTAGGCGCCCAGGGCGACCGGCGGCTCGCCGTGCCCGGCTTGGTCCTCGTTATAGGAGCGCTGGCCGGCAAGGCCTTGACCGACGAGGAAGACCGCGAACAGCGCGAACATCACCAGCGAGAGACCGTGGTCCCGAAACCACCCGCGCATAATCCCCCCGTCCCGTGCGTCCGTCGGGAAGCTCCTCCCTGGCGGCGCCGTCGCCGCCGCCCTCAAGACCGGCGGCGCCGCCCTGCTGCCCGGCATCGCGGTCTGCACGGGGAAGATTACCTACGACCACTACCGGTGCGTCGCGAAGTTCGGGTGCCAGCAGGAGGGCCACGTCTGCGTCGGGGACAACCAGTGCTGCCCGGTGGGCAGGGCCTGCGGCACCCCCCTCCCCACCAGCTGCTGCGGATCGGGGGCCACCTGCTGCGGCACCACCTGCTGCTACACGAGTCTCGGCATGACCTGCGTCGACCCGGCGAGCAGCGCGTGCTGCTACGGCGGGGCGACCCTCTGCGGCGGCAAGTGCTGCCAGACGGACCTCGGCTTCACCTGCCTGGACGACGCGAGCGGCGCCTGCTGCGCCAATGGGAACACCCTCTGCGGCGGGAAGTGCTGCGCGACGAGTCGGTGCTTCGACTGCGACGGCGGCACCTGCGCGTACCGCTGCGCCGAGGGTGAAACCTGCTTCGGCGGCGTCTGCAAGGACTGCGGCCCGACCGGCTGCGGCGGCTGACCGCCGGCGCTCCGACCGGGCGCTGATGGGCGCAGGAACGGCCCCGCCCTTCGGCCCTCGCCCAGAAGAGTTGCGCCACCCGCCGCGTCGATGCGCCGTCGCGCCCTAACCCGCGGCGGGCGGGGCCGCCAGGTAGCCGGCCGGGTCGAACCAGACGTCCCGGTCCCGCCGGTGGCGGCGGTACTCGGAACTCTGCGCCCACGCCGCCGGCGCCGCGCCGGGCCGATTGGCGGCCCACCGCTGGTAGGCGGCGGCGGCGTCGGAGAGTCACCGCCGGTGGTTGATCCGGTCCTTGACGTCCTGGCAGCGGAGCGCAATCGACTCCGCACCGAGTGGGATTCGGACCGCCGCCTCGCCGATCGCCTGGTCGATCCGTGGCAGGCCCAGCGCGACGCGTTCCGCGCCCGGGTCGGCAAGCGGGGTGGCGCCGCAGAACGGCCCGGCGCCGGGGACGGGCGACGTCGGCGCCTTCGTCTCCTTGGCCGGCGGGGGCCCATGCGTCTCCTCCGCCTGGTCGGACGGCGCCCTGGGCGCCGTCCGAAGGGGGCTGTGATCCGGGCGACGTGGCGCATCTGCGCGGGGATATCGTCGGACCGCCGGCCGGGGTGCCGCCGGCGGGGGCGAACCGTTGAGGGGGTCGGGATGGCGCGCGCGCTGGCGGTGCTCGGGTTCGCGTTGGTCGTGCTGGCGGGGATGGGCGGCTACGGGGTCGGCGCCGAGGAGACCGCGACGCCGGAGGAGCGGGTCGGGGCGCTCGAGGCG
>CADCWL010000223.1 GCA_902806405.1 uncultured Thermomicrobiales bacterium | reverse complement strand
TCGAGCCGGAGCCCGCTGAGGTCAGCCTTGATCTCGGATGCGCCGCCGCGCACTTCGACTCCCCAGGGCAACGCGGTGTTGAGCGCGATGTCGGCGGAATGCCTGCGCCAATCGAGGGAGATCCAGTCCCGAGGGTACTCGATCCTTACGGTGCCATCCTCCACGCGGACGTACGGCGCGGTCCCCTCGAAGCTGGCCCGGTAGAGGTCGGTCGTCGAGACGTCGGCGTGTATGGTGAGGGCGTAGGCGCCCTCCACGAACTCCAGGCGCCCGGTCGTAGCTGAGCCCAGGGGGGCCGCGAATTCATTCCTTAGGTTGTTCATGACGTTGTAGTCCTTTCCGTAATGGTGTACAGGGGACGAGATCGGGACAGGACGTGCGATGCCATCCTTCCCGCGCCACCTACGTCTACTGCCGTTTTCCGTGAAGCACGTTTACCGGGCGGCGCGGCGGTTGAACAGCGACCGCGCCCACAGGTATCCGATCAGCGAGATGACCGCGCACCAGCCAACGGCGAGTATGGCGCTGTTACCGATCTCGGTGCCCATGAGCAGCCCCCGTAGCGTCTCGATAAAGGGCGTGAAGGGCTGGTACTCGGCGAACCAACGCAGCACGGTCGGCATCGAGTCGGTGGGGACGAAGCTGCTGCCCAAGAACGGCAGGAGGATCAGCGGCATCGGCAAGTTGCTGGCGGTCTCGACGCTCTCGCTCACCAGGCCGAGCGCGACGGTCAGCCAGGTGAGCGCCCAGGAGACCATCGCCAAGACGCCTATCGCTGCGATCCATTCGACGGGGCCGGCGGTGGGCCGGAACCCGGTGAGCAGCGCGACGCCCGTGACGACGGCGACGGCTATGGCGGTCTGGATCATGGCGCCGAGGACGTGGCCGGTCAAGACCGAGGCGCGGGAGATCGCCATGGTGCGGAACCGGGCGATGATCCCGCCGGTCATGTCCATGGCGACCGATATGGCCGTCCCTTGCGCCACGGCGGCCACGGTTATCAAGAGGATGCCGGGGGCGACATAGTTGGCGTACTCGGCGCGACCGCCCGACGGACCGCCGAGCCCGGCGCCGAGCGTGCCGCCGAGGACGTAGACGAACAGCAAGAGGAAGACGACGGGCATGCCGACGAGGATCACCGTCAGGGACGGGTAGCGCAGCATGTGCAAAAGCTGGCGGCGCAGCATCGTCGCCGAATCGCCCGCCCAGAGAGAGAGCGCGGTCATCGTAACTCCTCCTTTCCGGTGCCGGGGTCGCCGGTCAGGGCGAGGAAGACATCGTCGAGGTCGGGGGTGTGCGTGGACAGCCTGTCGACCTCGATCGCCTCGTCCTCGAGCCGGTCGAGCAGGGCTTTCAAAGATCCCACGCCGCCGTCGGTCGGGATCCGTAGCGCGAGCGCCTCGTCGTCGCGCGAGGCCCCGCCCACGGCCCGGGCGGCCGATTCGAGGCCGCGCGCGTCGACGAACCGGAGGCTGATGTGCCCCCCGGGGATGCGGCGCTTGAGCTCGTCCGCGGTCCCCTCCACGACGATCCTGCCACGGTCGAGGATGGCGATCCGGTCGGCGAGCCTGTCCGCCTCCTCCAGGTACTGTGTAGTAAGGAAGATCGTTACGCCGCCGGCTACCAGATCGCGGATGATCTGCCACATGGTGCGGCGGCTGCGGGGATCCAGGCCTGTTGTTGGCTCGTCGAGGAAAACGATGCGGGGATCTCCCATCAACGTCATCGCGAGGTCGAGCCGGCGTCGCATACCGCCGGAGTAGGTGGCGAGCCTCTTCTTGGCCGCGTCGGCAAGATCGAAGCGCCCCAGCAGCTCGGCCGCGCGCCGCCGGCTCTCGGATCTGCCAAGATGCCCTAGGTCGCCCATCAGGGTCAGGTTCTCCTCGCCGGTGAGGAGGTCGTCCACCGCCGAGAATTGCCCGGTGACGCCGATCTCGGCGCGGACGGCGTCCGGCTCCCGGGACACGTCGTGGCCGGCGACGCTCACCTCTCCGCCGTCGGCTGTGATGAGCGTGGAAAGTATGTTCACCGCGGTGGTCTTGCCGGCGCCGTTGGGGCCGAGCAGCGCGAAGATCTTCCCCTCCGCGACGTTCAGGTCTATGCCGTCGAGCACGACGTGTTCCCCGAACGACTTGCGCAGCCCTCTCGCCTCGATCGCCGGCGTGCCGTCCCTCACCGTCCCGTCCCTCGCCGCCGCGCCCCATCCGGCGCTTCCGTCTCTGCCGACTTCCATCCCGCTCCTCTCTTCCAAATCCTCGTGCTATACTCTTTTCGCTTATTTGGTGATGCAATATTGTCTAAAATATCTTAGCAAATAAGTTAAATGCAGGGTAAGCCGAACAGCAAAGGTTGTCAAGGGGTATGTCGAGAAAGCGTGAGGAGTTGCTTCGGGGGCTCGAGGAGGAGAGCCGCAAGAGCACGTTGGACGGAGTGTACTTTTTCCAGGCGGTCGCGGAGCGCAGCGGGATGAACCTGACCGATTTGCAGTGCGTGGCCATCCTTTCTTCGACGGGGCCGATCACGGCGGGGCAGTTGGCGGAGACGATGCGGCTGACGACGGGGGCGGTGACCGGGGTGGTCAACCGCTTGGAGCGTGCCGGGTACGTCAGGCGGGAGAAGGATCCCACAGACGGGCGAAGGGTGGTCATCGAGCCCGTCCGCGAGGAGTTGAAGCGCGCGGGGGTCGG
>CADCWL010000222.1 GCA_902806405.1 uncultured Thermomicrobiales bacterium | reverse complement strand
TGGAGGAGATTGCCACCTGCTTCGCCGACCTCGGCCTAACCCCGAACATCCTGACCGGCGCCGCCGACGTCTACCGCTTCGTCGCCGCCACGCCGATCGGCACCGAGTCTCCGGAGAGCCGCGATCCGAACCGGGACCTGGTCGCCGTCGTGGCGGCCCTGGCCACCGCGCTCGCCGAACCGGCGACGGCGTCGGCGAGGTAGCGCTGCATTGGGCCTACCCCGCCCGGACACCCTACCGAGCGATTGCCCGACGGCGCTCGTCTCCCGCGCGACGACAACGTGGAGGAGGCCTCGTCCTCTCTCACCGGGAGGAGGTCTTCGTCGGGGCGTCGCGGGCGCCCGGCTACTCCAGCCAGCGGATCCTCCTTCGGCACACCCCGCCGAACCCCGTCTCGCCGATCCTCGTCCTGGCGACCCTCGAGGTGGCAACGATGATCCTGGCCGAGGCGTCGCTCAACTTCCCGGAGCTGGGCATCCAGCCGCCCCAGTCCTCGTGGGGGTTGATGCTGGCCGAAGGCCTCGGTTACGTCACCAGCGCCTGGTGGTTCGTCACCTTTCCGGGGTTGGCCATCCTCCTCACCGCCCTCTCGCTCAGCCTCCTCTCGACCTGGGTCCGCGCCGTCACCGACCCCGTCACCCGCTGGCGCTTCCTGGCGCCGCGGCGGGCCAAGACCGCGACGTAGGCCGAGCCGGGCGGGGCCGAACGGGACCGGGCGCCCGGCTCCGTATCGCAGCGATCGCCGCGCAGAGCACAGAAAGGGAAGCATCGTGCAGAAGAACCGGGTAAAGGCGGCCCTACGGGAGGGGCGGGCAGTGAGCGGCCCGATCCTCGGCGAGGCGCGCGGGGTCGGCACCGTCAAGATGATGGCCCTTGCCGGCCACGACTTCCTCTTCCTCGACATGGAGCACGCCATGTTCGACTGGGAGACGATGCTGACCCTCGTCCAGACCGCTCTCCTCACCGACATCTGCCCGCTCGTCCGCGTCACCGACCTTGCCTACCCCCTCGTCGCCCGCGCCCTCGACGCCGGCGCCCAGGGCGTCATCATCCCCCGCGTCGAGACCCGCGAGCAGGCGGAGCAGGCCGTCAACTTCGCCAAATACCCGCCCCTCGGCCGCCGCGGCGCCGGCGGCGAGGCCCGCTACGGCTACGAGCGGCGCCCGATCGGGATCGCCGTCGAGGAGGCAAACGCCGAGGGGATGGTCATCGTCCAGATCGAGTCGCGCGACGGCGTCGCCGCCATCGACGGCATCGCCGCCGTGCCGGGGCTCGACGTCGTCTGCGTCGGCCCTCAGGACCTCTCGATCTCCCTCGGCGTCCCCGGCGACTTCGACCACCCGTCCTTCGTTGACGCCCTCCGCCGCATCGTCGCTGCCTGCGCCCCGCACCACGTCGCCGTCGGCATGGTCGAGCGCGAGGCAAGCGCCCTCCGCCGCTGGCACGAGATGGGGATGCGCTTCCTCGCCTGCAACAACGACGCCAACATGCTCCACCAGGCCGCGACGCGCGACGTGGCGACCCTGCGGGAGTTCGTCAACCGGGGGTGAGGCGACCGTCGCCGCCCAGCCGAAGGTTGCCTCGCCGCGAACGCCGCTCGGCGGCGGTCCGGTTCGGGCCGCGGTCGAGGCCCTCGGCCCGAGGACTTTCGCCCCGCCTTCGTCGCGCCCGACCGCGCCCGTTCGGCGGCGGCCGTCGCCATCGGGCACGTGCCGGTCCCGCTCGCGGGATGGAGTAGCCCGCGTTGGCGTCACCCGGGGCGACCCCGACGACCGGCCGATCGCTCCCTCGGCTGGCTCGGCGACCGGTGGCTGGATGGACGATGGAGGGACGGTGGCCCCGCGGGCGCGGCGCCCGACGCCGCTCCTCGCCGGCTCCAGGGGCCTCCGAACGCGGTCGGTGCGCCCGGTGGGGACGCTCGACCGGCGCCGCCATGCCCCCGACCCGAACGTGGCCGCCGGCGAGGTGGCCGCCCGGTCGAGCGCGGCAGCCGGCGCGCGCGTACGCCGCGCGGCGGCGGGGTAAGCGGCGCGTGCGACGGCGCTGGGGATCTCGCTCCCAAGCGCCGTCGCCCATCCGCGGCGCGATGCCCACTTTCCGTCCCGGCCCCCGGGCGAGTGCCGCCGACCGTTGCCAGCCCGGATCCCGCCAGAGGGCGGGGTCGGCGGGACGTATCACGGGTGCGACGCCGTCGCTCTTCTTAGGAGAGACGGAGAACGTGCCGCGATCGGCGCCCGGACGAGCATGGGAGGTTCCACGATGACCACAGCGCACCTGGCACCCGACCGTCTGGCCCGCGTCAAGACGGCCTACACGACGCGCCGAGTCGACTTCGACGGGGTGAAGACACTCCTCAACGGAGAGCGGGCGCCACGCTCCGGAGACCTGCTCCTGGCCCGCGTCGCCGCCATCGGGCAGCACAAGCGGATCGAGCGTCCGACCGGTCGGCAGGCGACGCTCTTTGTCGGCGACGAAGTCCTCGTCTGCTACGGCCACCGCTACGCGCCCGACCAGTTCGAGGCGACGATTCCCTCCGATCTCTCGCCGTGCCACCTGGTCGCCGCCGGGGGCGTCGCCGCCTCCGTAATCGCCGGCCACGCCGCGATGGCGACGCCGACCGAGATCGAGCCGATCGGTCTCCTCGGCGATCGGGACGGGCGACCGGTCAACCTGCGGGATCACGCGCTGCGGCCGGTGTCCAGCCCGTCCCCCCGCCCGTTCACCGTCGCCGTCGTCGGAACCTCAATGAACGCCGGCAAGACGGACCCCGTCGCCCACCTGGTCCGCGGGCTAAGCCGAGACGGGCGACGGGTCGGCGTGGCAAAGGTAACCGGCACCGGCGCCGGCAAGGACTTCTGGCTAATGGGCGACGCCGGCGCCGACCCGGTGTTCGACTTCACCTCCGCCGGCTACCCGTCGACCTACCTGGCCTCGAGCGCCGAGGTCCAGGGCATCTTCGACCTCCTGATGGGACACCTCTCGGCATCGGAGGTGGACACGATCGTGCTCGAGGTTGCCGACGGCGTCTACCAGCGGGAGACGGCCGATCTCGTGTCGTCCCCGCGATTCGCGGACTGTGTCGACGGGCTGCTCCTGGCCGCCGGCGATGCGCTCGGGGCGACGGCGGGGGTCGGGTGGCTGCGGGAGCGGGCGATGCCGGTGCTCGGCGTGGCCGGCCTGCTGACCGCGTCCCCGTTGGCGATCCGGGAGGCGGAGGGTGCGATCGGGGTGCCGGTGTTCGACCGCTCGACCCTCGCCACCGGGGAGATCGGTTCCGTCCTGCGGGCCGCGCGGCGCCCGCGGCGGGTGGCCCCCCTTCGCCCGCAGGGCACGGCACCCCCGGTGCCGATCGCGGACCCTGCCATCGGGGTGGGCAACGGGACCATCGCCGCGCCCCCCCTCGTGTTCGGGTAGACGGGAGCGTGCCGACCCCATCGCCTCTCCCCCACGACCCTGCCACCGCGCCCGCCCTCCCCCCGCTCTGGCGGGGTCGGCGGCGCTGGCTGCTGGTGCGCCTGGTCGGCGTCGGCCTCGGGCAGGCGGCGGCAGCGATAGCGACCGCGCTGCTCGTCGAGGCCGCCTTCAACCGCCTGATCGCCGGCAGCGTCGGGGCGGCGCCGCTCGACCGCGCCGCGTTTGCCTCGGTCAGCGCCGGGCTGCTCGGCGCCGCGGCGGTCGGCGCCGCGCTGCGGACGGCCGAGCGGGTCCAGGCGGAGCGGCTCGGCCAGGATTACGTGTACCTGGTCCGGCTGGTGCTCTACGATCGACTGGCGACGCTGGCGCCGCGGACGCTGCAGCGGCGCAGCCAGGGCGGCGTCGCGCTCCGCTTCGTCGGCGACCTGACCGCCCTCCGGCAATGGGTCAGCCTCGGCCTCGCCCGGCTCGTGGTCGGCGGCACGATGATCGCCGGGGCGTTGGTCGCCCTGGCGATAATCAGCCCCGTGCTGGCCGCCGGCCTCGCGGTCGTGCTGGCGCTGGGCGGGGCCGGGGTGCTCGGGCTTGCCGGGTTGGTGCGGACGGCGGCCGCGGACGCGCGGCGGCGCAGGGCGCGCCTGGCGGCGAACGTCAACCAGCAAGTGGGCGCGATCGCCGTCGTCCAGGCATTCGGACAGGGCGGGCGGGAGCGGCGCCGCGTCGCCCGCCAGGCGCGGCAACTGCGCGAGGCGTCGGTCGCACGGGCGCGAGCCGCGGGCCGCCTCCAGGGGGTGGCCGAGGCGACCGCGGCGCTCGCGACCGGCGTCGTCCTCCTCCTCGGAGCGATCGAGGTCGACACCGGCCGGACGGACGTCGGCACGATCGTCGCCGCGCTGGCGATCGTCGGGCTCCTCGCCCAGCCGCTGCGCGACCTCAGCCGGGTGGCCGAGTACCGCCAGAACGCCGTCGTCTCGCGCGAGAAGCTGCAGCGCTTCCTGGAGACCTCCTCCCCCGTCGCCGAGGAGGGGGGCGTGCCGGACCTCCTGCCCGGGCCCGGTCGGCTGGAGTTCGACGGCGTGACGATCGCCGGTGGGCTGCAGGGGGTGAGCGCCGTCGCCGAGCCGGGGACGGTCGTCGCGGTCGTCGGATCGAACGGGTCGGGCAAATCGACGCTACTCGGCCTGGCCGCTCGGCTGGTCGAGTCCGAGGCGGGGGCGGTCCGCCTCGACGGGCAGGATCTCGCGGCCCACAGCCTCGCTTCCGTCCATCGGGCGGTATCGATGGCGGCGCCCGACCTGCCCCTCCTGCGCGGCTCGATCGACCGCAACCTGCGCTACCGCTGGCCGGAGGCGCCGGAGGCGGAGTTGGCGCGGGTCCGCACCCTCTGCGGCGTCGACGAGGTGCTGGCGTCGCTGCCCGATGGGATCGCCACCCGGGTCGCGGAGGACGGGAAAGGGCTCTCGTCCGGTCAACGGCAGCGGATCGCGCTCGCCCGAGCGCTGCTCGGCGACCCGACGGTGCTCCTGCTCGACGAGGCGGATGCCAACCTCGATCCCGCCGCGTCGGCGGCGATCGAGCGCGTGGTGGCCGCCTTCCGCGGGACCGTTCTCCTGGCGACCCACCGCCGGGAACGCGCCGCCGCCGACGCGATCTGGCATCTGGAGGCCGGGTCGCTCGTCGCGGTCGGGGCGCCAGCGTCGGTCCTCGCCAGCGCCGGCCCGACCGCCAGGCTGTTCCGACCGGGCACCGACGAGCCGGGCTCCGGAAGCGGCGGAGACCACCCGACGGGCCGACCCCATCGGGACGCGTACCGCGAGGCGACGCTCGCGCCCGCGGCGCCAACGCCGTAGTGACGAACGACCGGCGCAGGGTGGCCTCTCCCGAGCCTCACAGCGACGCCGTGAGGCTCGGGAAGCAAATCGCCGCCGGTGCGGGGAACGGCGCCGACGAGCGCGCCGGCCCCTGCGGGCTCGGACCACGGTATGGGATGTGCGCTCGCGATCGGATCGCCGCCGGCGCCGACCATGGGCCGGCACCAAACCCTCGCCGCAAACCAGATCGGGGACACGTGCATCATGACCAGCCACCGCCCACCGACCCCACCCACCCCACCGCACGATCGGATCGCGACGTCCTCGCGACGGCGCCTCCTCCAGGCCTTCGCCGGTGGGACCTTCGCCGCCACGCTCGCCACGCCTCGGCGGGCCGCCGCCGCCCCGCGCGCCGGCCGCGCCGCCCGCCAGTCAGACCGGAGCCGGGCCGCCGTCAAGGCGGTCTACTTCAACCCGCTCGCCGCCGACCCCGACGAGGAACTGACGCGGCTGCTCGATCTGGTCGCGCGGACGGAGTTGAACGCCCTCGTCATCGACGTCAAGGAGGACGGCGGCGTCTACTACGAGACCGAGGTCCCCCTCTTCCGAGACGCGGCGACCTTCTCCCCGGTCCTCGACGTGACGGACCTCGTCGCGGCGCTGCGCGAGCGCGACGTCTACGCCATCGCCCGCCTCGTTACCTTCAAGGACTCCGGCCTCGCCTTCGCACGGCCCGACCTGGCCGTCCTCGACGCGGCGACCGGCGAGCCCTGGCTCGACTACGGCGACGGCTCCTGGCTGAACCCCTTCGCGGCCGAGGTCCGGGAGAGCTCGATCGCCCTCGCCGCGGAACTGGCCGGCCTCGGCTTCGACGAGGTCCAGTTCGACTACGTCCGCTTCCCCTCGGACGGCGACCTGGAGCGGGTCGACTACGGCCGGGAGGCCCCGGACGAGGAGAAGATCGCCACGATCGCCGGGTTCCTCGGCGCGGGTCGAGAGGCGCTGGCGCCGCTCGGGGCACAAACCGCCGCCGACGTCTTCGGCTTCACCCTCCTCCAGGAGGACATCGGCATCGGCCAGAGCGTGGTCCCCATCGCCGAGGCGATCGACGTCGTCTGCCCGATGGTCTACCCCTCCCACTTCCCCGAGGGGAGCATCGACGTTGCCGGCCACCCGAACGACTTCCCGGCCGAGACGATCCAGATCAGCATGGAGGCCGGCGCCGACCGCCTCGGCGGCGACGCCGCCCAACTCCGCCCCTGGCTCCAGGACTTCTCGCTCGCGGGCCTCGGCGAGTACGGCCCTGCCGACGTCCGCGCCCAGATCGACGCCGCCGAGGCCGCCGGCACCGGCGGCTGGATGATTTGGAACGCCGCCAACGATTACCAGGAAACGGCGTTCGCCCCCGCCGAGTAACGACCGCCGCGCCGCAGGTCCTGCCCCGCAGCGCGGGCGCGACCGGGGGGAACACAGGCGCTCCCCTCCCGGGCCGTCCCAAGGCACGGGGAGGCTGCCCGGCGTTCCCCTTCTTCGACCCCCGCCGCACGCGGGGAATGTTGAGCCTCCTCGCGGAGTCAACCCGAGACACGGGGATCCCTTCCACGCCCGCTCCCGGTCGGAGAGGTCCCTCACGAGTTCGGGATGACGCGGACCCGTCGGGGTAATGCGGACTCCGGATGCACACGGTGGGCGGGGGTCGTGCCCAACCCCGGACGGCCTTCGCGGGTTCGGCCCGGAACGTCGGATCCGGACCGTGCCGATGCCACGCCGATTACCGGCTACGGACCGCCAAGCGGAGATCGGACCACCCGCGGCCGCTCGATCCGCCGCGTACCGGCTTCGTACCCTCGCCGGGTCGAGCGGAGCCCGATTGGTCGCCCGGCGCAGGCGTGGGGTCGGCCCCGGGGTCTTCTCTCCCGCGCCTCCCCGGCCACGCGTTCACCCTGGTCCCGCCTCAGGCCGCGGACTGCACCGCCTTCGCCAGCGCCTCCAGCCGGTCGACCCCATCGAGGTCGAACCACTGCAGCATTACCCGCTCCACGCCGACCGCCGCCAACTCGGCGAGCTGCTCGGCGACTGCCGCCCCGTCGCCGACGAGGACGCCGCGCCCGCGCAGCTCCGCCGCCGTCTCGCCGTCGAGCTGGGACGCCAGCTCCGCCCCGTCCCGGCCGAACGCCACCCGTGTCATCAGCGTCCGCCGCACCGCCGCGGCCGGCCGGCCCGCCTCGGCCAGGAGCCCGTCCAGACGCGCGTTGAGCTCCGCGAAGCGGGCGGTGGGGACCCCGACCGCGTTCCACTCGTCGCCGAAGCGCGCCGCCAGCGGCAGCGTGCGACGCGGTCCGTTGCCCCCGATCACGATCGGCGGCCCGCCGGGGCGCGCCGGCCGCGGCAGCAGCAGCGCCTCCTCCAGACGGTAGAACGTGCCGCCGAACGAGACCGGCTCGTCGGAGCGGAGCAGCCGCCGGACGACCTCCAGCCCCTCCTCGAAACGGACGAAGCGGGGGTCGGTCTCCAGCAGGTCGAAGCCGAAGGCCCGGTGCTCCCGCTCCTGCCACCCCGCGCCCAGTCCGAGCCGGAGTCGGCCGCCGGAGAGGTCGTCGATCGCGGCGGCGGTCCACGCCATCGTCACCGGGTGCCGGAAGGAGAGCGGGGAGACGAGCGGCCCGAACTCGATCCGCGCCGTGTGGCCCGCCAGCCACGTCAGCGACGCCCAGAGGTCGAGCGCGTCGGTACGCGGCCCCCGCGGGTTGGTGAAGTGGTCGGAGCGGTAGAGCGCCGCGAACCCCAAATCCTCCACGGCCCGCGCCAGCCGCTGCCAACGCGGCCAGGTCAGACCGTCCTGCCCCTCGACCATGATCGCCAGATCCATCGCCGTCCCCTCCCGTCCCACAACCGTCCGTCCACCCGCTCCCGGCCGGATCATACCCGGCTCGGCGACGCGGCCCGTCCGACGGGGCGGACGGGCCGCGTTCCGGGATCGCCGCGCCGGTCGGATGCCACGGGATCGCCGTCGCGGCTTGCCATCAGTCTCCTCCGGGCAAGACGAGCCTGGCCTCCGTGCCCCCACCGTCGCCGCTCCCGATCGTCAGCTCGCCGGCCTGGCGACGGGAGAGATCGCGGGCGATGGCGAGGCCGAGCCCCGCTCCGCCCCCCGCGCCGGACCCTGCGGCGCGCTCGGTCCCGGCGCGGAAAAAACGGTCGAAGACCCGAGGCAGGTGTCGGGGGTCGACGCCCGGACCGGTGTCCGTCACCGACGCCTCGACGCGGCCTTTCCGCCGGAATCCGGTAACGGTGACCCGCCCTCCCGCCGGCGTGAAGCGCAACGCGTTGTCGAGCAGGGCAGAGACGATCTGGCACGTCCGTTCGGCGTCCCCCCGGGCGGCAAGCGAGGCCGGCGCGCGGACGCAAAGCTCCACCCCCGCCGCCGAGGCCCGGCGACGGAACCGATCGACCGTCCCAACCAAGACGGGCGCCAGATCGAAGGGTTCGCAGGCTACCGCGAGCTTGCCGCCGTCGAGCCGGGCCAGCAGAAGCAGGTCCGAGAGCAGACCATTCATCCGGTCGATCTCGGCGACCTGGTGCCGGAGGATCTCTCCACCGTCCGGCACCGCCGGGTTCCGCAGCAGCACCTCCGCGTCGACCTTGATCAGGGCGAGCGGGGTCTTGAGCTCGTGGGAGGCGTCGGCGACGAAGGCGCGCTGCCGTTCGAAGGCCGCCTGCACCGGACGGATCGCCCGCCGCGACAGGAATAGGCCGCCGCCCGCCGCCAGCGCGAGCGCCCCGAGCCCGATCGGGACGAGCACGAGCGCGAGGCGGGAGACCGGCTCCAGGGCCAACTCGAGCGGCGTCGCCACCTGAGTGATCTCGCCCTCCCCACCCGCCCGTAACGCGGGGACGCTCGCCACCCGAACGCCACCCTCCGGCCCGTCCTCCGTCCGCACCACCGTCTCACCCCGTCGCACCGCGGCGGCGGCGGCCTCGACGGCGGGGAGTCCGAGGGAGGCGGCGGAGGCGTCCCGCTCCACCTCGCCGCCGTCCCCCCCCAGCACGACGTACCCGTACGCGTCCGACTCGTCCATCGTCTCGTCCCGGCCAACCCCATCGGCGCGACGCCGCGCGATCTGCTCCGCCTCGTGCACGAGGACGGCGTCCTGCCGGTCCAGCGTCTGATCGCGAAAGAGCACGACCGTCGCGAAAAAGAAGAGGAGGAGGATGACGGCGAGGATCCCGACGTAGCCGAGGGTCAGTCGCAGGCGGAAGCGGTCGAGCATCAGCGGCCGTCCCGGGGGTCGAACGCGTACCCCACCCCGCGGATGGTGCGGATGCGCGACGGCTCCCCGTTCCGGTCGAGCTTCTTGCGGAGGTGGGACACGCAGACCTCGACGGCGTTGGAGGCGACGTCGGCGCGGTATCCCCAGACCGCGTCGAGGAGCACCGACCGGGAGAAGACCTGGCCCGGGCGCCGGACGAGGGCGTGGAGGAACGCAAACTCGCGAGCGGTCAAATCGACGAGGTCGTCCCCGCGGCGGACCGCGTGCCGCACGGGGTCGAGCGTCAGGTCGCCGGCCGTCACGCTCGCCTCTACCTGCCGCGCGGCCGGTCGCCGCGCGAGCGCCCGCACGCGCGCCAATAGCTCGGGCAGGGCGAAGGGTTTGGGGAGGTAGTCGTCGGCCCCGGCGTCGAGCCCCGCGACCCGATCCTCCACCTGCTCGCGGGCAGTCAGCATCAAGACGGGCACGTCGATCTCCGCCGCACGCAGGCCGCGCACAATCTGGACGCCGCTCCGGTCCGGGAGCATCCAATCGAGGACGATGAGGTCAAAGGCGACCTCCGTCGCCCGCGCGAAGCCCGATCGCCCGTCGGCGACGGTCTCGACGACGTAGCCCTCCTCGCGCAGTACCCGCGCCAGCATCCGGGCCATCCACGCCTCGTCCTCGACCAACAGGATCCGCGTCATACCGCTCCCCGTTCGCGCTTCCCCCTCCCCGATCATAACGCCCCGGGTTCGCTGCGACGCGTTTCCTGACGAAATCGTTAGGGTCACCCAGGGTCGGGAACAGGCAACGGTGTCACGCTGGTGAGCGGGGGACGCAACCCTGCCGGCCGACACGCGACCGGCAAGGACGCGCGACCTCCTCGGCGCGCGAAGCAGAAGGAGTCCATCCATGGCAGAGGACGCCCGATCCGCCTCCACCGATTGCCCGGCGAGGCACGACCATCGCCGCGGAAGCGCGTGGCCCGGCTTCCGACGCGACCCGAGAACGGCGACCAAACGGTCGGCGCGGGGAAGCACCAGGCAGGGCGGGCGACAGCCCTCGGCGGCTTCCGTCGCGCTCGCGCTCTGCATCCTGCTCGGGGTTGGGCAGACCGGGGTGTCAAGCGCCCCCGAAGCGTCCGCCTTTCGGCAGGACGCAACGGCGACGACGGCCGAGACGACGCGCGAGACGACCTCGCCGACCATCGCCTTCGCCCTGCCGGGCGGGCGGGTCTTCCCCGAAGGGGTGGCCTGCGATCCCGCGTCGGGCAACTTTTTCGTCGGGAGCACGGAGGACGGTACCGTCTTCCGCGGCAACGTTCGGAGCGGCGCAACAGGGGCCGAGGTTTTTCTCCCGCCGGGGGCCGACGGCCGCGACGCCGTCACCGGCCTCAAGGTTGACGGGCGAGGCCGCCTCTTCGTCGCCGGCAGGCGGACCGGACGCGCCTTCGTCTACGACGCCACGTCCGGCCGGCTCATCAAGGCGCTGCGCACGCCCCCGTCCGAGCGAACGCTGATCAACGACGTCGCGGTGACGGACGACGCCGCCTACTTCACCGATTCCTTCCGCCCCACCCTCTTCCGGGTGCCGCTGACGGCGGACGAGGTCGGGGAGATGGAGCCGTGGCTCGACCTCACGGGGACGCCGATCGCGTACGGCACCGGCTTCAACCTCAACGGCATCGCCGCGACGCCCGACGGGCGCTTCCTCCTCACAGTCCACTACGACGCCGGAGATCTGTACCGGATCGACACCCGCACCAGGGAGGTGACGCGGGTCGACCTCGGAAGCAGGAACGGGACGCTCACGACCGGCGACGGCATCCTGCTCGACGACCGGGCCCTCTACGTTGTCCGCGGCGGACCGGGGGAGATCGTGCCGGTCCACCTCTCGGCCGACCTCACCCGCGGCGAGGTAGGCGAGGCATTCAGCCATCCCTCCTTCCGTGCGCCGACGACCATCGCGGCGTGCGGCGATGGCCGCCTGCTGGTCGTCAACTCGCAGTTGAACATGGAAGGCGGTGGCGGATTGCCCAAACTGCCGTTCACGGTCTCGAGCATCCCCATCCCGTAGCCCGCACCGACACCGTCGCAGACGAATTGCCACGAGCCCACACCGAAGGAGGACACGATGAAGATCACGCTTGCTGCCACAACGCTCACCCTGGTGTCCGTTCTGGCCCTTGCACCCGGTAGCGCCGCCCAAACCAGCCCACCGGCTACAGCCCAGGACGTTGCGGGCCGTTGGGTTAGCGTCGGATGCGAGGCGACGCCCGGCACGAGCGGACCGCAACACGTCAAGCGGAACCTGCGCTTGACCGGGGATGCGTGGACGGTCGATCTCACTGTGTACGCGGACCCGGGTTGTAACGAGCCGACGCTTGGGGTCCGGGTCGAAGGACCTTACCTGCTCGGACCACTCTCGGCCGCGGTTCCAGGGGCGACCGAAGCCCTCTTCGTGGAGGCCGCCGTGCACGTCACCCCGCACTCCAGCGCGGCAGCCGACCTGCTCAACGGAACCCCGGCGGGCACCTGCGGCACGGAACGGTGGGCGCTCGGCGTGCAGCAGAGCCTGGGGAAGACAGGCTGCGAACTGCTCGACGTCCGCACGCCGTCCGCGGAGTACGAACTGGTCAAGCGCGAGGGGGACCGGCTCTTCCTCGGCGCTCGCCCCGCCGCCAGCAGCGATCTAAACGCGCCGGAGCGGCGTCCGACGACGCTGAACGCGCCCCTGACACTGGCGGGCACGCCCTAGATTCGTGCGACCAACGTCGCACGCGAATGGGGTTCGCCCAGGGCAGGCGCTCAACCAGAACAGAGACGGCGGGGGGCGATCACTCGCCCCCCGCCGTCTTCGTGTCCGCGCTCGCCCACTGGCCTTCGGAGCCCGTCGTGCGGGGCGGTCTCCGGTCTAGCTGACGAAAGCGAAGTTGCCGTCGCCGCCGCTGGCGTCGGAGATGGCCACGCCACCGTCGGCCGAGACGTCGAGGCTGGTCGAGGTGGTAACGTCGCCGCCGTCGATCGCGACCGCCGCGCCGTCATCGTCGCCATCGACGACGACGGGCTTGCCGTACTTGTCGTAGACGACCTTGACGTCGTCGCCGCCGCCGATGTTGCCGACGGCGATGCTGCCGCCGCTGTTGCCACCGGAATTGATGTCGCCGATGCCGATCGCGCCGCCGCCGGCGCTCGCGTCGGAGGTGCCGCCGTTGCCGGCCGCCGCCGTGTCCTGAGCCATGCTGTTCCGCCTTCCCGTGGTGCTCGAAAGTGGTCCCAACCACCGGCTCCTGGGCGTCCACCCCGCACCGGGACGCCCGCCGACCGACGATCTTGTGTCACCGTATCATGCCACTTTGCCCACGTCAACGACGTTCCATCGCGGCATCGCTCCAGCGTCCGTCGTGCCTCGCCGGAGGCATCGCGCACGAGGAAGGGAGCCGGCACAGGGCGTCGCCGCCGAGATTTCGGCCCCCACCCTTATGCCTCACGCGGAGTCTTCCCCGCTCCTACTCGACGGCGCACTTTCCGCCCGGAAGAGCGCTCCCTCCCGGTCCAGAAGCGCCGCCACCGTCTCGTCCGCGGGCCGAGCAGCGACCGCCAAGGGCGGGCCGATCTGAACGAGCCGACCGTCGACCAGGATGCCGAGCCGGTCGGCCAGGGCGAGCGCCTCGGCCGCGTCGTGGGTGGCGATCAGGGCCGCCGTCCCCGTCGCCCGCAGCTGGGTCGCCAGGGCCGGCACCAGGGTGGTCCGCGTCGGCGCGTCAAGGGCAGCGAACGGCTCGTCGAGCAGCAGCAGCGACGGTACGACGGCGAAGGCCCGTGCGAGGCTGACCCGCTGCGCCTCGCCCCCGGAGAGCGCCCGAGCGTGCCGCCCAGCAAGGTGGCCGACGCCGAAACGCTCCAGCCAGGCGAGCGCCCGCCGCTCCGCCTCCCGCCGCGCCACCCCCCGGAATCGGAGTCCCGCCGCCGCGTTCGCGAGCACGCTCGCGTCGAAGAGGAGCGGCGCCTGGAGCACCATCGCCGTCCGCCGCCGCAGCCGCAGCTCCGCCCGCCGCGTCGCCGCCTCGCCGTCGATCCACACCTCCCCCTCCTCTGGTCGGCGCAGCAGCGCGGCGACGTGGAGCAGCGTGCTCTTGCCGGCCCCGTTCGGACCCATCACGGCCAAGGTCTCGCCGCGGCCGATCTCCAGTTCCGCCACGGCGAGCGCCGTCCGCTCGCCGTGGCGGACCGCGATCCCCCGCAGCGATAGGGACGGCGCCCCGCCCTCGCCCCCGTCCGCCACCCCGCGCTACGAGCGGCGCTGCTGCTGGAGCAGGGTCAGCGCCAGGGTGACGCCGAACGTCAGCGCCAGCAGCACCGCGGTCAGAGCGATTGCGACCTCGAAGTTGCCTCGCCCCACCTCGAGCACCGTTGCCGTCGTCAGCACCCGCGTCTCGCCCCGGATGTTGCCGCCGACCATGATCGCCGCCCCAACCTCGGAGATGACCGCCCCGAAGCCGGCGATGACCGCGGCCAGCAGCGGTAGCCTCGCCTCCCGCAGCAGCCACCCGACCGTCTGCGCCCGCGAGGCGCCGAGCGCTTGCAGCTGCAGGCGCAGCCGCGGATCGAGTCCCTGGACGGCCGCCAGCGTCAGCCCGGCGACGATCGGGGTGGCGATGATCGCCTGGGCGAGGACCATCGCCGCCGGCGTGTAGAGCAGTCCCAGCCCGCCGAGCGGCCCCGAGCGCCAGAGCAGCAGGCTCACGAGCAGCCCGACGCCGACCGGCGGCAGCCCCATCCCGGCGTGGACCAGCCCGACCATGGGCGCCCGCCCCCGGAAGCGGGCCAGCGCCAGTCCCGCCCCGACCGGCACGCCCAGCCCGAGGCTGACCGCCGTCGCCGCCAGGGAGATCAGCAACGAGCGAACGACGATCCCCCACACCTCGCCGTCCCCGCTCGCCAGGAGACGGCCCGCCTCGCCCAGCCCACGCCAGAGTTCGTCCACGGCTGCAACGTCCTCCCCTTGGCCCTTCCCGAAAGCGCGGGGCGCCGAGCCGGGCCGCCCCGCCCCACCGATCGGACCCTACGCGGCGGGCGTGGCCGGCGGCGGCGCCGGCGTCACCGCGGGAACCACGCAGGCATCGTCGGCGCACGGGGTGAAGAGCGCTTCCCCGAAGCGGTCGAGGCCGAAGCCGCCGATAATCTCCTGCGTCGCCGGGTCGAGCAGGAACCCGAGGAAGGCGCGCCCCCCCTCAACGTTGACAGCGGGGCCGTTGGCGGGGTTCACCGTCAGGACGTGGTAGAGGTTCAGGAGCGCCCGGTCACCTTCCACCAGGATCTCCAGGTCGAGTCGGTCCCGCAGCGAGAGAAAGGTGCCCCGATCGGCGAGGGTGTAGGCATCCCGGTCGTCGGCGATGTTGAGCGTGTCCCCCATCCCGGTGCCCGACTCCGTGTACCACGAGCCGCCCGGTGCGATCCCGGACTCCTCCCAGAGCCGCAGCTCCAGCGCGTGCGTCCCCGACTCGTCGCCCCGGCTGACGAACGGCACTTCGGCGCCGGCGATCGCCGCCATCGCCTCGGCCGCCGATGCCGCGCCCGAGGTCCCGGCCGGGTCGGCCTTCGGGCCGACGAGAACGAAGTCGTTGGCCATCACCGTCCGCCGCTCGCCGGCGAAACCAGCCGCCACGAACGCCTCCTCGGCCGCCGGGCTGTGGGCGAGGACGACGTCCGCCTCCCCTCGCTCCCCCAACTCCAGAGCGGCGCCGGAGCCGACGGCGATCGGTTTCAGGTCGTAACCGGTCCGCTCGTGGAAGAGGGGAACGAGCACGTCGAGCAGGCCGGAGTCCTGGGTGCTGGTCGTCGTCGCCAGGATCACCTCCCGGGGGCCGGTCCCCGGCGTCGCCTCCTGGCCGACCGCCGACCGCGCGAGCCCCGGCGCCATCGCCAGGAGGGCGCCGACGGCAAGGGTCGCCGCCAGGAACCAGGAGTGGACTTGACCACCGCGGCGCCCGCACACCACCCGGAACGCCGGTTCGCCGGTCGCCATCGCCTGTTCCTCCCCGTCGGCGCGATCGCCGTGCCCTGTCGATCGCCCCGCCGCCGAACGACCCACCCCCGACCGTTCCGTGGTCGCTCCCGTTATGCACGACGCTGCATGACGCCGTCAAAGGGGCAAGCTACCGGAGGACGTCGTCCAGCTCGTCCCGGAAGCGCCGCTCGATCTCCTCCGCGACTCCCGCGGTGACCCGCCGGAAGCGCGCGATTAGGCCCCGCGCCTCCGACGTCAGCCGGCTGCCACCCCCCGCCGCGCCGCCGCTCTCCGTCGCCAGCAGGCGGACACCGAGGCCCGCCTCCGTCTCCCGGACCCGCTCCCAGGCGGTCCGGTACGGCACGCCGAGTCGCTCGGCGGCGGCCGCCAACGACCCCGTCTCCTCGACCGCCTCCAGCAGCTCGACCCGCCACTCGGAGAGGAGCACCCGACCCCCGCGCTCGATCCAGATCTTGGACCGTGCGCGCGGCGTCCCCGCCCCCTCGTCCCGATCGGTCGTCATCGCGGACACGCACACCAGCCCCACCCCGGGGCCCTCGGACGCCGCCAGGGCGTCCACCTTCGATCACCGTGCCGTCTCGTCGCCACGGCAGCCCCGCGGTGGTCCCGAACGAACCGGCGGTTCGTCCATTTTCCATAGATGGACGGGAGATGGATCGGCAAGCGGTACGCGGATGCTCCGACGCGCGGCATCGGCCCACTACCCCTGCAGCCGCGCGGCCGGGGTTGGAAACGGACGGTCCACCGGCGGCGACCGCGCCGCACGCTGTCCGGCCGCTCGTCGTCGCGGGCATCCGGGCCTCGGTCTGGGCGATCGCGTCCAGCGGTCGCCATCGGCACGCCGCGTGCCGATGCGCGGACACCCGGGAGGGGGACGGAGAATAGATCACCGGTCGGACGACCTAGCGCGGGTGCCGGCCGGCGACGCCGACCGGTGGCGCTGGCTCGCCGAAGGCTCGCGGTTCGGGCGGGCACTCCCGATCGTCCTCGGCTCCATCGTGCCTCCTGGTGCAGACTCCCGTTCCGAGGTCGGCCTTCGGCACGGTCGACCCCTTGCAGCCTCCTTGGTCGCGGGTCGTGGGGCGGCGGTGAAGGGTGCTCCGCACGGGCCTCGACCCCTCGTCGGCCCCACCCGTCGCACCGCATGGAGACGACGCACCCCATCGACCCCTCCGCGCGATGATCCGACCCCTTGGAGCTCCGGCAACGAGCGCGACGGGGTCCCGTGTCCCCCTCGCCCGCCGCGGCGGGCGAGGGGGACACGGGACGAGGGGGGCCGGTCGCGGCGACACCCCCGCAGAGGGGCACGCTACGCGACCTCGAACACGGTCACCATCCCGTTCGCCAGGTGGGGGAGACCGGTGGCCGGGTCGAGGATAAAGCAGATCACGGCGTAAGTCGCCGGCTCCAGGTCGAACTCGGCCCAGGTCGTCGACCCGCCCGACTGGAGCGCGGCGTAGCCGACCCACGTAAATTGGGCCATCAGCGGCTCGCCGGCAGGCGGGGTGCCGCTCATCAGGGAAGTGAACTCCCCGCCGATCTGCTCCGCCGTGACCCCGTCCGGGACGCGCATCATGACGACGTGGTGGGCGTGGTGCTGGCCCGTGTTGGCGATCCTCCACACCTGCGGCCCGGCCGGCACCGACCCCGGCGTCACGACGTAGCGGAGGTCGTCCGTCATCTCCAGCCCGACCGTCGCCGGCGGCTCGGCCACGGCCGCGGGCGTCGTCCCGCCGGCGGCCGGCGACCCGGACGCGTCGACAACTGTCAGCGGCGCGAAGTGGAACACCTCCTCGAACGCCTCGCCCTCCGCCGGGTCTTCGGGGACGTAGGTGGAGGCGGCCCAGTGGTACTCGCCCGGCGCGAGGTCGGCGATAAAGGTCGCCGTCTCGCCCGGCTCCGGCGTGTTGGTGCCGCCGAAGTAGACCCAGCCCGGCTGCGGCTGGTCCTCGACCCCGGCCGCGAACATCTGCTCCTGGCGCTCGTCGTCGCTCAACCCCGCCGGCATCCGGACGAGGTTGACGTAGCCGACGATGTTGTCACCCACGACCTCGAACGTGACGACGTGGGGGCCGGCCGCAACCTCGGCCGGGGCCTCGACCCCGTCCGGCCGGACGGTGACCGCCACCTCCGGGTAGCCGTCGTCGTGGATCAATGTGTCGCTGAACGCGCTGTCGATCTCCTGGGCGGCGACGGGACCGAAGCCCGTCGCCAAAACGGCGAGAAGCGCCGCCAGGGCGCCGAAAGGTCGCAAGAACCGGTGCATCGTTACTCCTTGGAAACGTCGTTCGTCCGAAAAGCCCGTAGCCCGGTCGGGTTCGGCGGCCCGGCCGCCGGACGGAAAAAGCGCGTAGCGCCGCGATCGCGACCCAGGGGCATCCCGAGGGTGCGGTCCCCGACCGTCCCCGGTCGCGGCGGGTCGCGGGCAGAGAAGGACGTCGTGCCGAGGTCATCCATACCGGCCGTACCCTCCCCCGGCTCCATTCGGCGGCGCGGGC